>CAYSKN010000079.1:0-12227 GCA_964431565.1 uncultured Gemmatimonas sp.
GAAGCATCCTTCCCAGGCTCAACATTTTCGTCATCCACACAGGCTCAGAATCAGCCTGACTTCAATTTCGATTTCACTTGGGTGTTGTACGCGATTCCCGCCGTGGAATCTCCAGCTGCATCCTTCGTATACGTAGTACCCCATGCGTTCCTGCAGGTTCCGCTACCGTCACAACCGCCTGATCTTCCTCCTGTGAGGGGTCCGCCCTCCTACTCCTAACGTATCGCTCGCCGGGACGGCCGCTGGTCGTCTCTGACTGCGTTCACTAGGAGTTCTTTCATGTTCCGTGCTTCTTCCCTTGGGCGTATCACGCTCATGGTGCTGCTTTCCATGGGGTGGGCTAGCCAGATCGTGGCCGCTCAGAATCCCCTTACTCTGCGGGAGGTTCTCTCCCGGGCCGTACGCTCCAATCCGGAGCTTCGTGCCTATGAATATCTGCTTGTGGCACAGGATGGCCGCATAGCCCAGGCCGGCGTGAAGCCGAACCCGACGCTCAACGCCAATCTCGAGAATGTGCTGGGCACCGGTGACGTCAGCGGTCTGAAAGGGGCCGAACTGACCTTGGGCCTGAGCCAGCTGATCGAAATCGGTGGCCTTCGGGATCGCCGCGTGGATGTGGCGCGGGCCGAGCGCGACGGATTGGAATCCGAGAAGGCTATCCGCCGCCTGGATCTAGTCGCCGAGACCGCGCGGCGCTTCATCACGCTGGTGAGCATGCAGGAGCAGCACGCACTGACCCATCGCGCTGTGGCACTCGCGGAGGAGACCCTGGCGGCTGCCCAGCGACGCGTCGAGGCTGCTCGGTCACCACAGGCCGAGCAGGACCGGGCCGGCGTGGCCCTCGAACGTGCCCGCATCGCGGATGCGCATGCCGAGCACGAACTGGTCTCGGCGCGTTTTGCGCTTGCTGAAGCCTGGGGCGCCGAGCAACCGGACTTCGATACCGTGACGGCGGACCTCTACGCACTGCCCGCTCCCGTCAACTATGACGGGTTGCTCCGGTCGCTGGAGCAGACGCCGGACATCTCGCGCTACCTCTCCGAGTCCCGCCTGCGCGAATCGGAGATTCGTCTCCATACCGCCACGCGTCGGCCCGGCATAGAGCTGGGTGCCGGAGTACGGCGATTGGAAGCGACGAAGGATATGGCGTTGGTCTTCTCGTTCAGCGTGCCGCTCGGCATCAATAATCGCAATGAGGGTCTCATCGCCGAAGCCCGAGCGCGCCGCGACGGGGCCGAAGCCAACCGCTCCGTCGCCCTGCTAAAGGCAAGGACCCGCCTAGGTCAGCTGTATCGCGAGATGCAGGATCGGGCTCGCGAGGTCCCCGCGCTGCGGGATCGCGCCCTGCCGCAAATGGAGGAGGCGCTGCGCAACACCACGTATGCCTTCGAACGCGGTCGCTACAGCTACCTCGAACTGATCGACGCACAACGCGAACTGCTCGACCTGCAGGCGGATCTGATCGACGCCGCGACCGAGTACCACCAGACACTGATTGAAATCGAGCGGTTGACCGGAACGGCGGCCATCGAAGAAGGAACCCTGCCATGAAGAAGCCCATCGCAAGCGCGCTCTCTCTCGTCCTCGCCGCAGTTCTAGCAACAGGCTGTGCGGAGAAGTCCGCCGAAGACAGCCACGACCACGACTCGCACTCTGAATCCGAGGAGCACGCCGAGCACGACAAGCACAGCGACCATCGGGAGGGTGACAAGCACGAGGAACATGGTGATCACAAGGACGAGCCCGGCCGCAACTCCGCTACCGCAGAAGGAGCCCAGAAGTGAACAATTCCACAACGAGTGTCGCCTCGATTCTCCTTGCTGCCCTACTCGTCGGTGGTTGCAGCGAGAAGCCTTCTTCCGAAACCGCCGAGTCATCGGAGCACGCGCATGAAGAAGGCGAAGAGCATGGCGATCATCAAGAGCACGGCAGCGAAGAAACCGCGGGAGAGCACGGCGAGCACGAAGAAGGTGGTCACTCCGAGGCACTGAAGCTGACGCCAGAGGCACGCAAGAATGCTGGCATCGTGGTCGCTGCGGCTGGACCCGGGAGCATCTCCGAAGTGATCCCGCTGTACGGAGTACTGAAACCGAATGCGGAGGCTGTTCGCAGCGTTGCCGCACGGTTTCCAGGCGTTGTTCGCAGCGTTTCGGCGGTTGTCGGGCAGTCCATGAGAACCGGCAGCCCCATGGCAACCATCGAAAGCAACGAAAGCCTGCAGGTCTACACGGTCACGAGCCCGTTGGATGGAGTTGTTACGGAGCGCTTCACGAATGTCGGCGAGCAGGCCGGCACGACTCCGCTGTTCACAGTGGCCAATCTGTCCACGCTGTGGGCCGAGCTATCACTGTTTCCGCGCGACCGTGCCCGCATCCGGGTTGGCCAGACGGTCAGGATTCGTGTGACCGATAGTGAAGACACGATCACCGGAAAGGTGGTCTTCATCTCGCCGCTGGGCACTAGTGCATCGCAGAGCCTCACGGCACGTGTGGTTGTCGACAATCGCGACGGGGCACTGACACCGGGACTGTATGTGCGTGGCGACGTTGCGGTGAGCCAGACGCAGGTTCCCTTGGCTTTGCCTGCCAGCGCCCTGCAGGAACTCGAAGGCGGTACTTCCGTGTTTGTCGAAGACGCAGACGGAATGGAGCCGCGCGTGGTCAAGACGGGACGTACTGACGGTACCACTGTCGAGATCCTGGAAGGCTTGAAGGCGGGAGAACAGGTAGTCGTGGAAGGCAGCTTTGTACTCAAGGCAGAGCTCGGCAAGGGCGAGGCCGAACATGAACATTAAGGCCACAGCCCGCTGCATCCCCTTCTTCGGAGTACACGCTCATGCTTGATTCCCTGCTGAGGGCGTCCATCGCCCGCCGGGGTGTGGTGATGATTGCCATGTTGGCCATCGCTGCACTCGGCGTCTGGAGCTATCAAAAGCTCCCCATTGATGCCGTTCCTGACATCACCAACGTCCAGGTCCAGATCAACGTACAGGCCCCCGGCTACACGCCGCTGGAAGTGGAACAACGCATCACGGTACCCATAGAGACCGCAATCACCGGACTGCCTGGCCTCGACTATCGTCGATCACTCTCCCGCTATGGACTGTCGCAGATCACGGTGGTTTTCAAGGACGGGACGGACATCTATTTTGCCCGAACGCTGGTGAACGAGCGCCTGCAGTCGGTCCGCGACCGATTGCCCGCCGATGTCGCGCCCGCTATGGGACCAATCGCAACAGGCCTTGGTGAGATCTACGTTTACACCGTGGAAGCTGATCCTGATGCCCGGCAACCTGACGGGACTGCCTACGATCCAATGGCTCTGCGCTCCCTGCAGGACTGGGTGATCAGGCCGCAGCTTTTGCAGGTCGGCGGCGTCACGGAGGTCAACTCCATTGGCGGCTTCGCCAAGCAGTTCCACGTACAGCCCGATCCTGCACGGCTGCTCGCCTTTGGGCTCACCTTTGACGACCTGGCCGACGCACTGGAGCGCAACAACGCCAACCAAGGCGCTGGCTACCTGGAGCGCAACAAGGAGCAGCTGCTGGTCCGCATTCCTGGCCAGCTGTCTGGTCTTCAAGACATCGGCGGGCTTGTCATTGCAACGCGCGATGGACTGCCCATCATGGTGCGGGACGTCGCAGAGGTGAGTCTCGGCAAGGAACTGCGCTCCGGCGCGGCGACCCGTGATGGCCATGAGACCGTTCTGGGTACCGCCGTCATGTTGATCGGCGAGAACAGTCGCACGGTCGCCAAGGCCGTGGCCGAACGTCTGCAGATCGTCAACAACTCCCTGCCTGAGGGTGTGAGAGCCGTGCCGGCCTACGACCGCACTATTCTCGTCGACAAGGCCATTGGCACCGTCCAGAAGAACCTGATCGAGGGTGCCATCCTCGTCATCGTCGTGCTGTTCCTGCTGCTCGGCAACCTGCGTGCCGCACTGCTAACCGCTGCCGTCATACCCATCGCCATGCTGATGACGATCACCGGCATGGTGCAGACCAAGGTATCGGCGAACCTGATGAGTCTGGGTGCGCTGGACTTTGGCCTGATCGTGGACGGCGCCGTCATCATCGTCGAGAACTGCTTGCGACGTCTGTCCGAGGAAAGCGCGGCGCGAGGCACAATGACGCTGCGGGAGCGCTTGGACACGGTCTACACGTCAACGGCCGAAGTGATACGCCCGAGTCTGTTCGGCGTGTTCATCATCACGGTGGTCTACATACCCATATTCGCGCTGGAGGGCGTGGAAGGAAAGATGTTCCACCCGATGGCCCAGACGGTAGTGATCGCCCTCGTCTCGGCATTGATCCTGTCGGTAACCTTTGTGCCGGCGGCAGTGGCCTTCCTGTTCCGGGGGCCGGTCAAGGAGAAGCACAACATCATCCTGAGCGCCGCACGTCGCGGATATGAGCCGCTGCTGCGCTTTGCGCTGCGGGCGCGACTGGCCTTCGTTGCGGGTGCCATAGTGTTGGTGGCTCTCTGCGGATTCCTGGCCTCGCGCATGGGCAGCGAGTTCATCCCCAGTCTCAACGAAGGTGACCTGTCGGTGCAGGCCCTGCGCATACCCGCAACCGGCCTTACGCAATCGGTTGAGTTCCAGAAGCAGATTGAGACCCGCCTCATGCAGTTCCCGGAAGTGCAGACCGTGTTCGCCAGAACCGGTACGGCCGAGGTCGCAACTGACCCCATGCCGCAGAACATCTCCGATGGTTATGTGATGCTCAAACCGCAGAAAGAGTGGCCTGACCCCAAGAAGCTCAAGTCCACACTCTCGGAGGAGATTGAGGAGGCACTGAAGGACCTGCCGGGCAATGCCTACGAGATGAGCCAGCCAATCCAGCTGCGGTTCAACGAGCTGATCTCGGGTGTTCGCTCTGATTTCGCCGTGAAGATTTACGGCGACAACATGGACACGCTGCTCGCCACCGGTAACCGTCTGGCCGGCGCGCTGAGTGCAGTGAGCGGTGCGGCCGATGTGAAAGTCGAGCAGGTCACCGGACTGCCAGTTCTGTCCGTCAAAGCGCGCCTGCCTGCCCTTGCGCGCTATGGCATTGAACCTTCGGTCGTCCAGTCGGTGGTAGCCACTGCGATCGGCGGATTGCAGGTCGGGCAGGTATTTGAAGGAGACGCGCGCTACGACATCGTGGTTCGGCTTCCCGAGCGCGTGCGTGACGATCTGCATGCGATAGAGCGACTGCCGATTCCATTGCCCGCAGGGGGACAGGTTCCGTTGGCAGAACTGGCCGATCTGGACATCAGCCCCGGACCCAACCAGATCAGCCGTGAGGATGGGAAGCGGCGCCTGGTTGTGACAGCCAATGTCCGCGGTCGGGATCTGGGCAACTTCGTGCAGGACGCACAGAAGAGCATCGACGCGATCAAATTGCCGGCCGGCTACTGGATCGACTACGGCGGGACGTTCGAGCAGCTGCAATCTGCCGCGAGCCGGCTGTCCATCGTTGTGCCGGTGACACTACTGCTAATCCTGTCGTTGCTGATCCTTGCCTTCGGGAGTGTCAAGGACGCCCTCATCATCTTCTCTGGCGTGCCTTTGGCTCTCACCGGTGGAGTGTTGGCGCTGTGGTTGCGGGACATTCCGCTCTCCATCAGCGCCGGGGTCGGTTTCATTGCCCTCTCCGGCGTGGCCGTGCTGAACGGACTGGTGATGGTGAGCTTCATCAGGAGTCTGCTCGCCGACGGCAAGGAGCTGTCCGCTGCCATCATAGAGGGTGCACTGACCCGCCTTCGCCCGGTGCTGATGACGGCGCTGGTTGCAAGCCTGGGGTTCGTGCCGATGGCGCTGAACGTCGGTACGGGTGCCGAAGTACAACGGCCGCTGGCAACGGTGGTCATCGGGGGCATCGTTTCCTCGACGATCCTGACCCTGCTCGTGTTGCCGGGGCTCTACTACCTCGTCCATCACCGCCGTAGTCCGAAGCCCGCATCGCCACCTGAACCAGTGCTGGAGACCTGAGATGGCCAAGCGCGGTGTCACAACCACTGAGCTGCACATTCCTGCGATGGACTGTGCCTCAGAGGAGGCAGAGATCCGGCGCGCTCTGGAGGGTATCCCCGGGATCGAAAGCCTAAACTTTCAGCTGGGAGAGCGGGTGTTGGGCATCCGCTCCACGCCGGAGACAATCCCATCGGTTCTGCAGGCCATCGAAGACGCCGGCCTGCGTGCAACAGTCCGCGAAGCCAGCAACACCTCGGCAGCAGCGGGGTCGCGCTTCGCCGGGCTCACCCGGGAAATGCTCCAGCTCTGTGCTGCGCTGGCTCTGGCACTGGGAGCCGAGGCCATTTCTTTCGCGCTCGCCGATGGGCCGATCAGTACGGGACTGCAGCTGGTACTGTCGCTTACGGCGATCGCACTCTCAGGACTGGAAACCTACAAGAAGGGTTTGCAGGCGCTTCGCAAGGGCCGGCTCAACATCAATGCCCTGATGAGTGTGGCTGTCACCGGCGCGTTTCTGATCGGTGAGTGGCCCGAAGCCGCGACCGTCATGGCGCTCTATTCCATCGCGGAGCTGATCGAAGCCCGCGCGGTGGATAGGGCGCGCAATGCCATCAAGTCACTGTTGGCACTGGCGCCTGAGGAGGCCCAGGTGCGTCGCGAAAACGGCAGCTGGGAGAAGGTGCCTTCCAGCGCCGTCGCAATGGGTCAGGTTATCCGGGTCAGCCCTGGCGAACGATTGCCGTTGGACGGAAAAATCCTAAAGGGCGCCAGCGCGATCAATCAGGCGCCAGTGACAGGGGAATCACTGCCCGTGGACAAGCGCGTCGGTGATCCGGTGTTTGCCGGAACCATCAACGAGACCGCGGAGCTGGAGATCGAGGTCACAGCGGTAGCGAGCGATTCAACCATCGCACGGATCATCCACGCGGTCGAAGAAGCCCAGGGGAGCCGCGCTCCGACGCAACGGTTCGTGGACCGGTTCGCGGCTGTCTACACGCCGGGTGTGTTCTTCCTAGCCTTGGCGGTAGCCATTGGTGCCCCGCTGCTGTTGGGATGGGATTGGACGGCAGCGATCTACAAATCGCTGGTCCTGCTGGTGGTCGCCTGCCCTTGCGCACTGGTCATCAGCACTCCCGTCACCATCGTCAGCGCTCTGGCGAGCGCAGCGCGGCGTGGCGTGTTGGTCAAAGGCGGTGTTCACATGGAGGGAGCGCGCAAGCTTACCGTGATCGCACTCGACAAGACCGGCACGGTGACGGAAGGAAAGCCCAAGCTGGTCCATTCGGCAGCCCCGAACTCATCCAATCCGCCGAGTGCCGAAACGCAGACATTAGCCGCAAGTCTAGCGTCACGCTCCGATCACCCGGTATCGCGTGCCATTGCGACGGGACTCGTGGATTTCCCGCATAAGGACGTCAGCGAATTTACTGCACTTGCCGGCCGTGGTGTGCAGGGAACTATCGATGCCCGGAACTACTTCCTTGGCAACCATCGACTCATCGAAGAGAAAGGGTTATGCGGCGCCAAACTTGAAGCTGAACTGCAGGCGCAAGAAGAGCAGGGTCGCACGGTAACATTGCTGGCGACTACGGAGCGCGTGCTGGGCATCTTCGCAGTCGCAGACACGATCAAGGCAAGCTCCAAGGACGCCATAGCAGACTTGCATTCATTGGGTGTCGCCACCGTAATGCTCACTGGCGACAATCAGGCGACAGCCAATACCATTGCCACCCAAGCCGGCATTTCGGCCGCTCGCGGCAATCTGCTGCCGCAGGACAAGCTTGATGCGATCAAGGAACTGCAGAAGTCGAATGGCCCAACCGGCATGGTGGGTGATGGCATCAACGATGCACCTGCGCTGGCAGCCGCCGATATCGGGATCGCAATGGGAGCAGCCGGCACCGATACGGCCATCGAAGCGGCTGACCTGGTCGTAATGAATGACGATCTTCGGCGCCTGCCGGAGACGGTCCGCCTCTCCCGCAGAACACACAACGTTCTGGTACAGAACATCACGCTCGCCATTGGCATAAAGGCTGTATTTCTGGTTCTGACGATTCTCGGCAGCACCTCCATGTGGATGGCCGTGTTTGCAGACATGGGCGCGAGCCTGATCGTCGTTGCGAACGGCCTACGCCTGCTTCAGGCACGTACTGCATGAACACATCTGGAAGACCCACCGCAGCGCGACTCTCGACTGCAAATGAAATCGCGAACCGAGTCCTGACCGATTCGCGCGACTCTTGGGACGCGTTGCAAGTCGAGGGTGTCGTGTTTGGTTTGTAAGGACCTATAGATTTACGAGCTCGAAGAGAAGTTCAGAATTAACGCGCACGCAACTTCGTCGAAAACCCGCCGATTCTCACACCGCGTCGGATCGATACGTGAAGCCATCAGATTTTCTCCCCAGCCTCTACCGTACTACCCCCAGCTCCATTCTCAGCGTACATCCTTTTCGATATCGGTAACTCGACGTTTGCAACACGTGCTTAGTGATTTTGAGATTGTTATTGATCCCTTAAAAGCAGTGCGATGAGCGCGTGGTACAGCAACAGGAAGACGCCGAACGCCAGAGATATCCCAAAGAAGACCAGGAACGGGAACCGGGGACCAACAGCGGATACCTCGAACACGATGGCAGCGAACATGCCGCTGAACAGCATGAAGCAGCAGAGGAAACTGACAATAGGCTCTAGCATGACCAGCGCGGCCAGTATTGGGAGGAGTAGCGTCTTCCCCAGAATCCGAAAGACTGCGATCAGGATCGGATGAATCTTCACGAGTGCTCCCGCAGACGGACTCCACGTCAATTCTGTGAGGGCACGAAACTCTGCGAGGGATGAGTTTCTACTTACTTGTGCGCAAAACTCCTTCGCACAAGCGGGACCAATGCGTGTTTGTCCTGAATCTTCCCAGCTTCGCCCCGGTCCCTTCGTCGACGCTCTGATAGAGGCTGCTTGCCGACGGATCGCTCCATCGTCGGGAGGAATTGCAATGAGTGCCGAACCTGCTGTGTCGAGCCGAGCAAATCAGAATGCGTTGGTCCCGCCGCCTGTTACCCTGTCGCGCTGGGTTAATGAGCCCTGCGTCCCGCTAACTGAGATCTTGAGCGCCCAAGACGTGGCGCGGCTGACTCGCCGGCCGTGGTGGATATTGCTCAGCCTGAGCTTGGTTGGCCGTTTTCCCAAGAAAACAAGCTACCGTGGGCGGCCAATCGGCTGGTGCCGCTCGGAAGTTCTAGCTTGGATGGCACAAGATCTGGTGCTGGAACCGGAGCTTGGAGCCCGTCGACGCTGCGTGCGCCGCTGTCCGCGCCAGCGAAGCCTACCTCTGAATTTCCGGCCGCAGCGTCGCCCGCGTTGACGGGCAGACCATGGACCAACCCTGCCCGCCGCCTCCCGCAAGCCAGGCTTGCAGCCGAGAACTACCGGCACCAGCCTTCTTCCGCATGCGAGATGTAATGCGGATAACCGGGCTCAGCCGCCCCACCCTGTACCGACGTATCGCGGCGTGCCGATTCCCGCCACCTATCCACTTGGGAGGACGAGCGTGCGGGTGGCCCCCTAGTGCCCTGCAAGCTTGGGTTGCCGATCCCGAGGGCTACCGTGCTCCGCAGGCCGCCCACGAGGCGTTGCCTCGAAAGAGGGGCCGCCCGCGCAAGTACGCGCTCTAGTGCGAGTTCACCCAGCCGCTCAGGCAGCTAGCTTTTGTTCCTGCTTCGTCTTCTCCTGCCGCAATGTGTCCAGATGATCGGCCCACGCCTGCATCATCTTCGCTCGCGGTCCTAGATAGAGCGCGTGGTTGTAAGCCGCGCTCACGGCGTTGCGCTCCTGATGCGCAAGCTGCAGTTCGATGTGATCGTGCGGCCAGCCCTGCTCGTGCAGGATCGTCGAAGCAACGCCCCGGAACCCATGGCCGGTCATTCGGCTGCGATATCCCATCCGGTACAGCGCGAACAGCAACGTGTTGTTGCTCATTGGCTTGTGCGGGTTCACATCTCCAGGGAACACCAGCTCCTGGTCGAAGGAGATTTCTTTCAGTCGCTCAAGAGTGGCCTTGGCCTGGGTGCTTAGCGCCACGATGTGGGGCGTCCACATCTTCAACCGTTCGGCTGGAATGTCCCAGCGAAGCTCCTTCATGTCGAACTCCGACCAACGAGCACCGATCAGCTCGGAAGTCCGCACGAAGGTCAACGCCATCAATTGCAGGGCCAGCCGAGTATGTTCACTGCCAACGTACCCGTCGATCGCCCGGAGCAGGTCGGGGAGTTCCTTAGCAGCCACACGAGGGTAATTGCGCCGCTTATGCGGTTTCAGGATATCGGCAGGTTTCACATCCGCCACCGGGCTATGAGCCACCAGATCATTGACGACTGCATGGCGCATGATCTGGCCGCAGGTCTGCAGAACCCGCCTGGCGATGTCCAGAGCACCCCTCTGCTCGATCCGTTGGACCACGTCCCGAAAGTCCGACGCCGACAGCCCCGAAACCGGCCGTGCTCCGATCTGCGGGAACACGTCCGCTTCCAAGCGCCGCAGGACATAGACGGTATGCCTTTCGTTCCGGCCGGCCTTCCAACGCTGGTACCACTCCTTGGCCACCGACTCGAACGATTTGCTCGTGGCCTGCTTCTCGGCGGCTGGGTCTATGCCGTCCGCCAGCCGTTCCCTTGCCGCCTGAAGCCGCTCCCTGGCCTTGGCGAGCGATACATCCGGGTAGATGCCCAGAGAGAGCGTCTTCTGCTTGACGCCGAACCGGTAGTTGAATCGCCAATACCGACCGCCGTTCGGCATGACCTGCAGGTACAAGCCCCGCGAATCCTGGAGTCTCCGTGGCCGGTCAGAGGGTTTGGCACTGCGAATCTGGCTGTCCGTCAACATTTGATGGTATCTCCCGAAGTTTCGGTGTGATACCAGCAGCCGATACCATCACCGGGTTGAGACATACCGAGAGTCTATGAAACACCTTGAATCTCCTAAATCCTTGGATTCAGGGCATTTCCGGGGGTTTCTAGATGGCTTGAGACAGCGTGGGATCAATAATTGGCGGAGAGAGAGGGATTCGAACCCTCGAGGAACTTTTGGTCCCTACACCCTTAGCAGGGGTGCGCCTTCGACCACTCGGCCATCTCTCCGGCGCGTGGAAGGGGCGCATGATACTGGCCGGGGTCCGGACAGGCAAAAGGCCCGGTCGCTCGGGGCGGCGGGGCCTTGCTGGAAACTCGGGGGGCGGGCCAGACAGCCGGCCCGGGCGGGATCAGCCGACCGCGTAGCCCGGCAGATCGGCGGCGGCGGGCAGGTCGCCCTCGCCCTTTTCTTCGCGCTGGATGCGCTCGTAGATCTCTTCGCGGTGCACGGACACGGACTTCGGCGCGTCCACGCCGATGCGAACCTGGTTGCCTTTCACTCCGAGCACTGTGACGGTCACTTCGTCACCGATCATCACGGCTTCGCCAACGCGTCTTGTCAGAATCAGCATTCTCTTTGGACCTCCATGGAAAAAGGCAATCTGGAGATCAATGTAGCCGCTGACCCTGTCCGCGCACATCAGTAATTCCCTGAATGTCCCGACAGCGAAAATTCGTAGTGGATTATACGTACGGCACGCTCGAGCTCCGCCTCGTCGATCAACACGGATATGCGGATCTCCGACGTCGAAACGAGGCGAACTGTGATGCCTGCACGGGCCAGCGCCGCGAACAGTCGCGCCGCGACCCCCGCGTGCGAGCGCATGCCGACGCCGACGATCGACATTTTTGCGACCCGGTCGGTGCTGTCGATGCGTGCGCCCGGGCAGAACGCGGCACCGAGACGCGTGAGTTCGACCGCGCGCGCGTAGTCGCCGCGGTGCACGGTGAACGCGAAGTCGATCGAACCATCCTGATTCGAGGCGAGCACGATCATGTCGACTTCGATGCCCGCCCCCGACACGCCCTGCAGCAGCCGATGCGCGGTGTCGGGCGCATTCGGCACGCCGCTCACCACGATCTGCGCCTCGTCGCGATTGAATGCGACGCCCGAAACTACCGGTGCTTCCACGCGTGGATCCTCCCGATCGATCAAGGTTCCGGGGCCTTCCCCGTGGCTCGCGAGCACACGCAGCGCGATGCCGTATTTCGCGGCGAATTCCACCGCCCGCAGATGCAGCACGCGCGAGCCCTGCCCCGCGAGTTCGAGCATTTCGTCGAACGACAGCCGCTCGAGCCGGCGCGCGTCCGGCACCATGCGCGGGTCGCAGGTGTAGACGCCGTCGACGTCCGTCAGGATCTG
>CAYSKN010000080.1:0-12195 GCA_964431565.1 uncultured Gemmatimonas sp.
TTCCGAAGTCTCCAACAGCGAGATCCAGAAGGAGATCCGGTCGTAGTGGAGTGTCGGTTATTCTGAGTGTCATCTGCTGGCAGCAGCCCTTTCGGCCATCAGCATGGGTGTTGTCGTGTTGCTGATGCAAACCGGGTTGCAGGGTCCCCAGGCGCTGCTGGCTTCAGAGGTCGCTGCCACGTTGCTTCAGGCTGCGGTGACAACGGGTGTAGCTGCCCTCTGTGTTCACCTGTTTGCACGTTACCGGCGTTCCTGGTTCGGCTGGTTTGCCGTGGCGTGGGGTGTGTACGTTGCGCGGCTCCTATGCATACTGAGCTTTCTTCTCACGGGTGAACTGGCCTGGCTCTACTGGCATCAGGTGACCACCGGCTGGACGGCGCTCGCGCTTCTATGGGCCTCGCTGGTGTTCCTGCGCGAACTCGCTCCACGCCCGGCCTACTTGTGGTTGGTGCTGTTCCCGCCGCTGTGGTCCTATGTGGCAATCTATGAGCTCGATCACTTTCTCTGGGCTGCACTGCCAGCGGTGCTCTTCCTGAGTGGTGCCACCCTGTGGACCGGCTGGGTATTCTGGCGACACCACCGTATAGCTCATTCCACGGGTGCCCGTCTCCTCGCGATCTCGTTCGGACTGTGGGGTATCCACCACCTCGATTATCCCTTCCTGCGTGCTCAGGGCGCCTGGGCACCGTGGGGCTATTACCTGGACATCAGCTTCATCCTGCTGGTAGCCGCTGGGCTGGTGCTTCTGGTGCTCGACGATCTGGGCAGGGGAGTTCATGCATTGAGTGCGTTGTCCGGCGATCTGCAACGGCGTGCATCGGGGACGCGTGAAGAGAATGACCCGGTTGACACCCTGCTGATGCGGCCTCTCGCTCTGCCTGGTGTGCGGGGTTCAGCGATGTTCCTCTTCGATGTCGTTTCTCCCTCGGCCGGTTCATCAGCAGTTCAGTCGGAGACACCGACCGAAGGGATGGCATTCGGTGTGGCTGTCAACGGTGAGGGGTCTGCTGGTGATGATGGGAGCATGACGGATCTCCTGGAGCGTGTGCTGGCACGCTCGCGTGTTCGAGTTTCATCCGATTTTTCCGACCTGCTGGCGCGTGGTCGCTTCATCAAGGGCTCGGGTGTGTGCAGCAAGTGGATTGGGGGGATAGCTCAGCCCGCGGTACACGCCGCTCTGAGGCGCATGCAGTACACCAGACGTCCGCAGATGGTGGCTGCAGCAAGCGGTCAGCCGTTTGTTGCCGTCCTGCCTGTTGTTGCCGGCGCTGAGCTCGTTGGTGCCCTTGTCATGGCGGGAGATGTACGCAATCCGTTCACTGCTCTGGACGACAACTTTCTGCTGGCGCTTGGTCAGCAGGTCGGTGCAGCGCTTGATCAGTGGGCCCTTGACCGGCAGCTTGCTACGCGTACGGAGGCGCTCGAGAGGTTATCTGCCCGCATGGTGAGGCAGCACGAGGAGGAACGCCGCAGGCTGTCCCGTGAGCTGCACGATGAGACCGCACAAGTTTTCTCAGCGGTCAAGATGCAGCTTGGAGCGCTGCGGCCGTTGTTGTCTCCCAGCGCGGAACCGCGTCTCGATCGCACTCTCTCTCTGGTCGACACGGGCATTGCGAGTATCAGGCAAGTTGCCAGCGACTTGAGGCCCACGCTCCTTGACGACCTTGGTCTGCGCCCGGCGCTGCATTCGCTCGTCACCGACTTCACCGAGCGCAGCGGCTTGTCCGTGTCTTTTTCGGCTCGGGCATCATTGCCACTGCTCACGGAGGACTCTGATCTCGCGGTCTTTCGCGCCCTTCAGGAGGCGCTCAGCAACATCATCCGGCATGCTGACGCCACGCGTGTGGACGTAACCGTGGGAGTGACGGAGAGGGTACTCGAACTGGTCGTGAGCGACGACGGCCGTGGCTTCCCGACGCTGCGCAACGGGAACCTACGGCACACCGAGCATCGCATGGGAATTACCGGAATGCGCGAGCGCCTCCTTGCCGTTCAGGGTTGCCTCACCATCGAAAATACTTTGCCCGGTGCCCGCCTTACGATCACTGTACCCTTACGGTCGATCTGAGGGGTCATCGTGCGTTGAATCCCTCAGCCGGCGGGACACCTCGCCGGGTTGTCGGTTCGGCATCTTGCATGATGGCAGGCACTGCATACGCTGCAAGTTACGCGATATTGTACTTAATGACCGAACAGATTTCCGGATCAACATGAGCATCGTTACTGATACGGTTCCCGCTGCGTCCATCCGTGTGCTGCTGGCCGACGATCATGCGCTGGTGCGTGAGGGCCTGCGTTACGTTCTCGATGCCGATCCTCTCATAGAAGTCGTTGGTGAGGCTCCCGACGGTCGGACGGCGGTTGAACTTGCAATGGAGAGCCATCCGGACGTGGTGGTGCTTGATATCACGATGCCCGACGAATCGGGGCTCAAGGCCGCCGAGCGCCTGCGAGAGAGACTACCCAAGGTGAGGGTGCTTCTTCTGAGCATGCACGATGACGCCGAATATGTCCGTGAGGGGATGCGCATAGGAACGCACGGTTATCTGCTCAAGGACTCGGCGGGCGAGGAACTGCGTGCAGCAATTCGTGCCGTACATTCCGGAGGCACGTTCTTCAGTCCGACCGTGGTGCGCCGTCTCGCTGCGGGGGAGGTAGTAACGGAGGTCGCGTCAGATTCCAGACTCCAGCTACTCACTCCTCGGGAACGGGATGTGCTGGAGGGTGTGGCCCGTGGGCTCACCAACAAGGCAATGGCTGCGGAGTTGGGTATCAGCAGGCGTACTGTGGAGGCGCACCGGGAGAGTCTCATGCGCAAGCTCCAGATCCATTCGGTAGCCGGTCTTACGCGCTTTGCAATGGAAGCTGGTGTGATGCCCGATACCTGAGGGGAGACGGCTGGTTTCGCTGGAAGGCATCCCTTCCAGATGACGGAATGTGCCGGATCGGCCGGGGTCTTGGCCTGTTCGCAGGCAAATTTCCCCTGAAGGGTGTTGTCGGCTGCAGGATTGGGCTATTAATCGTGGTGCAGCGCTCTCGCCCTGGATTCAGGATGGAGGCCTGTGCAGGCCCGGGGACGATCTGGTTCGTCCCACCTCGCCTCTCTCCCGGTGCAGGCGTATGTTGTTGGATCGTCTTCCATTGTCACGCCCACTGCCGGCGCTGTTGTTGAGCGCTGTATTTGTTCTCTCCGGTTGCGCCACAACCGGACCTTGGGTGGGACCGGTACGTACGGAAACGCCCTGGCCAGCAACGGCGGCCGGTGGCGTCGACCGGGCCCGTCCAGGTGAGGCATCTGCCGTGAGTGTCTCCAGAGATCTGCCTGAGAGCTCGGTGACGAGCTTTGCCGACTCAATGGAGGTGGCGATCGAGTCGATAGCCGGTGATGAGCCTCAGTGGGATATCGATGTGAGGTCCTATGAGACCCATGAGCGTGTGGCGTACTATGTGAGTCTGTTCAGCACCACGGCGCGTGACCGGTTCGCCGCACGATTGTCGCTCGGTACGCGCTATGAGGCGATGATCCGCAGCAAGTTGCGGACGAGTGGAATGCCGGAGGATCTCACCTACCTTGCACTCATAGAGAGCGGGTACGATACCGATGCCTACTCGCGCGCTGCTGCGGTGGGGATCTGGCAATTCATGGCGGCGACCGCGCGTGGAATCGGTCTTCGGGTTGACTGGTGGGTGGACGAGCGCCGTGATCCGGCCCGTGCAACCGACGGTGCCATCAGATTCCTGGACGATCTACAGAAGCAGTTCGGTTCCTACTATCTGGCTGCTGCTGCCTACAACGGTGGGCCGGGTCGGGTGTCCCGCGGACTGACGCAGTATGCTTCACAGCTCGAGGGTTTCGAGGGTGATGACCGCTTCTTTGCGCTGGCTGAAGGGGACTATCTGGCAGCCGAGACACGCAACTACGTGCCGCAACTGATTGCAGCTGCACTGGTGGCGAAAACCCCCGATCGCTACGGTATCGTAATCGATACTCTGCCGGTGTACCGGTACGACTCGGTTCTGGTGGCACCGGGCACGAGTCTGGCGGCAGTCTCGCGGGCTGGCGGTGGCAGTGCTGATGAAATACGTGATCTCAATCGAGCCTTGCTTCGCGGTATGGCTCCTCCGGATTCTCCCGTCTGGGTGCGTGTCATACCGGGTTCGGCCGGGTGGACGACATCCGCGCTCGACACAATGACGTCGGTGGACGGGGTGACTTCGTTAGAGATCAGCGCAGCGACCAATGCCGCGACGTTTGCACGGAAGCATGGTCTTACACTGAAGCAGCTCCGCTGGTATAACCCTGCGCTCAGGGTGACATCGAAAGGCAGACTGGCCACAGGACAGACTGTGCGTGTGCCTGATACCGCCACGGTGGCTTTCGCTCGTGATGTTCCTGATCCATCGATTGAGCGTTACGGCTCTACGCAGGTCAAGGTACAGTCGGGCGCGGTGCACGTCGTACGACGTGGAGAAACACTGGGTGGGATTGCCCAGCGCTACGGACTGACGGTTGCGAGATTACAGGCCATGAACGGCCTGAGAGGAACAAGGATCAATGCCGGTCAGAAGCTACAGGTCCGTACTTCAGGCCGGAGTACATCGGCAGCAAGGTCCACGGCGGGCGCCAAGGGCGCCAGCCGCATGACCAAGACTTCGCCTGGTAAAGGATCGGTAAGCGAGAAGGCGGCCCCCGCTTCCGCAAAGTCGGCCGTTTCATCCGCCGATGCGAATCGCCAGCCGTTGTTCTGATTGCGTACACTGGACCAGCTTGCTGGTCACTAGTCCAGCGTGCCTCTGCCTCTGTAGCCACGTGTGATGATGCTCTCGTAACCGTTGGCCGGGCTTATGCCTGACGCCAGTGCAGCATGAACAGCAGCAGGTCCGCGGTTGTAAACCAGAAGCGCGACTTTCAGGTCGCCCTTGTACTCCCGTATCAGGCCTCGAAGGTAGCGGAAGCCGATGCGCAGGTTGATGTCGGGCTCGAGCAACTGCTCTCTCGTGACGTTCGGTTCGAACATCCGGGCCGTTCCCAACATTAGTTGAGTGAGTCCCAGCGCGCCCGCTGGGCTCACGGCTCTTGCGTTGAAAACGCTCTCCACCCGGACCAGCCTGAAACCAAGCTCCGGCTCAATGCCGGCCTGGAGCGCTGCGTCGTAAATGCGGCGAGCCAGATCCGTCTTGATCCGATACCTGGAGCTATATGTGAGAATGTCATGCCAGCGACCAAGGGTCTCACGTTGCGCACGTGCGCGTGGGTCTGGCGCAAAAGCAAATACCGCCTTGTTCGGATCGCTTGTGGCAGTCTGCCTGCTTGAGCGCTTTCCTCGCTTGAGCACCTCACCGGCAGGCCGCCATAACGGCTGGTAGTCGGGATAAGCGATACGCGGTCCCGGCGACACTACGCCCGGATAAGCCAGAGCCACCGCGAGCTCGGATATCGGTAATGCGGTGGCGTCAGGGTCCAAACGTCTTTCGGCGCTGAGACCATCACTTCCGGGACGCAGTAGCGTCGCTACACCGAGCACTAGCATTCCAGCTATTCCGATCCTGGAGAAGTGGCGGCGCACCGACCTACGAATCATGGTTCGGTGGCGAGCCAACACTGCGGGGCTCGGTGATGCATCTATGGGGTCGTTCATGGGCCCTCACTTTCCAAGTCCACTACGGACTTCTGATGAAATCTCCCGACGTGCCGCCGCGTTTCTCGCGCAGCACTATATCGGATATCACCATCGTCCGATCAATCGCCTTGGCCATGTCGTAAATCGTAAGCAATGCCACGGAAACGGCTGTCAGCGCTTCCATCTCCACCCCGGTCTGGGCGGTGGTTCGTACCGATCCTTCCACTCTGCAACCGGGAAGAGCCTCATCGAGACTAACCTCGATCTCGATCCCTGACAACGGGAGGGGGTGGCACAAAGGGATGAGTGCGGCCGTCCCCTTGGCTCCCTGAATACCGGCCAGTCGGGCTGCGGGAATGACGTCGCCTTTCTTTAAAGTATTGTCACGTATGGCCTTGAACGTTTCCAGATTCATCGATATGTGCCCGCTTGCCACCGCTGAACGCACAGAAAACGGTTTGTGACCTACGTCAACCATTCGAAGATTTCCGCCGTCATCAATGTGCGACAGAACGGGCGAGATGTCCGACATGAGACGAATTCAAGGTTTGAGGGTGCGGTGTAGGGAGGTCAACAGGGAGGCTGAAAGGAGCTGCGGGTTCACGTTCCCGTATGCGGCCGATTTCACTTTCTCCACCAGAGTGAGTGCGAAGGCGGCATTGCGTGCGTCTCTCTCGAGTCCGGACTGTACAAGCGCACGGGTACGTGCGTGAAGCAGCAGAGAGAGTGCATCGAGCGTATCGCTGAACGTTCCACGGCCGCCCGCTGCACCTTGACCAGCAGCGACTTTGATACGCTGCATGACACCGCGATGAGTGGTGTCCAGAACCGAGTCGAGCATGTTCCGGGCGGCATCTGCTGCTGCGGTATTCGACTCGGTCACGAATAACTGGCCGGGTGCGCCATTCGCGCGCGCAAGCAATACCTCGGGTGACTCCCCTGCGAATCTGTCCTTCACCGCCTGGTTACCCAGGAAGGCTCCCACGTCGGCCGCTGCAAGGTCGGGCACCCGAACCGATACCACACGTGACCTGATGGTAGGCAGAAGTGCACCGGCCTTGCCAGTAGTCAGAATAAAAGTCTGACCTGGTGCGGGTTCCTCGAGCAGCTTTAGGAAGGCATTGGCGGCTTGATCGGATCCTTCCTGGGTCACCAGTCGCTCGGCGTCACCGATGACAAAGACACTCCGACGGGCCATCGCTGGGCGCAGTGCCGCCATCAAGACCAGAGCCCTCATGGTGGAGATATGGAGCCCCTCCATGCCGGAGGGTGGCGCCCACAGGCCACCCGCCTTCATTCGCTCTTCGATCGCCTCGGCAATGTGCGCCTTGACCGCTTCCACCAGGTCTTCACCCTTCCTGCGTGCATCGCTGTCTTTCAGTGCTGGTCGCGGGAAGAACCAGTGCAGGTCGGGGTGTGACTGACGCTCGGCGTATCGGCAACCGAGGCAGTCGCCGCAGGGCTCAGTCAGTCGGTCGATCGTGGCGCGGTCACACAGCAGGTACTGCCCCAGCCAGAGGGCGAGTCTCTGCTTGCCAATACCCCGACGGCCCTGCAGGAGGAGGCTGGCCGGCAGTCGACCGTCAGTCGCTGCAGTGCTCAGACGCCTGCGGAGCAGGTGGTGACCGTAAAGAGGAAGATGTGACATCAGCGATTCAGGAATCTAACCTCACTTCGGAAATCCATCGATGTGAGAGCGAGCGTCCGCCCTCGTCACGGTTACTTTCAGATGTCTGCAGCTCACTTCCCCCAGCCCTGACTTGAGATGGAGAACGCGGTGCGCTCGCTCTCGACAAAGTCGCTCCTCGGCTTGATCACCCTGTTGTTCGCTTCCGCGTCGAATGTGAACGCACAGCAGGTCCGTGCGCGGGCCATCGGACTTGCTCCCGGCATCTTCACTCCCGGGAGATACAATGCCATCACCGATGTGGCAGGTATCAAGGTGGGACACGTCACTGTCTCTGACGGTGATTCGCTGCGCACTGGTGTGACCGCCATAATACCGCATGGAGGGGATCTGTTTCGTGATCGTGTTCCGGCTGCCCTTCACGTGGGTAACGGGTTCGGCAAGCTCCTGGGTGGCACGCAGGTGCAGGAACTGGGTGAGATCGAGACGCCCATAGTCCTCACCTGTACACTGTGTATATGGCAGGCGGGTGACGCTCTTGCGCAGTGGATGCTGTCGCTGCCGGAGAACACGGGGGTGCGGTCGATAAACCCGGTAGTTGGCGAAACCAACGATGGTCAGCTCAACGCTACCCGGGCCCGGCCCGGCATCGGGGCTGCAGTGTATGAAGCGCTGGCAAGAGCAGACAGCGGTCCGGTTGCTGAAGGAAGTGTTGGTGCTGGGCACGGGACGGTCATGTTCGGCTGGAAAGGAGGGGTCGGCACTTCGTCGCGAGTTCTTCCGGCGTCATTGGGTGGCTACTCGGTGGGGATTCTCGTTCAGGGCAATTATGGCGGTGTGCTGCAGATGATGGGGGCCCCAATCGGGCAGCAACTTGGACGTTTCTCATTCCAGCGGGATGTCACGCCCGGTACAACAAGGTCGCCTCATGATACGAACACGGAGCAGGGTGACGGATCATGCATGATCGTGATTGCCACGGATGCGCCCATCCTCTCGCGCAACCTCGAACGTCTCGCCGCCCGTGCCGTCATGGGGCTTGCACGCACAGGCTCGAGTGCATCGAATGGCTCGGGTGACTATGTACTGTCATTCTCCACGTCACCGCGGGTGCGGCGTAACCCTGACGCGGACACCAACGCCAGCATCGAGGTTGGCAACGATCAGATGTCGGCACTATTCCAGGCGGTCACAGAGGCCACCGAGGAAGCTCTCTACAACGCCATGCTCATGGCGACACCCGTTTCAAGCAGATCAGCACGGGTGAGTCCGCTGCCTGTGGATTCGGTGAGGAGGCTACTGGAAGCCAGGGGAATTATGCCGACGGAACAGCGCCAGCAGTGGTGAACATCAGCCTGCCAGAAGATCCGCCAGCACTACTCCTGCTGTCGCCAGCCCCCCTGCACCAGGTCCTTCGAATGTGAGCGATCCGGTCGACTCGCTGTCGACCACGACCCTGTTGAAAGGGCCACTGACGGCCGCCCACGGATCGTCGCCCCTGACACGCGTTGGAAGGATGCGGGCCACGATTCCGTCTTCCTTTCGCTCACATGTGGCAATCAACTTGACCCGATCACCTTCGCGGGCGACCTCCGCAGCCCACAGTGCGATGCTTTCGTCAACACCCTGACGCGAGACCTGGAGCAGTGCCGGCTCGATGCCAAAGGCCAGCCAGGCAAGCACGCGCAATTTGTCCTCGGCATCCTGTCCATTCAGGTCACGCGTGGGATCAGCCTCAGCGTAACCCAATTCCTGTGCAGCCGCTATCGCGGCATCAAGAGAGCGACCCTCTGCGACCTGCTCCAGGACGAAGTTGCTGGTGCCATTGAGAATACCACTGATGCGGGAGATCCCCACACCCGCTGCACCGGAGCGTATGCAACTCACGATTGGAATGGACCCACACACCGCACCTTCAAAGTCGATGGCAGTATCATTCTCTCGGGCGAGCCGCAGCAGCTCCTCGCCTCGCTCACCCAGCAACGCCTTGTTGGCAGTCACCACTCGTATGCCACGGGCCAGCGCTGATTCCACGAGGGTGCGTGCTGTCGTTGTTCCGCCAATGGCTTCCACGAGTACATCAATGCCGTCTCCAAGGAGCAGATCGGGAGCGCTGATACAGGCTGTCTCGGGTGCAATTCCAGCAGCAGCTGCCCTTGCCATGGATGGGCGCTCGCGGCTCACATCCCGTACGAGCACGCGCTCAACGCGTACCTCCCGTTCACCTGGTCGGAGATTGCCGCGAGTTGCCATTGCCAGGTGACGATCGCTCAGCAGGTCAAGCAGGCTGCCACCAACGTGTCCGCATCCGGCGAGTGCAACACGGAGTGGCCGAACTTCATCACAGCCGGAGGAAGCAATGCCGGTGCTGCCGTGAGCTGCGGCAGTATGATGGGGCTGTTGCGATACGGTTGTTTCGGATGAAGCCTCAGTTGCGATGTCAGCCACGGCCTCCATGGCGAGCCTCTGCCTGACAGATGATCCATCTTGCAGTTCGGCTCTACAGATTGCCTCTTCGAGGATACGGGAGACGCCCTTCACTTCGAGCAGGAAGGCGTCGTGTCCATGCATCGATGGCAGGTCATGATAGGTCGCACCAGCGGCTGTGGTCCAGCTGCGCACGCACTCTGCCGGATAAAGGAGATCGCCAGGTATGCCTACACCGGTGAGACGGTCAGCCACGGATTTCAGTGCAGCCGCAATGCCGCCACGGCCCCGTCCCGCATCATGATTGTCCATGGCATTGATAAGAGCACCATAGCTTGTAGCGTCGAAGCGTGCGACCAGGCGTTCTCCGTGTGCATACAGCCACTCGTTGACACGGTAACCGCCGCTGGTGTTACGCTCATGGCCGAAGCGGCGTTCGAGACCTTCAGGCGTACGGTAGCTCAGCATGCCGATCATGCGGGCCAGAGCAAGCCCCTCGTGCACACCACCGAGCTCAATGGCACGCCGCATGATGGTGTTCCAAGCAAGCCCCTGAGCAGTTTGTGTTGCCGGGGCTGCAAATACAACGGCCCCGCGAACACGTTCGGGATAGCTGGCCGCAAACTCCAGCGTCACCATTCCACCGAGCGAGCCGCCGCATATGAGTAATGGCGAATGCACCCCAAGTGAGTCCAGCAGCCAGGCAAGTGCACGTGCCTGATCGCGCGTCGTAACCGCCGGGAGTGCATCAGGGTTGTCATTGCTGGGGCCAGTGGTGCCGTCACACCCCCCCAGCAAACCAGCGGAAACAACGGCATGGCGCTCAGGATCGATTGACCGCCCCACGCCTATGACGCCCTTCCACCAACTGCTGGCGTGTACCGTACCGGTGAGCGCATGCACGACGAGTACGACGTTGTCTCCAGTCCTGCTGAGCGCACCTTCGACGCGGAAGTGCACGTTCACATGAGGCATGACCGCACCGCTGTCGAGCGGAAAGTCATGAAACGTGATGACCTCATCACGTACGGGTATCGTTGCGCCCAGCGTGTCGTGGTGTCTGTCTGCTTGGGGCGCCGAAACACGGGAGGCGGGCTGCTCGCGTTCGACAGCATTCACACCCGGGCGGATTCCAAGTGGAATCCGCCCGCTGCGAACACCGGCTGACGACCGGATGCTCATGCTGCGCTCTCGGCACGCCCCGGGCCGGCAGCACCGGTACGCGAGTTGTCTGCGGCCACTGCAGCAGCCAGTGCACGGTCAAGATCATCGATCAGATCCTCGGCGTCCTCCAGTCCGATCGAAAGCCGTACAAGATCGGGCGTTACCCCTGCTGCGCGGCGTTCGGTATCACTCAGTTGCTCGTGTGTGGTTGTCCATGGATGAATTACGAGGCTCTTGGTGTCACCCAGATTGGCGAGCAGGGAGAAGAGGCCGGCTTCTCTGATGAAGCGACGCGCTGCCGCCTCCCCTCCACGAACACCGAACGTGAGAACACCGCCGAACCCGTTGTGAAGATACCTTTTCGCGTTGCGATGGGTGTCATGCGATTCCAGTCCCGGGTATTTCACCCACGACACCGATGGATGCGCCTCGAGATACTGCGCGACGCGGAGTGCATTGGCACTGTGCTGGCGGATGCGCAGTGGCAGTGTCTCAAGTCCTTGCAGGAAGTGCGACGCATCGAATGGTGAGAGAGCTGCACCGATGTCGCGGAGCAGGAGCACACGCAGGCGGATTGCAAAGGCGATATTGGCGCCATTCACATCGCCAAAGGCCTTGGAGAAGACGAGCCCATGATACGCCGGTTCCGGTTCACAGTAGAACGCGCGGAAGCGCGCCGTGGAGGCCCAGTCGAATCGACCGCTGTCCACAACCACCCCACCGATGCTCTTGCCATGGCCGCCGATCCACTTGGTGGCGCTGTGAAGAACGATATCGGCACCGTGATCGATCGGCCTGTTGATTACAGGTGCAAAGGTATTGTCGACTATCAGCGGCAGGTTGTACTGGTGGGCAAGCGCAGCGAGTGCCTCGAGATCGGGCACGTCGAGCGCGGGATTGCCGATCGTCTCCACATAAATGGCGCGCGTCTTGTCATCGATCGCGGCCGCAACGGCCTTGTGATCCTGACAGTCCACGAATCTTGTGCGGATGCCTAGGCGGGGCAACGTGTTGGACAACAGTGACACGGTACCGCCGTAGAGTGATCTGGAGGCGACAATGTTGTTGCCCGCCTCTGCGAGATTGAGAATTGTCAGTGTCTGTGCTGCCTGTCCGCTTGCAACCGCAACTGCTGCCACACCGCCTTCCAGTGCCGCTATACGTTTTTCGAAAGCGTCTGTGGTGGGGTTCATTATTCGCGTGTAGATATTTCCGAACTTGCGAAGGCCGAAGAGATCGGCAGCGTGTTCGGGGCTGTCGAACACGTATGATGTTGTGGCATAGATCGGAACGGCGCGCGAACCTGTGGCGCTGTCTGGCGATTCCTGACCGGCATGGACTGCGATGGTGTCTACG
>CAYSKN010000081.1:0-12171 GCA_964431565.1 uncultured Gemmatimonas sp.
TGCATGGCACTACGACAATGACGAGGACCTCAGGGCTTATCAGGATCTGCTCAAGGAGGGAATGATTCGCCCCAACCGGATGGAACTCTGGGTAATGAACGCGGACGGCAGTGATCAGCGACAGATCACGAAGTTGGGCGGCGCCAACTTTGGTCCGACGTGGACGCCTGACGGTCAGCGGATAATCTTCTCATCAAACTATACGAATCCACGCAGCCACAACTTCGACCTCTACATTGTGGACCTGGACGGCACCAACCTCGAGCGGATCACGACAAACCCCGAGTTCGATGGCTTCCCGATGTTCAGCCCCGATGGGAAAAAGTTGATATGGGCATCCAACAGGCGGGCGGAAAGCCAGGAAGAAACCAACCTCTTCATCGCGGACTGGAAGAAATGAAATCGTGTTCAGGCCGCTGGAGCGGCCTGAACATCTATCGCGAGCTTCACTTCATCGCTCACAAGCACGCCGCCGGTCTCAAGAGCGACGTTCCAGACCAAACCCCACTCCTTTCGGGAAATTTTCGCCTCCAGATCCGCGGAAACCTTCAGGGTACCGCCCGGATCCCGCACAGGACCACCCACCTCACCCTTGAGCGCCACCGGCTTGGTGATACCACGAATGGTTAGGTCGCCCGTGGCAACGACTTCGTCGCCGCTCCGCTCGAAGCTGGTAAGGCTGAATACAGCCTTGGGATACTTCTCCACATCGAAGAAGTCAGGACTTCTGAGGTGATTGTCGCGCTGGCTCTGGCCCGTATCGATCGAAGCCATGTCAATTTCCACTGACACACTCTTGACTTCACCGTTGTCATCCTCGATGCCACCGCTGAAGGTCCCGAACGTTCCGCGCACCGTTGAGATCCCCATGTGCTTCACTGAGAACTGGATTTGGCTGTGCGCGGTATCAAGAGCCCACTGCATGAGATCCTCTCGTTGATCGAATGGGATAAATGTATCTTAGTAGTGAGAAAGATATCAGACTTGTCCCGTTGGTCAAGGGCCCGCGCCACCGCCTTGCGGAATTTTCGTTTACCGCTAGTTACCGCTCAGGCCCTAACAGGCGGTCACGATCGGTCACCCTCCTGGATCCTCTGGAGAGGACATCCGGGCTGCTCCGGTTCCCAACGCCTTGAGAATGTCCGTCGCCACGAGCTTATCCCTGGAAGAGACTCCACTCATCACACGGGCAAGCTCCCGTGCGTGAGCCGGAAATATCTCCATCACCAATCCCCTTCCCCGCTCGGTCAGCGATGCGATCCGCGCTCGACCATCCGTTTCACTGCGACATCGCTCCACCAGCCCCTTTGCTTCAAGCCGGTCCACCAGGAAGGTAATCCCACCACTGGAAACGAGGATGCGCCGCTGCACCTCACCAAGCAGCATAGGGCCACGATGGTAGAGGGCCTCCAGGATACCAAACTCGGCAAGCGTCAGGCCGTGACGACCCACATTCGCAGCGGCATGAGCGGCAACCGCCGATTGTGCCCGGCTCATGATGACCCACATGCGAAGAGCCGCAAGCGTCGCCTCATCCAGATCGGGGTCATGCGCTTGGGGGTGACGATCAGTGGGCCGACCAGCCCGGGATTCGCTAATCGATGTCATTGCCTGAAGCCTCGACGATCAGTCAAACGTTCGCAAAGACGAAAATGGGCGTATATGATGTCAGCGCATCTCGCGATACAACACAAGAAGTTCCGTCGAAATAACTATCTAAATCAGAATCGCCAGATCCACGGATAATCTCATAACCTATCATCATAGGCGTTACCGGTTATTCAGAAGATGAAGAATTGGTGATGTCGCTGCAATTTCAATTTCGAGTCGTTTAGTTTGTTTGGTGCCGGCTCCGGAACCTGGCCGGTGCTCTTTCCGCGAGGAGGCGTGATGCGTAAGCCACGACCCAACACGTACAACCCAGCACAAGCGCTGCACCTTATCGCTACCGATCGCACTGGGCTTCCCCTGAGCTGCCCGTCCTGTTCCGGGCATATCGATCGTGATCCAGTTGCTCATCCCCCCAAGGCCAATTCACACGTGACCTTGAAGTGCACAAGTTGCGGACGCTTGGCTCGTTACGTGGCTGGTGTGAACTGAATCCCAATTCCCGTAACAACCGGAAAATAAGTATCAGCGCAATACAGAACGCCCCGCCAAGAATGATGGTCGGGGCGTTCCTCTTGCAGTCTCACATGCTGCGCCACATCAAACAACTCCGGCCATTGGCCAACTCACCAGCTCACCGTCCCCTGCCGGCTCGTATCAACGTCTTCGCCTTCGCCCGACCCGAACAGAAAAGCTTCCATATTGCGTGTAAGGAAGGTCCGTGCCGGTGGGTCCATCACGTTCAGGCCGTAGTGGTTTATCAGACGTGTCTGCTGCTGGAGCCATTGACTCCAGCAACTCCTGCATATCCTGCTCACAATCCTTCCACCTATCTCACCCGGAAAGGGTGGCCGGTCAAACCCTTCACGGGTCTGCCCGCAATGTGTACACGCGATATCAGCCATCATCACTCCTCAAGCAGAACAAGGTGACAACATGCGAAACCTAGTTGTTGCCCCCGTCAGGGGTAACCAGCTGCATTAGGCGGTCAATCTTTCCCGAATCGGCCGAACCACTCCGTCGTTTCCTTAGCCACCTCTTCCCGGCAGTAGTCATCGGAAATGACATGACCGCACCCGCCGAGCCAGCGAATTCTTTTTTCCGGACTGCCGATCCGACCAAAGTATCGCGCGGCATCCTTCCCGCTGATTCTGTTGTCTTCGCGCGACTGTAGATAAAGCACAGGAGCATTAAGCATCGGCAATGCCCGATGAGCAGCGCACGCGATGGTACGCAGTCCTGAAAGTGCCTGCCCCGTCACCACGCGGGGCCCAAGTGAATGCCTCCTGGCCTCCGGATCATGGATCGATCGCTCTCCGCCGTCACTTCGGAGATACGGCCTGAACAGTTGAAGCACGGATGCAATGCGCGTTCTCAACCGCATGCCGGCAGTCATGCCAAGATAGGGTGCCAGTAGGACCAGCGAAGGGAGATTATCGGTTTCCAATGCCTCGAGTACCGCCAGTGCCCCACCCATGCTCTGTCCGCACAGATGCACCTCGCCATGCGACGCCCTGAGAGCAGCATGGGCACTGCGCACCGCCTTTCGCCAGGCATCTGCGAGTCTGTCCTGACGGAGTTCCTGCAGCGATCCACCATGCCCGGGCAGTCGTGGAACATGCACCGTATATCCAGCTTGATTAATACGTCTGGCCAGATGGTGCATTGATTGCGGAGTGTCGTTGAAACCGTGCAGCAAGAGTGCTGCCCGGTCCTCCGAGCCTTCCAGCGTAACAGACCGGGCGCCACGCACGACTCCATCAGGATCACGCGGACGCTGAGCCTCATCAATCGCTTCCAGATGCGCTGCAATTGCACCACCTCTGCTCGCGGGCACCGACGGCTTAGCGATGGACAAAGCCGGACTCAGCGCCTGGATATTTCCAAGGCATCACTGGTGCGTTCCATGGCAACGACCGCTGACTCGAAACGGACAGTAAGGTCGGCAATCCAGACACTGGCCTCGGCCTCGCTGCCGTAGCGTATGGCATCACTGACCCAGGGAAATACCATCGACCAATAGCCGTTGTCTATGTCAGCAGCATAGATGAGGGTGCGATACCATGACCTGCTTCGGAGTCCCGTTTCGCCGGCAAAGCCACGCTCGACAGTGTGAAGAGCCGCACTGGCAGCTTCCGCCTGAGCCTTGCTCACCTCACGCGACAGCACATCATGACGTATCGAGGCAAAGCGCGAGGCTGACTCGCGCAGCCTGCCGAGGGCAGCTGACAGTGTCGCTACAGGAGATGTACTCCACCCCTTTGCTGCCACGCTCTGCTCAAGAGGCACGATGTATTGTTGCATGGTACGAAAGAACTCCTCGTTCTCGTATGGTATTATATCGGTGTTCGCCAGACGCAGGGACAGCACCGCACCGATAAGACGTGATAGCCGAAGCCCGGATCACCGAAACGCGACATCCACGCATTGGTGCCGTAGGCAGAACGATGCGTGCCCACCGACCCACCGACCCACCGAGTCCCCAGTCAGCAGATGTGATGCCGAGTCGATTGTAGAAGCCGGCGAAGTCACTTCCTCCCCCCAGGTCAGCCATGCCAGGCTCGAGCGAGTCGGCAAGAGCCCCTGAAGTGAGACGCCAGGCCTTATACACGGAACCGGTTCCCTCGGGATCAGGAGCTTTCAAGACCACATCGCGCAATACCACGCACAGTAATGAGGTTCCATCAGCACCAAACCGCGATCCCCGGGCGAAGCCCTTGTCTAGCCATGTCTCCCAGCGCCCTGGCGGCCTCCAGGACACTCACCGTCCCGCTCACCTTGTCTGCCGTACCGGGTCCTGAATCATCACGGTGGGCACCGATGTAAGATGTACTTAGCGGGATACTCGCTGCCGCGCATGTAGCGCAGTAAGCTGTGAGTCTGTTTGGTACCGTGCGTTGTCGTGTCGGTAGCAACCTCCACCCGCAAACGTACCGGACCGGGACCGATGCGACAACGCGCACCCATGGCACCCTGCCAGTTACGAGGAATGCCCACACCACGCACCCGCGATAGCTGCGGCTATAGCGCGCCAGCACTGCCTTGCCCTTCACCGGTACGACACGTGAATCGAGGATGGCCTAGACCTCAGTAAGGCCATGGTTCACAAACTCATCTCTCCTCCACCGACTCCTTCACCACTCTTGCCACTGGCCCTCGGACACAGTGGAAAGTGCATCGCCCGATCACCCGGGATAATTGGCTCGTCGAGGTCGGGCATAACAGTATCCTCACCCAGACGTGCAGCCCTCACGGCAGTGGCAGGCGGAAGCCACACGTCGTAGGGTCGCACCTCCGTGTCGAATCCCCTGGCTTTCATCTGTGCAATCACGTAGTCACGCGTGCGCTCCCGGGCCGGCGTGCCAGCCACGTGCGGCTCAGGCGAGGACACAACAGAATGTGACCTCGCCGCACGCTCTCCCGGCTGAACTTCCAATGCCTGGCGTTCCGTCTGACGCTGCCTTCAGCCACAGAACCATGCCCCGGCATGGTTGACCTGACCTGCGCAGAAGCCGGCAGGGGCATGATTGACGCCGACACCCTGATTGCAGAAGCGCAGCTTCTCAAGAGACAGGAACCGCGGCAGCGGTCCGCTACAGGCAAGACCAGGAACACCATGACAGCACCGGATGAGTGGTGAGAATTCAGGACACTCGATGCTTCACACTCCAGTCGCAAGAGATCAGATGGATAGCCACCTGCTCCCGCATTCTCACCGGCACATCAGTCGGCTTCGTATTCTTCCGCTGCCCGCAGCAGAGCCTGTTGCAACAGAGCTTCTTTGTCGACACCGTCCGGCAACGCTGCGGTCAGCACCGATAGCTGACGGTGCATCTCATCCTCGATCTGCTGCTGTGTCGCTGACTGGAGTCCCAGGACTGTGAGTGACATGACCGCCAGATCGCGGAGCTGACGAACCGTCTCATCGTCGAGCCCGTCGAATGTGGTCGAAATCACAGCGGTATTCCACTTCTCCCGACGGCGGTGAGGGGCCTCGAACAACGCACGCAGTGGTGCCATAGTGACCACGAACGATCCCGGAGTGTGTTCGCCATAGACTGCTATCACATTGCGGCGGCGTAATGATGGCAGGAGCCTGGCTATCGCCTCACGCACGGGTGAAAAACCATCCACACTGTTATTGCCACGCCCGGTGATGACCAGAGCCTCCCGGGCTCCCTGCACCTGCTGTTCCCGCAACCAGCGTTCACATAGTACTGCCGCCTGCAGTGCGGTCGGTTGCATGGCACGCAGATTCAGAATATGACGGGGCTCGAAACGCATCTCGTCAAAAGCACGATCAATCGACATCTGCCAGAGCGTCGGCCGAGCTGTGAGCCCGGATAACCACCACGCAGCAATCTCTGCTGCCTAATATCAGGGATAACTCCACGTATGCGCAGGGTGTCAGATACGCACCAGCGGCCCCGTCCGGCCTCGCGCGCGCCGCCGGATCGACGCACCAGGACAGGGATTCAACCGCCAATGATCCAGCTGCGCGGCACGGTAGGCGTCGCGGTGAAAACACGCTATGCACACCGCATGAACATCCCGCACCATTCACGGAGGCACGTGAAGGTGGAGACAATATTGAGGCAACGGCGTCCGCGGGCAAGAAGGTCAGTTGATGACGTGCGCAGCAAACGCGGTCTGCCGGCCCGACATACCTGCCCCACAAACAAACGGATGTCAGCCGCTATCCCTTGATTGCCCGTTCAAGAATCGTGAGCCCTTCGGCCAGCTCGTTACGGCTGATGATCAACGGAGGCAGGAAACGCAGTGTGTGTTCACCTGCATTCACCAGCAGCAGTCCCTGATCCATGGCACGTGAGATGATTGCACCGACGTGTTCATGCACGTCCATTCCCCACATGAGGCCCTTGCCTCGAACACCACGAACCACCGCCGTCCGTTCGGCAATGACCTGCAACTGCTCACCGAACCACGCACCGGTCTCACGTACATGCTGCAACAGCGATGGATCTGCAAGACGCTGTATCACATGGTGCGCGACGTGCGCGACGAACGGTCCACCCCCGAAGGTCGTACCGTGGTCCCCAGGCTGGATCGCACGCGCAACCGTCTCATTCACAAGGATTGCACCCATCGGAAGTCCGTTTGCGATTGGCTTGGCAAGCGTGAGAATGTCGGGCTCGAATCCTAGCTGCTCGTAGGCGAACAGAGTGCCACTGCGGCTCAATCCGCATTGGATCTCGTCAAGAATGAGCAACACATTGCGCTCCTGTGTGAGCGCTCGAAGATCACGCAGAAAAGCAGGATCCAGAACGCGAACCCCGCCTTCACCCTGAATCGGCTCGACGATCACCGCTGCAGTCAACTCCTCCTCGAGCACCACACGCAATTCCTCGATATCGCGCTCGACGATCGTCACCCCACCCATGAGCGGACGAAATGGTAACCGATAAGCCGGCCGATCAGTGGCTGCAAGAGTGCCTGGCATGCGACCATGGAAGGCACCACGCAGGGAAATGATGTCATGCTTTGCAGGATGCCCCGTACCCCTGGCCCACTTGCGTGCGAACTTGAATGCACCTTCATTTGCCTCCCCGCCTGAGTTGGCAAGAAACACGCTGCTGGCGAAGGAATGCTCCACGAACCAGGCCGCCAGCGCCTCACCAGGCGCTGTCCGGTAGAGGTTGGAGGTGTGGATGAGACCCGTGTCAATTGCCTCACGCATCGCCTGCATTACGCCTGCGTCGGCATGGCCAAGCGAATTCACTGCGATACCAGCCACGAAATCCAGATAGCGTTTGCCAGACTCGTCCACCATGTAGACACCTTCACCTCTGACGAAAAGAGGGGCATGACGCTTATAGGTTCCCAGGAGCGCCGGCAATACAAGCTGCCCTGATGTTGTTGCCGACGAGCCTGAAGGTTCCATCGGCACGACGCTGGATATTGGTGATGTCATGGTGGCTATTGGGTGAAAGCAATATCTGTTGGTGTGCCTGTTGGCTCGCCCGTGGACGCACCGGCAGCGTTTCTCTGTGCAACAATCGTCGTCCCCGCGTTGGGAGTACCGAGCGCGGCCAGGTCTCCGATGCGCACCCTGCCTACACCCCCCGCCAGAGCTGACGCGCAAGCGTCCAGCTTGGCGGCCATGCCGCCCCCGGCAACTCCATCGGCAACGAGCGCACGAATGTCTTCAAGTGTCAGTTTCGATACTACCGTCTTATCCGCGTCCAGCACTCCCGGCACGTCGGCCATGATAAACAACTCACAGGCACCTAGGGCAGTCGCAATCGCGGCAGCAGCATCATCGCCGTTCACGTTATATGCGCCCCCAGCAGCCTCATCACTGCGCGCTGCAACGGGGGAAATAACCGGCAGATAGCCCGCCCCCAACAACGCAAGTATGACCGACGGATCAACCCTCTCCGGCGCACCGGAGTGACCAAAGGTCGCCGCATCGATTGGAACAGCCCGCAGCATTCCAGCATCCTCACCACTTATTCCCACCGCCCGGATACCTGCTGCCACCAGATCCGATACCATCCGCTTGTTTGCCAGACCCGACAACACCATGCGTACTATCTCGAGCACGTTGTCCGTGGTGACCCGACGGCCGCCGATAAATACGGGTTCCTCCCCTCGCATCCGCTGCATCGAACTGATCTGATCACCGCCACCGTGAACAATCACAAGCCGCCCGCTTGTGCGTCGCCAGAGCTGCGCCAGTGCTGAAGGCAGTGCCGAATCGGTCTGCGTACGACCACCAAGCTTGACGACTATCATTCAGGGAAACAGGAAGAGGGTGGCTGGTAAGGGATGCGATCAGGGCTTCGATTCCATCTGTTACCGCTGAAGACCCGCGGTTTCCGGCAAACCCAGCATCAGGTTCGCATTCTGCACAGCCTGGCCGGCCGCACCCTTGACCAGGTTGTCGCTTGCGCTGAACACCAGAAGGGCCGGCTGTCGCATTCCCGTCGGCAGCACGGCACCTATGCGCACCACGTTCCTGTGTTGGACATGCGCCAGGCTCGGCAATTCCGTGGCGAGTTCCACAAACGGCTCGTCGTCGTACATCGCCCGAAAGGGTTCGAGAGGATCACTCAGCGTCCGCGACAATGGTACGGTGATCGTGGCCAGTATGCCCCGGTCCACTGGCAGCAGGTGAGGTGTGAACAGCAGGTCACAGTCTGCGCCAAGCCGTGACAGCGTGTGACGCATCTCGTGAAGGTGACGATGCTTGTTACCTGCAGAGTAGGGCCGGTAATTCTCGGTCACCTCAGCGAACAGATATTCGAGCCGCGGAGCTGCCCCGGCACCGCTGACGCCACTGGCAGCCGCAATGCTGACCGCGCCACCGGATGCAATGAGACCCGCCCGGGCAAGCGGAGCAAGCGCCATCAATACCGTCGTGGCATAACACCCCGGATTCGCCACAATACGGGCGTCGTGCAACTGGGCACGAAAAAGCTCAGGCAAACCATAGGGTGCGTCCGCCGGTACACCGTCGGGCAGCGAATGCAGGATACCCCCATGTCCGGGACGCAGATCGCTGGACAGATCCACCACTCGCGTTCCGGCGGCAATCACCCTGGCCACCCACTCTGCCGATGTACCGTGCGGAAGCGCAGTGAAAACCAGATCAGCCGCAGTCAGGTCCGCCTCTTCTGGCGCAACAAGCAGCACATCATGCACACCCCCGCCAGCACGGACTTTCAGCGTCGTGCCCCGTAGCGTATTGGCCGTTGCAAATACCAACTCCAGGTGTGGATGGCCAACTACAAGAGCACACAGTTCACGCCCCGAATAACCAGAGGCTCCAAGAACTCCCACTCGCCATTTCTTGGCCAAGGACGATTCCGGCACGTTCGATAAAGAGAAAGACGGTTGCATGATAGGCAATATATTATGCACAATGAATGCATAGTTTTGCACCATAACCGTGTCAATCTCAGAGAGATCCTCCCTTTTCCGGAGTTTCAGTGTCAGCCAAATCCGACCGACAGCAGGCCATTCGTGAGGTCGTCCGGGCGCAGGCCGTAACCAGCCAGGAGGACCTGCGACGCCAGCTCATCCTGCGAGGATGGGAGGTTACGCAGTCCACACTCTCCCGCGATCTTCGCGAGCTCAGGTTGGCCCGTATCCCGGATGGCAGCGGGCGTGTGCGTTATTCATTTCCCGACCAGTCCACGCATGATCAGGCAATAGCGCGTCTCGAACGTATGCTTCCCGAACTTCTGGTTGGCGCTGAAGGTGTCCAGGTGCTCGTTGTTGCCCGCACCGTGAAATCCGCCGCACAGCCCGTTGCCGAAGCCTTGGATCAGCTCGAATGGCCAGATGTGGCTGGTACTATTGCCGGCGATGATACTGTTCTCATCATCTGTCGCAGCACCGATGGTCGGGAGCGGGTGCTCGGCAGGCTCCGCGCCTACCTCGACAGCTAGATTCTTTGCCATGACACCTTCTGACTCATTGGCCGAACCCGGGTCCCACAAGCTCTGGGGAGGTCGTTTTTCCAGCGGGCCTTCGCCACTGCTCGATGCCATTAATCGATCCATTGGCACCGACTTTCGTCTCTGGCCACACGATGTAAGACTCTCCAAGGCATGGGCCGAGGGGCTGCTCCGTGCCGGCGTCATTACCAGCGAGGAGAACGCAGCGCTGCAGCGTGGGCTGGACCGTGTCGCCCAACGCATTGGCGATGGTGCACAGCCAATCGCAGCGGACGAGGACATCCATACGATGATTGATCGACTGTTGCACGAAGAGGCCGGTACCGTAGCCTCAAGGCTTCATACCGGTCGCTCACGCAACGATCAGGTTGCAACGGCATCCCGCATGTGGACGATGGATGCATGTGGCAGGCTCGATGTTGCCATCCGCGACCTGCAGCAGGAGCTGCTGACGCAGGCGGAGTCGCTCGAAAAGGCAATCCTCCCAGCGTATACACATCTGCAGCGCGCGCAGCCAGTCAGCGGCGCTCATTGGCTGCTCTCCCACTTCTGGCCGCTCGATCGCGATCGTACTCGCTTTGCGAACGCTGCCGATGCTGCTGCCACTCTGCCACTTGGTTCCGGAGCCATAGCAGGCTCTGCATTCGCGGTACCTCGCACGGTTCTCCGGGACCTGCTCGGATTCGCGGTGATTTCACCAAACTCCATCGATGCCACGGGCGATCGCGACTTCATTGCCGACGCACTCTACGCATGCGCCATGACCGCACTGCACTGCTCACGCATGGCTGAAGACCTCATCATTTACGGCAGCAGCGAGTTCGGTTTCGTGAGGTTCGGAGACGGCTTCTCTACCGGCAGCAGCATGATGCCGCAGAAACGCAATCCGGACGTGTTCGAACTCGCACGCGGATCGGGAGCGCGGATACTGGGTGATCTCGTATCGCTCCTCGGGACAATAAAGGGTCTGCCGAGCGGGTACAGCAAGGATCTCCAGGACGACAAGCGCGCACTCTTCAACGCAGTTGACCTGTTGTTCCTTGTGCTGCCCGCAATGGCAGGTGCCGTGAGCGAACTGCGCTTCGATCGCACGCGAATGCGAGCAGCCGTATCCAGTTCAATGATGGCAACGGACCTCGCAGACTACCTGGTGAGGAAGGGGGCTACGTTTCGCGAGGCTCACGGTGCTGTTGGCCTCCTGGTGCGCCAGGCGGAAGAAGTCGGTGTGGAAATGACGGAGCTTCCGGCAGAGGCCTTCAGGCGTGCCCATGCGCTGTTTGCTGACGATGCGCGCCGGGCGCTGAGTGCGGAGGAGTCGCTTGCTCAGCGTGATATCGATGGCGGCACTGGTCCGGCGGCAGTAGCTCGGCAGCTCGAGCAGGCTCGAAACAGTCTCGCAATGGTGGACGGCAGGGATTCGATCCCTCGCTGATTGTTCGGCTCCACCCCATTGATTGACGCGTCCAGCCTCACCAGCTTGTGTGATCATTCCAGAACACAGGAATCACTTCCACCGATCATCAGGAGATGTGCATGAACGCTCGTCTTGCATACTTGGCCGCTGCCGCCCTCGTGGTAGCAATCCCGCTTACGGCCTCGGCCCAGTCCAGCTTTTCCCGGGGAGACCGTGTGCTGTCGCTCAGCTTCATGACCGGAGGCGATTACGACGGTACCGGCTTGGGTGGACAGGTTGAGCTGGGTGTTCTCCCGATTGGCAAGGCCACGCTGGGTATTGGCGGATTCGTGGGCTTCCAGCGCGACAGTGAGGGTACCGGGATATACAAGGTCACCTCAAACGTCGTGCCCATCATGGCAGTCGGCAATCTGCACATTCCGATTGAGTCTCAACCAAATCTCGACATTTACGCCGGAGCCAGCGTAGGCTTCGTTCACGCATCGGTGAAGGCGAACGGCGTCGGGACAATAATGGGCAAGGCCAGCAACACAGACTCCGGAGTAGGAATCCAGGGCGGTGCCCGCTACTGGCTCGGATCGAAACTGGGACTCAATGCCCAGATCGGCTTTGGTGACATTCCGCTCATCGAGGCGGGCGTCTCGTTCAAGTTCTGAAAGAATACGTCACCGGCTGCCTCTGGAAGGGCGAGTGCTTACTCACTCGCCCTTCTCTTTATTGAAACCG
>CAYSKN010000082.1:0-8230 GCA_964431565.1 uncultured Gemmatimonas sp.
TCGTTCCAGTTCCCGGTGCATCGGCCACACTGGCGGCACTCGTCGCATCCGGGCTGGCGCCCCATCCGTTCACGGTGCTGGGGTTCCTTGCGCGGAAGGGAAGGGAGCGCGAGGAGCAGTTGGCGCTGGCCATCCGGCTGCCACATACGGTGTTGTTGTTCGAATCCGCCAACAGGTTGGTGGAAACGCTGCGGCAGGTGGCGGATATTGCCGGCGGCCAGCGGAAGGTCGTGGTGGCCCGTGAGCTCACCAAACACTTCGAGGAAATCCGCCGGGGAACGCTGGCGGAACTTGCTGCGTATTACGAAGCGGTTCCTCCACACGGAGAGGTTGTACTGATCCTCGAGGGTGCAGATGTGGCGATACCCTCCGAAGACGGACTCCGCGCGGTGGCAGTAGACCTGCGTGAGCAGGGGTTCCGCGCTCGCGAGATCGTGCGGATGCTCATGGATGAACACGGCGTCAGCCGCAACCTCGCCTACAGTCTTGCACACGATACCTGATCAATCCATGCGGCCGTTCTCTTTGATCTTCCGTCGTATGAACCGCTGGTCCCTTGTTGCGGCCTGTATCCTGCTGCCTTTGGGAACTATGGCGTTCGGGGGGAACAGCGGACCCGGTCGCCTGGCGATCGCCCGGCTCCAGTACGAGGGAGGTGGGGACTGGTATGTGAATCCATCCAGTGTTCACAATCTCATTAATGCGATTGCCGAGCGGACCTCGCTGCCCATTGAGCGTACCGAAGCCAAGGTGAAGCTCACTGATTCGGCACTCTTCGACTATCCGTTCCTTTACATGACGGGGCACGGAGAGGTCAAGTTCAGCGACGTCGAAGTCAGGCGGCTGCGAGAGTTTCTCACTCGCGGCGGCTTTCTCCACGCGGACGACAATTACGGCCTCGACGAAAGCTTCCGGCGCGAGATCGCGCGGGTGTTCCCGGATCGCGAAATGGTAGAGGTTCCTTACTCGCACCCGATCTATCACGTGGTCTACGATTTTCCCAACGGTCCGCCCAAGATCCACGAGCACGATGGGAAGCCCGCCAAGGGCTATGGCATCTTCATCGGAAACCGGCTTGCCATGTACTACACATTCTCGGCCGATCTGGGAAACGGCTGGGAGGATGTGGGTACCTACCCGGATCCCCCCGCTCTGCATGAGCTGGCGTTGCGCATGGGAGTGAACTTGTTCACCTATGCGACCACAAGCCGGGTGCTGCCGTGAGCGCCCGGACAGACACGCCGGACCGCGCGGTAGCAGCTACCTTCCATTGCATCTGTTTCTTCCGCCATGACACCGTGAGGCCAGCCTGATGTCGGCACCCGCTCTGGGCATGAACGAAGGGCTGCCATCGGGATCCGCTGGCAGGGTTCTCAACAGTCGTATCACCGGTGAGCAGCACGCACTGCGTTGGCGTGCAAGAAGCGGTGTGGCCTTCCTGGCCGTGGCGGTGTTGCTGGGGCTCGTAGCACTGATGGTGCTCGTGCTTGGTGATGGGCGATGGATGACATGGCCTCGCGTCACGCCTGTGCTGGGCTGGATCGTTGCCGCTGGCGGTGCGGCTGTCATCGCCTACTGGCGTCGTCGCCGTCATGCCGGTGCGTTGTCGATCGAGGCGCTAGCCTGGACCATCGAAAAAGAACAGCGACTTCGGGCGGGCTCGCTTCGTGGCGCACTTGAGGTGTCGGATACCGGAGTGCTCGGTGCCCGGGCAGCACAGGACGTTGCCGCCCGGCTGGGTCAGGGACAGCTTGCTCCCCGGGCTGCGCAGAGATTTTCGAAGCAGGCTCTGGTCGGTGGTGCCCTTGCGCTTGTTGGAGCATTGTCTCTGGCAATGGCATCGCGCGCGGTTCCCGATGGCCTGTCCGCCGTCCTGCACCCTGTGAGGGCTTGGACCGGCACTCTGCTGCCGGCGCTGGCGTTCGAACGACTGCCAATGACTGTGCCGCGCGGTATGCCGATCACCCTGCAGATCATAGCCACGGGACGTAGTGAGATCACTGTGTCACGGCGTGCAGAGGGTGAGGCGTGGCGCGACACCACGCTGAGCGTCCCCGAAGCTGGGCGTGTGGCGTTGCCCCTGGGACCAGTGCGGGCGCTCACGCTCGTGCGCGTCAATGACGGGCGTGCGCCTGAACTCTCAGCGCGACTGGCTGTCGAGGAACGCGGCTGGGTCGGTGATGTGGCACTGAGAGCCCAGTACCCGGCATATCTGGGGCGTTCCGACGAGACCCTCGAACCGGTTCCACCCTTGCGCGTACCACGCGGTACACGCGTGCAGGTGCAGGTCGGTCTCCATGGCGGTGCCCGCGATGCACTCCTCACCAATGGTCGCGACACCGTGGCACTGGCAGCAGGTGACGAGGCGGGACAGGAGATGGTGTCTGCCGTGGGTACCATCACGATCGACCGGGATGAGCAGTGGACCTGGACAGCCTCGGCGACACCACGGGCTGACGGCGTCGTGCTTCCGCCGGAACTTCCTGACGAGCTGCCGTTCACGGTGATCCCGGATATGCCACCGTCGGTGAACATCGTGGCTCCGGTCAATGACACACTCATAAGCCCGCTCGGGTCGGTCCCGGTTACTGTGCAGGCCAGCGACGATCATCGTGTAGCCCATGTACAGCTGCTGGTGTGGCGTGAGACCCAGTCGGATTCGGCACCTGGCGAGCGTGAACGGATCGAAGTAGCGGCCCCGTTGGCGCCGCTCTTCGAGGGTGGCACCACGGTTGCCCTCGACGGGCAGAAGTTGGTTCCGGGCGACAGGGTGCACCTCGTTGCCGTTGCCATTGATGATTCTCCGTGGCGACAGCAGGTGCGGAGTTCGGAGGTCGTGCTGCGCGTACCCACGCTGGCTGAGCAGCGTGCGATAGCCCGCGCTCTTGCGGACTCGCTGGCGGCCCGTGCCCTTCGTCTGGCGCAACAGGAACGACTCCTCCAGCGCAATACCGCGGACGCATCGCAAAACCGGGAGCTCATGGATAACGCCGGTGAGCAATCGGCCGACGGCAAGAGCCAGGGCTCGAAGGGCCGTTCCATAAGCTTTGCCCAGGCCGAGAAGGCCCGCGGGCTGGCGCGTGATCAGCAGGAGCTGAGTTCACGGGTCGACTCGCTGCGGCAGGACACAAGAGAACTTGAGGCACGGCTCAAGAGCGCAAGCGCGCTCGATACTCTTCTCGCCGCGCGTATGGCCGAAGTCCAGAAGCTGCTTCGCGAGGCGCTCACACCAGAGATGCAGAAGCAACTCGAGGAACTCAATCGGAGCACCGACCGTCTGAGCGGAAGTGAAGTGCGGCGATCCATGCAGCAACTCGCGGAGCAGCAGCGCCTGATGCGTGAGCAGCTCGAACGGAGCGCCGAGATGCTCAAGCGTGCCGCACTGGAAGGCGCAATGCAGACCTTGCGGGATGATGCAAGCGATCTGGCTGAGGCGCAACAGCAACTGGCCAGACAACTCGAAACTGCGGGGAAGCAAGGCGAGTCCGGCCAGGAGGCCGCGCGTGAATCCCGTGCCATTGCCGATCGTACCCGGTCTGTGGAAAACGAGGTGGAGGCATTGGCGAGACGTCTGTACGAGGCAGGGGCAAGGGAAGGGGCGTTGCAGACACGTGAAGCTCAGCCGTTGGTGAAGGAGGCTGCCGACGCCATGCAGAAAGCTGCCGAACAGCTGGCACAGGAACAGGCTCAGCAGCGTCAGCAGGATGGCCAGGACGCCTTGAGCCAGGTGCAGCAGCAGAGTGGTCAGAATGCCCGCCAGGGTCAGCAGGGTCAGCAGGCCAGACAACAGCAGGCTGGACAGCAGGGGCCGCCTCAGGGTCAGCAGGGTCAGCAGCAGAGTGGTTCCGATGGTATGGGCGGCGCAGCCGATCAGGCCCGTCGCGCTTCCGAGTCTATGAACGAGGCGGCACGTCAGTTGACCGAAGCGCGTGATGTCCAAGTGGGTGAATGGAAGGAGCAACTCTCCGACGAACTCGACAAGTCGATCAACGAGACCATGCAACTTGCGCGTCAGCAGGCTGACCTTGAGCAGCGGATGCGGCAGGCGGGCTCCGAGGGTGCAAAGAAGATGGCAGGTGAGCAGAGCACTCTTCAGCAGGGTGTTCAGCAGGCGGCCGAGCGTCTGGAGCAGGCGGGACGGACCTCGTCACTGCTCTCACAGCGTTCACAGATGGCCATGGCAGACGCGCAGCGTCGGGTACAGGAGGCCACGCAGGCGATGCAGCAGGGCCAATCAGGTGACAACGAGCAGATGCTAAGTGTCATGAAGGATGCTTCTGAAGCACTGAACAAGACCCTCAGTTCTCTCGTACGTGACCGAGAGCGGGTAAATGGCGCACAGTCCGCCTCCGGGTTCACCGAGATGATGGAGCAGCTCAAGCAGCTGGCACAGCAGCAGGGACAACTCAACGACAAGATGGAAGGACTCAACCTGATGCCTGGCGGAGCCAAGGGTGACCAGGCGCAGGAGCAGGCTCGCGTGCTTGCGCGACAGCAGCGTGATGTGGCACGTGATCTCATGGACGTGGCGGACAACGATCAGACTGGTCGCACTGATGCATTGGCCAGGGAGGCACAGACCCTGGCACTGCAGATCGAGCGGAGCGGCCTGAATGAAGCGATTGCTGCTCGACAGCAGCAGCTCTATCGTCGTCTGCTCGACGCCGGACGTTTTCTCGAACAGGAAGAACGGGACGATCTGGGGCCCCGGGAATCCAAGGCAGGTACCAACAACGGATCGACCGGGCGGGTGGAAGGTTCACAGTCGGGGCCGGCAGCGCAGAAGTTCGTGCTTCCCACGTGGAATGAGCTTCGCGGCCTGGGCCCAGAGGAGCGACGGATTGTGATCGAGTATTTCCGGCGGATAAATGGCAGCGGTACCCCTCCATGACACGGTATACCGCTCGCGTGCTTGTCTGGGCGGTAGGATTGGAGTAGCAGCCCTGGTCACGCTCATGGCCTCCCTCGGTTCGATGGCGGTTCCGCTGGAGGCACAGAATGAACGCGTTCCGGTTGCAGCTTCACAGGGTGATACCATTGATCCCATGCTGCGTGCACTCGAGGCGGAAGACAGGGGAGACCTGCGACTGGCTGCAACCAGCTATCGCGAAGTGCTTAGGCGTGCGATCGGTATTTCGCAAACGGACGGCGATCGCATCGCACTCGGCCTTCTGGGGTTCGAGCGAGTACTCGCCGAACAGGGTCAGCTCGATTCGGTTCTGCCGATGGTGAAAACCATACTCGGGTTTCGCCCCACCGATCCCACGGCGCACACTGTGCAGCTCAGGACGCTTGTGAGTCTGGCACGTGATGACGAGGCGCAGGCTGCATTCCTCGATTGGCGTTTCGCCAATCCGGACGATCCCGCACCCTTTCGTGAGTATGCGCGGCTCCTGATGCAGCGCGGACGCACTTTCGCAGCTGACAGCGTGCTCGCGGATGCCGTGAGTTTCATGGGAAGTGACCCGACACTCGCCGGTGAGACGGCGCAGATCAATGTCTCTCTTGGTCGTTGGGAGGCTGCGGCGCAAGCTTATCGCGATGCGCTCACGACGCAGCCATGGCTCGAGACTGCTGGCCTCTATGGACTGCGGCGTACCCCATCGGCTGCGCGCGACTCGGTACGAGCTGTTCTTGCGACCGATCCGCCGGTGTTGCCTGCGCGAAGGTTACTCGCGGCCCTTGAGTCTGCATGGGGTGAGCCTCGTCGTGCCTGGAGTGCCCTGTCATCGCTGCCTGCGGGGGACTCAACCGCAGCCGCATGGCGGGACTTTGCCGAACGTGCTGAACTCGGCACTTCATGGCTTGTGGCACGTGATGTATGGAGCTCGCTATTCAGGCTCGACGGCGAGCTCGAATCACAGCGTCGCGCGGCCGAAGCCGCCCTTCGTGCAGGCGATGCTGCAAGCGCCCTTGAGCTGCTCGCGCGTCCATCGAATGCTGATGACCGTACACGCGCCCGCGCATTGCTCGGTCTCCAGATCGCGGCGCTCGGCGAGCTCGGACGAATGAATGACGCAAGGCAGCTGCTCGATCGGGAAGGCAAGTTGCTGGACTTGACCACGCGGGAAGCACTCGCACGTCCGTTGGTAACGGGATGGCTTCGCGCAGGTGATCTGGCTGAAGCACGGCGTGCAATGGCAGGTACGGACCTGATTTACGATGATGAGATGATGGGCTGGATCGCGCTCTACGAGGGTGACCTGGTGACGGCGCGCCGGCACCTGCTCCGCGCAGCGTCCCATCGGACGGAACTTGTCGATGCGCTGGGTATTCTTGCACGCATCCGTCTTGAGAAATCACCCTCGCTTGGCTCAGCGTTCCTCATGATCGCCAGGGGTGATTCGACGGCAGCAACCAGGACGCTTGTGCGCCTGGCAGATTCAGTGGGAACGGCAGGACCGGCCTTGCTGGCACTGGCTGCGCGTCTTTCGGCCCCTCAGACGGCGCGGAATCTCTGGTCGCGCATAGTTCGGGATTACCCGAAGAGCCCCGAGGCGCCGGAATCGCTGCTCTGGTGGGCGCGATGGCTGCGCAACGAAGGCGACAAGGACGGAGCAATTGCAAGGCTCGAGCAGTTGCTCGTTGATTACAATGACAGCGCGCTGGCACCACAGGCGCGTCGCGAACTGGCGCTGCTCAGGGAGCAGGTGCCTCCTGTACTTGTGCCGGCAGCTTACTCCCACGGAACCTCATAATGTCGCTGTTTCTTCCTCTTCGGTTGGCACGTGGCACACCGCTGCGTGTGATCATGACACTGTGTCTCATTGCTGTATCCGCTCCGCTTGCCAGTGCGCAGCACCTGCTGTTGCCGATGGACGATGCGCAGCGCAATCATCTCAAGGCATATGGTCTGACCTTTCAGACCATCAAGGCCGGTCAGAGTGCCGAGTGGTTTCTGAACTATCGCGGCGGTTCGTTTCTGCTCCCTGATGCCTCCGATGTTCGCAAGCGCGCGGCACTCGATGGTGTCACGGTCGAACCACTCACCGATGGCGATGTAGCTTCGATCAGGGCCGAGATCTCCGGAGCCAACATGGACGCTGTAGTACTCGAGCGCACTCCACGCATCGCCATCTATCGTCCGCCGGATCAGCCACCCTGGGATGACGCCGTTACCATGGCGCTTACCTATGCCGGCATCGAGTTCACCTCGGTGTGGGACGATGACGTTCTCAACGGAGACCTTCCCAAATACGACTGGGTGCACCTTCACCACGAGGATTTCACTGGGCAGTTCAACAAGCTTTACCTCGCCTATCGTGATGCACCATGGTTCATAGCGCAGCGCGACCGCGATATTGCCACGGCACGTCGTTACGGGAAAGCAGATGTGCCGGCGCTCAAGAAGGCTGTGGCAGATGAGATACGCAGTTTTGTCGAACAGGGGGGCTTTCTCTTTGCCATGTGCGGTGCCACAGAGTCGCTGGATCTGGCGTTGGCCGCATGGGCCGTGGACATAGCGGGTCCCTTTTCCGACGGTACGCCACCCGACCCGGAAGCGGACGCGAAGCTCGATTGGACCCGCGCGCTCGCGTTCGCGGGTGCTCACGTGGAGACATCGCCATATGTCAACGCTCTCAGCGATATAGACGGCCATCAGGTGAACGTACCTTCACGCCGTCAGCCACTTGGGTCGTTCGCGTTGTTCGATTTCAGTGCAAAACTCGATCCCGTTGCCACGATGCTGGTGCAGAATCATCGCAATGTCATCGGAGACTTCTATGGTGTGACGACGAGTTTCAACCGGGCGGTGATCAAGCCTGGGGTGACGGTACTTGCTGAAGAGCAGGGTGCGCCGTGGACCAAGTACCTGCACGGCGATTACGGGAAAGGTTCATGGACGTTCCTTGGCGGGCACGATCCGGAGGATCCGCAGCACGCCATCGGCAGCGAATCCACCGATCTCTCATTACATCCGAATTCGCCGGGTTATCGGCTGATCCTCAACAACGTTCTCTTTCCGGCAGCCAAGAAGAAGCCACGCAAGACGTGAGTGGAACTTGAGAGGTGAAGCACGGCTCACCAGGGAAGCATCGGCAGCCATTAGTACGCAGATCGTTCTGCACGGCGGCAACGAGGTGTGCTTCGTATGTACCGTAGACGCAGACGGCAATCTCGACACTGCACGCAAAGTGGCGGCGGGAGATGTGAGCAGCGTGCTGGCACTTCCGGGGTTTGCTGAGCGTGGCGAGATGCTGTTGCTCGAGGCCTTCGGTGGCGGCTTCAC
>CAYSKN010000082.1:8240-9265 GCA_964431565.1 uncultured Gemmatimonas sp.
CGTCGGGTGACCTCACACCAAGCAGTGCTGACATGGATGTTGCCTTCCGCCTGCACGGAAATGGTGTGGGGTTCGGTATCGTCAACAACAGCGCCACCCGTGTCTATGTGGTTACCGAGATCCCTGGCGCGAGGTTTCCGGAACCTCTGGATCGCGATGCAATAGACTCGACGCTTGGCCCCCGCGGGCTCATTGCAGAAGCCATGCGCTGCAATGGTGGCCCATTCGAGTATGAGGACAGGCTTGGCCAGCGTGCGATGGCCACCACCGTGACCACGACTTTCAATGAGGGCGGTGTGGCGTTGCTCGAGGCCGGAACAGGCATCGGAAAGTCGCTGGCTTACCTGGTTCCGGCACTGAGATGGGCCGCCATGAACGGTGAACGCACCGTCGTTTCCACCGCTACCATCACCCTCCAGGAACAGTTGATCAGGAAGGATCTGCCTTTTCTCTCCAACGCACTTTCCGATCAGCGGGTTCGGTTCGCGTTGCTCAAGGGATGGCGCAACTATCTCTGCCTCAATCGTCTTGAACAGGCAATGGCGGCGGGTCCGACACTGTTCGACGATGACGTCAGAGCCGATCTCGAGTCGATCGCGGAATGGGCTGTCAATACATCCGATGGTTCACTTGCGGATCTTCCATTTGCCCCCAGGCCGGAGGTATGGGACGAAGTTTCTGCAGAACCAGATCTCTGCGGTCGGCTCAAGTGCCCGTTTTTCAACGAGTGCTTCCTGTTCAGGGCGCGCCGGCATGCTGCCGCGGCTGACGTGGTCGTGGTCAATCATCATCTGCTTCTGTCTGATGTCGCTGTGCGGCGGCAGGTGCAGAGCTGGGATGACGCCGCTGTTCTGCCAGCATACCGGCAGCTGATAGTCGATGAAGGGCACCGTCTTGAGGAAGCTGCAGCGTCACATCTGGGCGTTTCGATATCGAGGCGGGCACTGACGAGGCTGTTCCAGCGCCTCGAACGACGGGGGAAGGGCTTGCTTCCCGTGCTTGTTGCCAGGCTCTCGGAGCGGAAT
>CAYSKN010000082.1:9275-12133 GCA_964431565.1 uncultured Gemmatimonas sp.
GACCCGGTGTTCGCGGGCCCCCAGGGCCTTCAGCGCAGTGACGGCACGTGATCGCGTGCATCTTCTCTTTGAACTCCTGATAGCGATACTTGAGCAGCAGGGCGGTGGAGTGTTGCGTCTCACTGAGTCGTTCCAGGCCCACGATCTGTGGCGTAACGGCATCGATGGAGCACTCAGGGAGCTGCTCGTGGAGATCAATGCCATTGGCCAGGGTCTCACAATGGTGCAGGAGCGTATCGAGAGCGAGCCTGAACGTGCGGAAGAACTCACCTCGATCGTCAACGAGATCCGTGCCGTCACACGTCGTCTTGCTGCTGCCGGCGACGCTCTCATGCAGGGGCTCGTGCCACCTGCAAGCGGCCCACCGGTTGTGAGATGGATCGAGCCCATGGGTAAGCCCGGGCTGCACGAAAGGAATATCCTGGTTCAGTGTGTTCCGATCGATCTCGCACCCTCCCTGCGGGATGATCTTTTCCGGCGTGTACGAACAGCCGTCGTTACGAGCGCAACACTGTCAACGGATGGGGGATTCGGGTTCATCAGTCAGCGACTCGGAGTGTCTCATCTCAACCGCCCGATACGTTCAGCAATATTTCCGTCGCCGTTTGACTACCCGCGTCAGGCACTGCTCGTTGTGCCCACGGACCTTCCTGCCCCCAACGAACAGCCTAAGGAGCACCTTGCTTCGGTCGTGGAGCATCTCTGTGGGTTGGTTGAAGCCAGTGATGGCGGCATTTTCGCGCTTTTCACGAGTCATCGCGATGTACGCGACGTGGCGGACCGTTTGCGCAAGCTGGGCATTGCGGCTCGCCGGCCGCTGCTTGTGCATGGAGAGGAACCTCGTGATCAACTGCTGCAGCTTTTTCGCGAATCGGGGCGTGCGTTATTGTTGGGCACAGCAACATTCTGGGAGGGTGTGGATGTGCCGGGCAATGCCCTGCGCGGACTACTGATCGGCAGACTGCCATTTCTCGTACCCACTGATCCCATGGTCGCGGCCCAGTGCGAGGTCATTGATGCACGTGGTGGCAGTTCATTCGCCGAGTACATGCTTCCACATGCGGCGCTCCGCCTCAAACAGGGATTTGGTCGACTCATCCGCACCACGAACGATTGCGGCGTGGTGGTGCTGAGTGATCCGCGCGTGGTTACAAGACGCTACGGTCGTGCCTTGCTGAACTCCCTGCCACCAGCACAGCGCATCATTGGCGCGTGGCGCGACATTGGCGTGCACGTATCGAGGTTCTATCGTTATGGACCATCAGTTATCCGTCAAACCGTATGGGACGAATCATGATCCGGCCTGCCAAGATCGTATGTGTTGGTCGCAACTACGTCGGGCACGCCCGCGAAATGGGCAATGAAGTCCCGAAGCAGCCGCTGCTCTTCCTGAAGCCGCCGTCATCGATCATCGGTACGGGACAGCCGATCGTTCTGCATCCGGTGTCCCAGCACATCGAGTTCGAGGGAGAGATCGGTGTGGTGGTGGGAACACGGTTATCGAAGGCGACAACCGAGGCTGCGGCGCGTGCTGCCATAGGAGGCATCGTCGCACTCAATGATGTCACCGCACGCGACCTGCAGAAGAGTGACGGTCAGTGGGCCCGTGCCAAGGGTCTGGATACGTTCTGTCCTGTGGGCACGAGCGGTCCGGTTCCTGCCGATCTCGGGTCGATTGAACTGATGACGCGCGTGAACGGCGAGGGTGCTCAGCGGAACACCGCCCGGGAAAGGGTCTTCGGTATCCCGTTCCTGTTGCATTACATCTCTCAGTATCTGACGCTGGAGCCGGGTGATATAGTGGCCACTGGTACTCCCGCCGGAACGCGAAGGCTCGAGCCTGGCGATATCGTCGAGGTTGAGATCACCGGAATCAGTCGGGTATCCAATCCCGTCGTCGCTGCTGCGACTTGACAAGTCGTCCAGCCACGGAATTCTGGGACTTTCAGGCACGCTCTGCTGGGAATGGGGTATCTTGTGGTGATGGGCCCCCCTCCTTCAGTCCCGCCTCGTTCCGGCCACAGCCGTGATCCTGTCCGAGATATGCCATCGGGGTCGGAAGGGCACGTGCCTGGGTCAGGGCGCCGTAGGCGTATCAGTGAACGGGCCCGCACCGGTGGTACGCGGCTTGGTGAGCGGCGTTCACCAAGACCGTTGTTGCTCGCCGCTGGCATTCATGTTGTGGTGGTGGCTGGGCTGCTGCAGTGGCTCACGTTCGGGCACGGTGTCAGATCGTGGTTTCGGTTTGGCGATGAGCCTGAACGCGAAGAGCGGCTCACTTGGATCGAGACACCGACTACGCCGCGCTCGGTGGCCGACGCACTTGCAATTGAAGCGACGCCGGTCGCAGAGCCGGCTCAGCCGCTGGTGCCGGCTGCTGAACCCGCTGCCGGTGCTCCCGCCAGGCAGGGTAACCCGTCTGTGCCGGTAGGCGATACGGTCGGAGGCAATCGGCCTGGTACCGGAATAGGCGCTCTTGACCCTCAGGTGCGCGGCATGCGCCCTCGGTACGAGGACGAGCGGGTGTGGCGGGGCTTTGGCGGAGGGGATGGCACCGCGGGAGCTGGCAGGGTGCGAGGCGATCGTGCGGACGGCCTTGACAGCATCATGGCGAGTGCCATCATGGCTGCCCGCGATTCGCTCGATTCTCTTGCGCGTGCACAGGGCCGGAGCGGACGGGCACCCGGCGATTGGACCACAACGGACAGGAACGGCAACAAGTGGGGATGGGATCAACAGGGGATCAGACTCGGGAAAGTGATGATCCCGAATGCGTTGCTGTCGCTGCTGCCGCTCAACGCTGCTACCGCCGCCAACCTGTCAGGCAACATGTCGAGGATGGATGCCGATCGTCGACT
>CAYSKN010000083.1:0-12068 GCA_964431565.1 uncultured Gemmatimonas sp.
AGGACCCTCCGCCGGACTGATTAATGCCCGTGTGATGGGCTGCCAGCTGCTGGTCGAAATTGTACCACGCCATCTCGTCAGGCGGTGAGAACAAGCTTGATGCGCCACCTGTTTCGCCCAGCAGGTCATTTCCGGCCAGGAACTCCGTGGCGTTGCGAATTCGTGTGAGTGCAGTATGTGTTCCTGCCTCAGCAATGAGTTCAGTAAGCAGTGGCTCATCGAATCTTGCGCCCACCGAGCCGGGGTGAAAAACCAGCTCGTCCACACCCCACGCCTCCTGTGCCGATGCGGAATTATCACCTGCCACCAGGGAAGCAGTACCGCCCCTGTGATCGAAACGATACCAGATCCCCTCCTGCTCCAGCAGTCGCGCCACACAAGTGAAGCGGCTCTCCCTATAGCGAAAACAATAAGGCCTGGCGTCAAGGGTCCTGATGAGCTTCCACTGATGAGGAGTGTCTTTGAGCAATTCATCACATATGTCGCGGGCAGTCTTGTCTTGGAAGATGTCAAAGCTGCGATCGAGCGTGAGTACCCAATGTGGAGGTACTATTTCAAGCGCATATGACGCATGACCTTCCATTGCTATGCCCGTCCGCGTGAAGCGGCTGACAACTCCATGGATCCTACGGTCCGAACCGTCAGGAAGCCGCAGATGCAATGATACAGCCTTGAGGAGCAGTTCCTTGGGCCTGATATCCTGGTTGCTGCTCCATGCACTTACGGTGAAACGAAACAGCGACGACACCGCCTCTTCGCCCTGCCAGGATGCCAGAAGAAGTACGTCCGGCCCCAGCGGAGTCTCAAGACGGAACGGACGATTGATCTGAGACCATGTCATTCAGCACATCCTTGTGAAAACCCGAAGGGTGGCGGACGCCTCATGCAGCGACACCAGTTACCGCTTCGTAGACGAAATCGCCATTCTCGTCCACACCCACGCGAAGTGCTGTCGGACGGGATCCCTCTGCCATTGATGCCAGCAGCAACCTTGAGATCTCCGGCAGCAGCGTGTTGCTGAGGATGTTGTCGACATTGCGTGCTCCACTTTCCACCTCGGTGCAGCGCGCAGCGATCTGGCCTATCAGCGTCTCCTCATAGACCAATTCCAGCCTGTGCGTCTCGCGCAGCCGCCGCTCGATCTTGCGCACCTTGAGTCGGACGATCTGTTTCAGATTGTCGTCGCGAACCGGATAGTACGGCACGATGACCATGCGTCCGAGAAAGGCCGGCTTGAACACAGTATCAAGTTCTGGCTTGAGTGCCTTGGACATGGCGTCCGGAAATGGCATCGTCTCTGGGTCGGCGGTCAGCTTCATGATGGTATCTGTGCCGGCGTTCGTCGTGAGTATGATGATCGTGTTCTTGAAGTCGATCTGCCTTCCCTCACCATCTTCCATCACTCCCTTGTCGAAAACCTGGAAGAAGAGCTCCAGTACATCCGGGTGGGCCTTCTCAACTTCGTCCAAGAGTACGACGCTGTAGGGGCGGCGACGCACAGCCTCGGTCAGCACGCCGCCCTCACCATATCCTACGTAACCCGGAGGCGATCCCTTGAGAGTGGATACAGTGTGCGCTTCCTGGAACTCCGACATGTTGATGGTGATCATGTTACGCTCACCACCGAACAGCAGGTCGGAAAGTGCAAGTGCAGTCTCGGTCTTGCCTACGCCGGAGGGGCCGACAAGCATGAAAACGCCCTTGGGTTTGTTGGGATCCTCAATGCCTGCTTTGGAGGTGCGTACGCGCCTGGATATTTCAATGAGCGCATGGTCCTGACCGATGATCCGTGCACTCAGGTGCTTCTCCAGTTCCAGCATGGTACCGAGTTCATCACTCATCATCTTTCCGACGGGTATCCCCGTCCAGCCGGAGATAACTTCGCCAACAATCGACGTGTCCACAAAAGGCCGCACCAGTGGCGTTTCACCCTGTAGCTCATCCAGTTGGTTCATCGATTGTGTGTATTCGACACGCAGTGCCTCCACAATGGCCTGATCGGCACCGAGTCCAGACTCCACGAGTCTTGCCCGCGTCTCGAGAATGGTGGAAACAAGCTCCCTTTCAGCCTTCCAGCGTGCTTCCAGTTCGGCAAGCTGTTTTTCGACGTTCTTGCGTTGTACCGCAATGGATTCCAGGCGTTCGCTGTGATCAGCACCGGCCGTCTGTTCGCGTGTCAGCACGCGATCCTGCAGTGTCAGATCGTCCAGGATGCGCTTGCTGTCCTCGATGGGCGCTGGGATGGCACTCTGGCCCAGTGCCAGACGTGCGCACGCAGTATCAAGCACGCTCACGGCTTTGTCGGGAAGCTGGCGGTCCGCCAGATAGCGGTGCGACAGACGTACTGCAGCCTCCATACCACTGTCGAGGATATGCACAGCGTGGTGCTTCTCGAGTGAGGGAACGACAGCGCGCATCATCACGCAGCATGACTCTTCGGTCGGCTCTTCCACCTTGACGAGCTGAAAACGTCGTGAAAGAGCCGCATCCTTCTCGAAGAATTTCTTGTACTCACTCCAGGTAGTGGCGGCAATGGTGCGCAGTTCACCACGCGCCAGCGCCGGCTTGAGCAGGTTGGCGGCATCGTTCTGTCCTGCCTGACCGCCAGCGCCGATCATGGTGTGCGCTTCGTCAATGAACAGAATTATGGGTGTCGGAGAGTTCTTTACCTCCTCGATCAACCCCTTCAGGCGGTTCTCGAACTCACCCTTTATACCGGCTCCTGCCTGAAGCATCGCGAGGTCAAGTGAGCGCAGCGACACATTGCGCAGAGCGGGTGGCACATGGCCGTCTGCAATGCGACGCGCGAATCCTTCCACGACTGCAGTCTTGCCTACGCCGGCTTCGCCGACAAGAATCGGATTGTTCTGGCGGCGTCGTGTGAGTATATCGACCACCTGTCGCACCTCGAAGTCGCGGCCAAGCACCTGGTCTATCCGGCCGTTGCGTGCGTTCTCGGTCAGATCGGTGGTGTACTGATCAAGGTTCGGCGTGCGCCCACCGGGACTGGGTGAACCGATGCCCGAAGCGCTCGCTCCGGCTGCAACAGAATCGATGCTGCCTATTTCGGCTGTTGCTTCCGCTGATGATGAAGTGATTGTGACAAAATCCTTTCTGAGAGCATCCGGCGATATCTTATCGAGTTCCTTTGTGAAGTCCGCGGCAAGACGCTGCAGGCCGGGCACGGAGAGAAGTGCAAGGATCACATGGCCGGTGCGTACCCGTGGCGCCCCGTATTCCACCGATCCCAGCATCCACGCCTCACTGAGCAGGTTCACAAGCGACGGACTGAGGGTGGGTGTCCGGGCGTTCCCTGTCTTGAGACGATCTAGTGAGCGAGCGAGATCGTCGGCCAGTCGCGAACGATTCACCCCGAAGTGCTTGAGAATGATGGCAAGGTCACTGTCCGTGTTATCGAGCATCTTCACGAAGATGTGCTCGATCTCCACGTCGTAATTGGTGCGTGAGAGGCACAACCCGGCAGCAGCTTCCACAACGCCGCGGGTAGGTGCGTTGAGCTTGGCAATCAGACCACGAAGATTCACCGACATGACAACTCCATCGGCAGGGGGTCAGGTGGAGGTACAGCGAGGCGGCAGATCTGCTCAGAGGAGCGGCCTGGACATAACAGCAGTACAGGACATGGGGGGCGAGCTCACAGACACAGGTTGAACAGCACGTCATCCGGATCCCGGGTGGGCGCCTTGTTGCGAAACCAAGTGCCAAAACCGAGGCGTGGAGCACCGGCGACGCCAAGTGTCGCCACCGGTGTTTCATGGCACGCGAGGACCAGCTGGGCGTCTACACCCACTTCATCATCCACATAGAAGCCAGCAAGGGCTTTCAGTGCCACGTGGTCTCGTCCATCCGGAAGAAACCTGTCGAACTGTTCACGTGAGATGGGGCCAATTCGCAACCTGATGCGTGCGTGTGGATCGTAAACAGCGCTTCCGATAACAGCCTTGCCGAGCCTGCCGTCCGTTCCGTCGCCGTCCAGTCGTACCTGGCCTCCACTGGCGAGTGTTCGCCATTCACCAACGAATTGCTCAGCAGTGACACTTACATCGAAATAGTCACCAATGAGCTGTGCGAGACCCATTGCCGGTCGTGAACGCAACCCGAACAGGCCGGCGTAATAGGCCAGGGTATCCGGGTGCACAGTGCTCTGCCGCTGGCCGGCTGGGTTACCGGCCCCCGCCAGATCGAGCAGGTGTGAGCGCAACCGATCTTCGCCGCCGCGCTCTGCCACCGCCGCCGTATGGTGACGTTCCCAGGCGCGGTAGAAGAGCGAGAGTGTCCGATGATGAAACAGATCGAGAAAGTCCCTGAAGGCAGTATCACGTGCGCGCGCACGCGCTGCAGCATGCTCGGTGTAGGCATGCGGTAGCACACCCTGAGGGCCCACGAGTCCGAAAAAACGAACACCGACATGGACGGGATGCTTCCTGTTGCCGTTTGGGTCCGCTGAGGTCTCGATCTCCACAGCCGAGACCTCGCTTGGCGGGAATGCCAGTGACGGCAGGACATGCATGCGAGCGACCTCGTTTTCCGGATCTGACCATACTCCTACCGGCTCGCGCTCCGGGTACATGCGCTGCAGCAGCCGGAGTATCTGCACGAACTCGAAGCCGGATCCTTCCCGTGTAAGAGTCTCCTCGAGATTCAGTTGCTTTCTCGTGTGCGATGATGTCGGAGTCGCACCGACTACCTTCTTCACGGCGGGAACAAGAACATCAACCGGTTCCTCCAGCTCGTCGTAATCAGACTGACGCCTGTGAGACTCAAGATCACGGGTGCCTGGCGGAACGGTCATAGCAATGCCCGCCTCCCTGCACGGGCCGGCCATTCTGCCACGGGGCGGCGTCTCTGCCTGGAGCGCACGACCATCTGGGTAAAGCTGTTCATGGATGCATAGAGCGCAAAGAATCGCTCGAGCACCGAGGCGAACAGAAACATGCCGCCACCGGGGAACTTCTCCTCATCAAACTCTAGTTCGATACGGCGACCACGAGCGAACGTCATGCCGTGTGACACGGCCATGCGGGCAAACGCTGCGCCGGTACGCACTTCGACAATACCATCTATCTGCCGCTCGGCGCTCAGGCTGTTGGTCACATTGTGCAATTGCAGCAGTTCGCGCAGGGCATCCCCGCTCACATCGACCAGGGACAGGTGGTTGAGTGACAGTGTGGAAACAAGACGCCAGAGAAGGGCCTTGCCGAGTGTTGGCTGAAAAGATCGGGTGGGATTCACTATGGTTGAAATGCGTCTTATCGGCCCGCCACTCACAAGTTCGAAATCGCCGCGCCTGTCCGCGCCAAATGTCAGGCGACTAGGCACATCGGCATTCGAGCATGTGACATGCAAGGATGCGACATCCTGGTCCGGGATGCGCAGCTCACCGGAGAGATCGGAGAAGCCGAGGAACACATCCACCCCCCGATCAGTTCTCCATCCTGCGCTGCGCCTGACACTGTGCCAGAACAGAGTTCCTGACTCTTCATTCGCGGATGTGATGTTGTGCCGATGGGAGTAGAGCGGTGCAACAACGCGCGTGGTCCGAGCGTTGTGTTCTATAAGGCGTACATTGTCCACCGACCACACTTCCACCTCAAGCCTCCGTCGGGCGTCGGCGATGACGGGGTATTCATAGCTGCGTTCGGTGAGCAGGATCGGCTCTGCCGATTGCTGGAAGAGGTTGACCACCGGTGTACAGCCGAGTCGAAATGTATTTGCTGACACCCCCAATTCGAGCGCCTGCCGCCGCTCGGTGCGTTCGAAGCTGCCGATCAACAGAGCGATTTCCGCGCGCTCGGTAGCACCCAGTGTGCCCAGTGCTGCATCGATCCCGATGAAATCCACGAAATGGAACTTCTCCGGAAATGCGAGCAGTTCCTGAAGCAGTGAGAAGCCGGCGAAATTGCGATTGGACTGCGGCAGCATCGATTGATCTGCTTCGAAACCGACCGGTTGAAGGGCATCGGGGCCGAGCATTACCGGTGGCGCAGTCGGACGATCCGGATTGCGCACGACCACCTGCACACAGTTGTTGATGAGCAGTTCATAAAGCGTATCGGCCACATTGCTGTCTGCAGCGATGTGGACCCGCATCGTCTTCATGGTCAGGGCGTCAAGTGAGACGCCATCGAAAGCCTGAAGGCTCAGCCGCACTGCCGCCACTGCGTCCTTCCCGTGTAAACCCGCTCCAGCGCGATCAGGCGTCGTCCACTCTGCACCGACAATCGACAACGGATACAGAGTTGTGTCGTATGCAGTTCGAAAGACACACGGCATGCCTCCCACGGGGCGGGTATGCAGCGTGCTGCCACGCTGAACATGAAAGCCATCCGGTGCGCGTCCCTGAGCGGGATCCAGCGCGATTTCCACGATGGCCATTGAAGGAAGCGGTCGCACCAGTTGCGGATTCAGTATCTCCAGCAGCGCTTCGCTTATCTCGGGGAAGTCATCGTCGAGGCGGCGCTGGATACGTGCGGTGAGAAATGCAAATCCCTCGAGAAGCCGCTCGACGTGCGGGTCCTCACATCGGGTAGCTTCCAGTTGAAGGCGCGATGCTACTTTCGGGTAATGCCGTGCAAACTCTGCACCCAGTTTCCTGAGGTACGTGAGTTCACGTTCGTAGTAGAGAAGCAGATCGTCCTGCATCAGAACTTATCCATAACAACACCATTGTTGATCCACTTCAACGAAATACGTGGCATGACTGGCATCTATGGCTGATCCTGTACGGCTATGACACCACTTGGGATATCAAGCACTGTATCAAAGACGATTTGTTCCGGTGTAGGATCCATTCGGAGCGTACCTTCCACTACGAACCGAACCTGTGGTGTCCTGACCTGATCATTCTCGACAAGACGAACTTTCACATTGGCGAGACGTGGTTCGAAACGAAGTATGGTGTCACGAACCTCATCTGTGAGGCGTTTGACTCCTTCCGCTGTATTGGGTGCGATTCCCGTGGTGTCGGGCAGTCCGTACTCGTGCACCGAATTGTGCACCTCCACGAACATGGCGTTTACGGGCACAATGTTACGCCTGGTATTCAGCAGTTGCTCCACATCCCGCTGCACCGACATCCGGAAACGGCGTGCGGATTCATCACGGGCCAGAGACTGATCCGCTGGAGTGCGCGGTGATTCATCGGTGAGTCGATCCAGAAGGGATGGCTGGACGTTGCGGTCCAGTTCTGTGCGCGCCATGTGGGAGTGGTGATGAAGCTGATGGATGGACTTTGGTAATGTGGTGAAGGATTCGTCAGGGTGTTGGCAATGCCATTGCCTGCAGCGGATCGAGCCTGGCGATCCGCAGATAAAACTGCATCCGCTCACTCTCGTCTGCGTCTGTCCTTACGAGAACACGATACAGAAGTGCCATGGGTTGGGCGATGAGAGGTCCTGATTCCCATTGCTCGAGAGACCTTTCGTCGATGGTCTCGACAAGCTTCCGGAGCAGGGGCTGTGCAACAGGCAGGAGGCCTGCCTCGACCATTACAAAAGCGATCTGGGTCTGACGCACGAACCGGCCACGTGGCGATGACTCACGTGCGAGTTCCTCAGTCAGAAGCTCAATGGCGCGACCGGAGCGCCCCAGTGCAACTTCGCTTCGTGCCATTTCGAACGGATCACGGATGCGCTGGGTACGGGAGCGACGCGGCCGGGAGAACCCTCCCTGTCGTGAGGTGCTCTGCTCGTCATCCAGCGCAGCCGTCAGAATTTCACCGCCTACGGTTGACGCATCGGCGTCACTTTCCATCATGCTGGTGATATCAGCGGTGTTGGATGCAGCATGCCCTGAAGCGTCATCGGAAAAGATGTCGGTCCGGAGCCATTCGCGAGTCTCTTCGTTTGCGGTGGGGGTGTCGTCCATGAGTGTCATCCGAGGCAGCATCGGGGCTGCGGCGAGAAGAACGCGCAGTTCACTGCGAACTACCGCCGCCACCGCGTCGTATCCATCACCCAGGTTGGAGCATGCGGTAAGCACATAACGTTGCAGGTCGAGCCATCCGCGTCCTGATGGCGTAGCCATCAGGTTCTCTGCCTGCTCCAGCAGTTCCGGCCACTTGCCATCCAGCATGAGCGCCTTGAGACGGGACCGGACCGCGGTTGGCGGTGCCTCGAGCAATCTGGGATCGAGTTCAGGAGCCGATTGCTGGAGTTCTCCCCATCGAAGGCCGCGGAGCATCGCATACGGTGCCGGATTGCTTGCATTCTGCTTCCGGAACCAACGGGCAACCAGTGCAATACGCTGGGATGCATCCTGCAGACTCACTGGCTCGGACGACAACGATCCGTCGACCACTACTGCGGTGTGGGCATCGCCGACATCCTCACTTGCGTTATCCACAGGATCAGGGTCATCCTCCAGCTTGCGAGCCAGGGTGCCTGCCGTGAAGCGCCGGAGTTCATCAAGCGCTTCGCGCAAACCTGTGAACGCGGGCGCCTCACGACCGAAGCGTTCGTCGGAGACTCTCTCGAGGTTATCGAGGCTGGCAAGCGCTCCAAGGACATCTGTGACCAGTGCCCTGAAGAAAGTCTTGCTGGTTCCTCCGACCGCACTGTCCACAGTCTCGGGCATGACCTTGCCAAAGGAGGCCGCCTCGTCCCGTGCCGCCCTGAGCGCGGTGCCGTCATCGTACGATGCATCGGCAATCGTGCCTTCAGGCGGGATTGCACGTGACTGGATGTAATCGAGAAAAGTGATGCCACCCGAAGCAACCGTAACCAGCTGCACACCGTATACGAGTCTGCTGCCAACCCATTCGAGAGGGCCTATGCGCAGCTCAGGGTCACCGCCTTCCATTTCCGGATGGAGGCTCTCCCAGAACCGCTCCAGAAGTCCACGTAATACTTCGAGGCCGGTTGCAAGCCCTCCAATCCCGTCCCGGCGAAGGAGTGCCTCAGTCATCCATGCGGCGAGTTGGAGATCTTTTGTCTGCCTGCCCAGAAGATCCGTACCCAACGAAATGACGCGATTCCAGTCGGCAACCTTGCGATCGGTATCATCGCTGCCGGGAATCACGATGTCTTCACGCCTCTCCTCCTTGAAGACAGCGTAGGCCGGATCATAGCGAAGATCACGTCCGGCAGAATTCTCTCCGACAATGGGCGCCAGCAGGGTGGCCAGCAATTCAGAATCAACAGGCATGCCGTGGTGTGATGAAGCGTGGACTGCGAGGCCTGACGGCCGGCATCACGCGTCCTGCGCTGATCCCCGGAGGCGTGTGTCTGTCGTGCGATTCAGGCCTTTATGAGGAGTTCCCGTACATCGAGGAGAGGTACAAGCTGCTCATCGACGCGCAGCAATTTCTGTCCTGCAGGGGCGTATTCGCCGGTGGGGAGCTGCGTCCAGTCAACGGCACGACCGAGTCGCAGCTCGTCATCACTCAGTCGACTGGCAGCCGGCGTGATGACCGGAAGGAGCACCTCACCAAGCTCAAGGTCACGCACCGATGGTCCGGTGCGAAGCTGGGCTGGCGCCCAGTGGAGATCGCGAAGGCGTGCAGGTGGCTGCATACCAACGCTTGCGATGTGGGCAAACGGAATCCATAGATAACGCCCGCCGGCGATCACTTCGAGGCGCGCACCGACGCGGGGATCCGCATCCTCGATAGAAGTGAAAGCCTGCCCGTTGAGTGTACCAGCCACCGGCGAAGGTGCTGCACCAGTTGGAAAATCCGCCGTGTCGAACATGTGTTCGCGCACCCGCTCGGCCGTGATGGCTGAGCGGTAGACCATGGTACCGGCTTCTGCCATGTGGCCGTTTCCTGCCAGCACGTCAAGCTGCTTCTCGGCTCGCGTCCAGTCACCCGAGAAAATGAGCAGTTCGAACAGGAAGATACGGCGCTGGACGTCGCCCGGATTGCTCCTGAGTTCGACGCCCAGCGCCTCGATGGCAGGGCTGAGCTGCCCGGCCGAGTACAAGGCCCGTGCGCTTGTCACTCACCCGTCCGATGACGGGAGTTCGAACCGTCAGCTGTCAGAAACCTTCGTGACATCCCAAGAGACCTGACCAGCCGTATTGAGCTTGCCCGAGGCATCCTGTTGCTTGTACTCGATTTCCACCTTGCCGAAAGCCAGCGAGACTGCTTCAATCGGCGTGTCGTCGCCTCCGGAAGTTCCTGCCCAATCGATGCTCTCGACCATAACGTCTGAAAACTTGTAAGTGAGGTAGGGCTCCTGACCACCGCCGGTTGCCTTTCGAATGCTGACCACGGCTTCTTTCTTGTGTTCGTTCGTGCAACATGCTTTGAAGAGTAGCGCCGATGCCTTGTCGGTCTTCTTCGAGATGCGGAAACTCGACAATGTCACCCGCCCGGCCGATATCCCGCCCGAGCCAGGGCCAACTGTAGACGGGTTGGACGCTCCCCAGCTGAACGAGAAGATCTCGATCTGTTTCTCAGCGCCTTTGGCGGTGGACTCACCCTCGATGCCCGTGATCTTCAGGAATGTGTCAAATGCCATCGATTTATCTCCTGATTGGTTGGGAATGAACGAACCGGTTCGCTGTCTATTTGGCAGGTTGCGGCAGATCAGCGACGAGCCTCATCGATACCGCAAGTTCGTCGAGCTGGTAATGTGGTTTCAGGAAAGCAACAGCACGATAAGCCCCCGGTTTGCCCGGAATCTCCACCACATCTATGCGTGCCTCCGAAAGCGGCTTCTTGGCTTTGATGCTCGCACTGGCAGTCTCGACAGCGACATAGTTCTGGATCCAGCGGTTGAGGAAAAGATCGACCTCATTGCGCGAGGTGTAACCGCCGATCTTGTCGCGCATCATCACCTTGAGATAATGGGCGAAGCGTGACGTGGCGAAAATGTATGGCAACTGTGCTGAGAGCCGCGCCGAAGCGGTGGCCTTGGGATCATCATATGTCTTCGGCCTTTGTGCCGACTGTACTGAGAAGAACGCGGCATTTGCCGTTCCCTTCTGATGAACCAGTGGAGTAAAGCCCAGATCAGCCAGTTCCTTCTCACGACGATCGGTGATCTGCACCTCGGTGGGGCACTTCATGGCCAGTTCACCGGATTCAGTGCGGAAGTTGTGGACTGGAAGCCCCTCCACGAGGCCGCCGCTTTCCACTCCACGAATGGAGGCACACCAACCGTAGTAGGCGAAGGCCTTGTTGATGTTGGCGGCCATGGCGTATGCCGTGTTGCCCCAGCAATAGTCTTTGTGATTGGTACCGTCAACACGCTCCTCGTAGTTGAAGGCCTCCACGGGGACCGTTGCGGAGCCATATGGCTCACGCATCAGTATTCGTGGTGCCGTGAGCGCCACGTAGCGTGAGTCCTCGCTGTTGCGGAAGCCCTTCCAGCGTGCGTACTCGGTGCTGTCAAAGATCTTGGCAAGATCGCGCGGAGTGTCGAGGTCTGCCCAGCTTTCGAGATTGAGCATCTCGTGGGATGCCGCACTGATGAACGGTGCATGCGCTGCTGCAGCGACATTGGAGATCTTTTCAATGAGCTCCATGTCCTGGCCGCTCTTGTCGAAATAGTAGTCGCCTACGAGCGCACCGAAGGGAGTGCCACCGAAGACGCCGTACTCCTCTTCGTATACCTTCTTGAAGAGTGCGCTCTGATCGAACTCGGGAGCCCGCTGCAGATCGCGAAGGAGATCCTTCTTCGTGACGTTGAGCACCTTCACCTTGAGCATGGTGCCGGTCTCGGAGTTCTTCATGAGATACTGCAGTCCGCGCCAGGATGCTTCGAGGCGCTGGAACTCCGGGTGGTGTAGGATCTCGTTGAGCTGGAGCGAAAGAAGATGATCGATCTGTGCGATACGCGCATTGATCATCGTTTCGGTGTCGCGATTGATGGTGATCGCTCCCTCGAGCACTTCACTCACGAATCGTCTGACGAGATCCTTGCCTTTGCTCTTCGTGTCAGCGTCCTTGCCCAAACGTCCCTGCTCGACGATCTGGTCGAGGAGCGAGAGTTCTGCGTCTGTGGTAACGGATTGAGCTGCGGCTCTGGTTGGATCGACCATGGTCAGCTCTCCAGTCCAAGTTCTGACTTGAGCCTGGCCATCTTGTCGACGTCGCCCAGGGT
>CAYSKN010000084.1:0-11944 GCA_964431565.1 uncultured Gemmatimonas sp.
CCGGAGATGTCCTTACGTTCGGAACCACCAAGCGCATCTCTCACGTTGGTATATATGTGGGAGAGGGCAAGATGATTCATGCCTCCACTTCGAAACGCAAGGTAATCGAGACCAGCCTCAGCCGGCGCTCTCCTCTCATACGCCAATGGCAGGGCGTTCGTCGATATGTGATTGAATCGACCGCGATCGCTGGTGACTCTCTTCTCGCGCTCGCCGACTCACTGAGATAGGGCGTCGAGCCCAAGATGACCGCTGACGTTCACGTCGTGCGGTCCGTCGGCAGAGGCCGGGAGCAACCTACAACGGTACGTGTCATAAGTCACAAACGAGTCGTCCTTGTGTGACTTATGATGCTTTTTCGTCTGCTGTGAGCAGGTAGGTTCCACTCGAATGCCTCAGCTCCCATCTACCCGTCTTACCATGTTCAGTACACAGATCCGGCGGTGCGGCTCGGTAACGCTGCTGCTGACCGCCCTTTTGATTTCTGCCTGCACGGATGCCGCCACACGTACCAGGGCCGATTCACTCGCGGCAGTGCTCGCAACCACCAGCGCTGAGCGAGACTCCCTCCAGGGGCTCGTGGTCGGTGCAGCCGCAGACAAGGACCGTGCCCTTGCACAGGTCGTTGAAGCATCGCGCTTCGCGGATCAGATCGATGCCGAGCTACGCCAGGTCCGTGGGTTGTCCTCCAAGGTTGGCGTGAGCACCACCGATGAGTCCGGAAAAACCGAGGCGGCCGCGGCGCAGAAGGATATTCTCGACAGGCTCACCCAGCTTCGGCAGCGTCTTAATGCCAGGCAGGCACAGGTGGAGCGACAGCTTGCTGACATTAAGCGCCTCCAGGCCGACTCGTCATTGACGGCCACCCTGTTGGCAGACCTCAATTCGAGGCTTGCTGAGCGTGACAGGGAGATAGCTGCCTTCCAGGACGAGATCAGGCAGCTTCGGACAGCCAACGAGACCTTGGTTGCCGAGAAGGCAACACTGACGGACACAGTGAAGGCAATGGATACGCGCGAGAACCTCGTCTTCTATACCGTCGGTTCGCGCCGCCAGCTCATCGCGGATGGCGTGGTGGCCGAGGAGGGTGGCTCGCGTGGCCTCCTCATCAAGAAGTTGGGCAAGACGCTGGTGCCTGCACGCTCAATCGACGAATCGCGGTTTACACGCGCCGATCGTCGTGATGTGCTCACCATTCCTCTTCCGCGCAGTGATCGTGCATATCGCATTGTCTCCCGCCAGGATGTCGCCTTGATCGAGGTCGAGAAGAAGGAGAAGGACGGATCCTTCCGCGGCGAGAGTATCCGTATTGTAGATCCCGCCAAATTCTGGGCCGCGTCGCGGTACCTGATAATCGCCGAGAAGTAAGCGTCCGAATCGAAACGACGGAGCGCGGCCGGCCTGTTGCGGCGGGTCGCGCTCCGTTTGTTCACAGCAGAGAAAACACAGCCAGTGCGGCGTCAGATATGGGGGAGCTCACGATCTCCCATACGCCCGTCTGCACGATGCCACTCAAGCTCAGCGTCGGTAACTGGGCGGAGCGCCAGATCGACAGCAAGAAATGTGGTCTTTGCAAAAGGATAGCAAAGCACGCAACCCAACAGGGCGAGAGAGGCGGAAACGTAAGTGATTGTGTTCCAAGGTGGGGTCGGCCACGTCGCGACCAGAAACAGGACAATGCAGAATGCGACAATCAGCTCGACGGCAATGAGGTTGAGCAGATAGGCACCAATGAAGTGATCATCCTCGCCCCGTTCGAGGCGAAGTCCGCACCCCGGACAGTGCAGCTTCAGCTCCAGAAAGGTACGGAATATTCCCCCGCTCCCACAGTGCGGACACCGCAGCCGGGCGGCCCGGATCAACAGCTTCGGGTAATCCGCCCCACCAACCGGAGGCTGGTCTAATTCTTCATCTGATGATACTGGCATTGAAGTAGCGTTACCCGTCCCCGGAGACCGCGCAGTACCTAATTATGCACAATGCCTCGCCGGAGACCAGACGATCCCAATGAGACCGGCACGGCGCCTGGCTTGAATATGTCATTCGGATTCCGGGTGCGCTTGCCATGTCCGGAACGCTGCATAGGTTCGCTTCTGTGAGTAATGGCAAGCGTTGTCCTGTGTGCGGGAAAACCTACCCTGAGCCTCAGACCTTCTGTTCCATGGATGGAGCATCGCTCATTCCAGCTGATGTCAGCGGTCTGGAGGGCAAGACGGTGGATGGCCGTTACCGTGTGCTCTCACACATTGGCGACGGCGGGATGGGTCAGGTGTATCTTGCCGAGCATGTGCACATGAAGCGCAAGAGTGCCATCAAGATCATGCGCCCGGCATTGCTGCACGAACCGGAGGCACTTCAGCGATTCACTCGCGAGGCTGAGAACGCGAGCAGGATCAATCATCCCAACGTTGCCTCGATCTTCGATTTCGGGCGGACAGACGATGGGCTCGTTTACCTCGCCATGGAGTTCATCGAGGGCGAATCGCTTGCCATGATGCTAAAACGAGGGGGCGCACTGTCGCCGGTTGTGTGCGCCGACATCATGGCTCAGGCTGCTGGTGCGTTGCAGGCAGCACACGACCTCGGCATTCTGCACCGTGACGTCAAGCCTGACAACATCATGGTTACGAGGCGTGATGACGGTACGTTCCTGGTGAAACTCGTCGACTTCGGCATCGCCAGATCTACCGAGCGGGCCGCGCAGGCACTTACGCGTACTGGCTATGCTGTCGGTACTCCGGAGTACATGTCGCCGGAACAGCTCGCCGGTGATGTGCTCGATGCCCGTTCCGACCAGTACTCGCTTGCGCTCGTGACACTGCAGATGCTGACGGGGCACCTGGCATTTGATGACACATCATCAAAGGAGTCGCTCCTGGCACGTCTGACTGGACGACCCCGACGACTTGACGCTATGCGGAGCGATCTTGACTGGCCCGCCTCGCTTCAGGACGTATTCGACAAGGCGCTGGCCCCGGATCCGGTAGATCGTTACCCGACCGTGACGCAGTTCGGTGCGGCCGTGACTGATTCAATCTCGGAAATGACGGTCACACAGACAGCTGAGGTCTATCTCCAGGCCCTGGGTCAACGTTCAGGTGGCCTCATTGCGCGCGCGCCGCACGATGGCAGCACAGGGCGCCCGCAATCCAGCAGCGAGACTCCTCAGTTCTCAGGAAGGACCCGACGACAAGAGGCACATCGACAACCCCGCAGGGATCCGGTGCGAATGGGGCGCAGGCGCTCGGTTTTCCCGTACATCGTGCTCATTGGCGTGCTCACATATGGCGTGTGGTGGTACGGATCCGAGCAGGCATTGGGAACACCCATGCGGAACGCCGCTGATCAGATTGAGGCTGGCTGGAGGAAAGGGAGGGAGTTGGTTGCCAGGTGGACACGGCAGCGAGAGAGTACCCCCTCACGCCGGGCTGGCGAGCCCGTTGCGTCCAGTGCACAGCGATCCGTCTCAGGAACGGGGTATGGACCACCCGCAGTGAGCAAGCGGCCAGATGCTTCATCCGGTGTGCCGACTGATTCTCTCAGGGGCTCACCAGACAGCACACCACCTCGGGAGGAGCGAATCGACTCCCTGTATTGAGACGCTGGCGTCGTCGCGCGTGCATATCACATGCCCCAGTTCTGCGGCGATACGCAGGAGGGCGCCATCGGGATAGCCCAATGACGCCCTCCTTCACTGTCTGCAGGTCATCTCACCGCGTTCATTTCCCCGCGTTCAGGTCGTTCCAATTGAGGATGGCGTTGAAACCAAGAAAGTAGGTCCCCTGTGTCTGCCAGCGCCAGAAAGGCCGGATGGCGAACATCACCACGTGCCCCTGCCCGACCGGTGCATCCACCAGCTGTGCACGATTGGAGAGGGCTGCACCACCAGCCAACGTACCCGAGAGCAGCATGTCGGCGGGATTGGCCGGGAACCGCATGATTACGCGTGGACTCGGGCCTGCCGGTCCGGCCGCGCCGAACATGCCACCAAATCCACCACCGGCCTGGGCGGTCGGCTGGGACGGGCGGGTAGCCGAGCCAACATCACTGGGATTGTTGAAGTCCCAGGTAGACAACACCACAGGCGAATTGAGATTCGGTGTGACGTTCTGCTGCACCACAGCCGTGCTGGAACCGCCGAATCCGCCCATCATACCACCACCGGCGCCACCCGCATTCATGACCGGGTCCTGATTGAAATAGACCGGTACCTGACTCTCGAATCCGTATGCGAGGGGACTGGTCCGGTCGGCAACCACTCCACGATAGACCGACCCGCGGGCGAATAGAGTAGTAGATGGTTCGATCGTGATGCCGCTGGTGAGATTATAGGCGGGGAAGATGGTGGACGTGCTGCCTTCAGTGATCAGCGTACCGCCTTCCTGCACGAACTTGTAGAGCTCGGTAAGGCCCTCAATACCCATTCCACCGCGGATGTCGGCGGTGCTGTCAATGGCCCCGAGGTTGGGGGTCTTGTCCGTCTTCCTGTAGGGAAGCGGGGTATCGCCGACCTTTGCTATCCCGGCCACCTGTGACTGCGGCGTACCACCGACGTGCGGGAAGATGATCACATCGTACTTCGCACGCAGATTACCCTCGCGCAGCTTGATGTCGCCAAAGTACGTGTATGGCACACCGTAGGTATCTAGCGCGGCGCGCACCCAGCCTTCGTCCTGTGTGCGTGACCAGGAGTGTACATAGCCAATGCGTGGAATATCCAGCTCGTGCTGTTTGACGGTTGGCGCCGATGCGACTGCCACTGCCGACAGACCGAGTTCCTTGAGTGAAGCTTCCATCTGTGCCCGATCACCGGCGGGGATGATGAAGGCACCGGGCCTGAAGGTGCGACCACCAGCCTGGAACTCCGCTTCTGCCGCGAACATCTTGGTATTCGCAAAGCTGGTGCGGAACTTCATCAGGTTGTTGTCGCTCGTGTGATCTATGACCAGCACCGGGCCTGACCCATCTATGCCGCCCGCAGCCACAACCTTGCTGGTGACAGGGCTCATTGGTTGCGACAGGATACTCTTGTCGCTGATCGGGAAGATGGCCACGTTGCGCATGAACTGGAACGTCCAGCCCACATCATCATAGGGGCTCGGATTCGCCGGTGCGAACTTCTGGATGCTCAGGTACATGTCAGCCAATGTGCGATATGGCTGATCTCCACGGGCGATCCAATCACCAGGTTTCACGTCCACCGTGCCTACGCGGAAGGCCGACGTGGCAGTGTGAATCTCGAGTCCCTGTTTACGCAGTTCATTAACAGCATCCGCAGCATCCGCTTTGCGCCGCTGGTTGGCCGGTATCACCCATGCAAACGGCCCGTCGCCGGTGGTGCCTTTCTCGACGGCACGCTTGTTCTTGATCCAGTAGTTCTCAAGATAGGTGGCCTTGTTGTCGGCAACCTGTTTCAGGGAAAACAGCACACCGGACTGCTGGATGTTCGTATTGTTGCGAGGGCCCCACTTGATGACGGGTAGCGGCGGATTCGGACGGAACCATTCACGGGTTGCCAGGGTGGGCGAAGCGCGAACCTCATAGTTGTCAGGACCGTAACTCTGCACCTCGTAGAACCGGCCGATCGAATTCTTCGTGTGGGCTATGAAGAACATGTAGTTGGGCGTCCAGCCATCGTAGAAGCCGTACGTCCATACACCAGGCACTCCACGCTTGGTCAGCTCGCGCACGTCGTTCTGGGCCAGCGTCCACCACTCGGTCACGGTGATCGGATCGATGGACTCGTTGTAGGGACCAGTGCCGGTGGAGCTGTATAGATAGGTCGACGCCTCATGCAGATCATGCATGACAACCGGCTTCCATTCAAGAAAGAAGTCGCTGATGTGTCGGGTGAGTGCGAGAAACTGCCCCATACCATCGCGGTTGTTGTCGTGCTGGACGTACTTGCCCCAGTACATGAGCGGAAGGCGCGCGAGTCCCGCTGCCAGCCCCTTGTTGTAATAGTAGGTGTCCACCTGCTTCTCACGACCGTCAACTTCAACCACGGGAGTGATCAGCGTGATGACGTTATTGCGAATGGACTGGATGAAAGGGGTCTCCTCGACGATCAGGCGATAGGCCAGTTCCTGCAGCATCTCCGGCCCGCCATTCTCGGGTGAGTGGATGCCGCTGGTGAGCCAGTACATCGGCTTGCTGGTCCTGATCAGTTGCTGTGCAGCCGCCTCGGTTGTCTTGCGCGGATCGGTGAGCGCGGCGTTGTTTGCCTTGTATTTGTCCAGGTTAGCGATTGTCGCCTCATCAGCAATGGCGAGCACCACCATGTCGCGGCCTTCTTCAGACTTGCCGATGGTCCAGTATTTCGCACGCCGCGACGCCTTGGCCAGTGCCTCGAAATATCTGTGAATGTCCTTGGCGTAGGTCAGCTCGCCAGGGGTTCCGATGATGCGACCATGGAACTTGAGAGGAGTAGGAACGGTGTTGGATGCCGGCAGATGATCCACCAGCTCGGTCATGATGCGAGGATCCTGGGTATACTCCTTGATCTTTGCTGTATACTCCTGATCGATCTTCTGAGCACCGCCCTGTGCCGCGAGCGGCGCCGTCATCAGTGAGAGTAGCGCGAGTGTCTGGGCGGCTGATCGCCAGCTTCGACTTCGGGGGATGACATGCTGCATCTGGGTCTCCACGAGAGATTTGATGAGGAGGGCGGGAAATGGCTGAAACGGACTTCCGCAGTACTTTACACATACGCAGGGGCCGCGTCGAGCGCTCAATTCCTCTGGTGCCGGAATCCGGCCCCCCGGACCGCTCAGGCCAAGGTTGCTGCTACCGAGGCAGGTGGTACCACGTCTCTATCTCATGCGCATCATGATCAACACGCATTTTCGGCTCGCAGCCGCACTGCTCGTGGAGGCTCTAACCCTGCCGCTCCCTGCGCAGCAAGGCCCTGGGAGTCCGCGCCAGGTCGTCACCGCGGATTCTGCGCGCGCGGCCCAGTTGTACGTGAGCAACCGGCACAGCGACCATCCCGTTGCCGATTACGACCGGGCCGTCAGGGAGAAAGAGACGACTGACAGCATCTTCGCGGCCCGCAGCCGGGGAATTATGAAGTTCTCGAAGATCATGTTCAGAAGTACGGCTGATGATATGGAAATTCCCGGCTATCTGTTCGAGCCTCTTACCACTCGTGGCTATCGGACACATCCGGCCATGGTGTGGGTGCATGGCGGTGTACACGGGAACTTCGACCAGATGTACCTGCCGTTCGTGATCGAAGCCGTGCAGCGGGGGTATGCCATCGTCACTCCCGACTACAGGGGTAGTACCGGGTATGGCAAGGAACTGCACAACGCTATCGATTACGGAGGTTATGAGGTCGACGACACGCAATCGGCAGTGTCGGTGCTCAGAGCACTCCCCTACGTGGATCCGGATCGGATCGGCGTCATGGGATGGAGTCACGGCGGGTTCATCACAGCTCTTCTTTTGACCCGCGAGGCTCACGGTTCTCCCTTCAAGTCGGGTGCGGCCATCGTCCCTGTCACAAACCTGATCTTTCGGCTTTCCTTCAAGGGACCCTCCTACCAGCGTTCGTTTTCAACACAGTCCAGGCTGAGTGGTCTCCCGTTCGAACAACGGAGCGAATATGTCCATCGCTCCCCCTATTACTGGGTTGACAGTCTCAAGTCACCTCTGCTGGTTCACGTTGCCACCAACGACGAGGACGTGAACTTCGAGGAAGCCCGGCCCCTAATCGATGCCTTACAGGCACGTCAGCCGCAGTTGTCTGAAACGAGGGTTTACGTGAACCCCACGCCTGGACCCAGCAGCGGGGGACATACCTTCAGTCGAAGAGTCAATCGGGAAACTCTAGCACGCGACGACTCACCCGAGCAGATCGATGCCTGGAACAGGATCTGGGCTTTCTTCGAAAGGACCCTTGGCAAGTGACCCGGGTGCCGTGCCAGCATCAGCCGACACGGGAAATAGTTCGGTAGGAAGCGCTGAATACGGGCAGCCGGTGTGAGCCGACAGCACCCCCTCCCCGGTAGTCGTGTTGCGGGCATTGATTGCATCTCCTGCAGTTGCGCCCTCTGGCAGCCAGCAGGGCTCATCTTGATTTGCGAGATATGCCGTATTACGTATATGCTTGTATGAAAAACTATACATTTCTCCTGTTGTCCGCCGGGATGCTCTGGCCGGCGTTCAATATCCCGGCGCAGGATAGCCCGCGGCTCAGTCTTGCGGATGCGCTGGCGGAAGCCGACCAGAATGCCTTCGTCAATCGTGGTGCAGCTGCTGCTGCCGGTATAGCACGGGCAACTGCCCGGCTCCCTCTCAAGGGTCTGCTTCCATCCGCAAGGGTTGAGGCCGGAGCCATTCGGACCACCGACCCGATCGGCACATTTGGCACTCTCCTCCGCCAGAGACGCGTCACGCAGGACGCGTTCTCACCATCGAGTCTCAACTTCCCGGACGCGACAGACAACCTGCAAGGCGCGGCCATTATCGAAATACCTCTCCTGAACAGTGATGCACTCCTCGGGTTCCGGTCTGCTTCACGTGCTGCTGATGCGGCGGACGCCCGGGCCGGGTGGACGGCCCGGTCAACACGACTCTCGGTTGTTCGAGCCTATTACGGAGCGATCCTGTCCGGGGAGAAGCTGCGTGCTATCGGTCGCGCTGCAGAGGCCGGCGAGGCAATGACCCGGCAGGTCAGCCATCTACTCGAACAGGGACTGGTTACACGTGCTGATCTTCTTCAAGCACAAGTACATGTGAACGATGTGAAGGTGCAGATGCTGGCGGCCGGTGCGGCTGCCAGCGCTGCACGGGAGCAGCTTGGATTACTGCTTGGTCGCTCCCAGATATCCGGGGCACCGGCTGCCGGTGATCTGCCCTCGGCGCTGCCATCCGATTCATCTGTTCGCAGGATGGCGGAACGAAGTCTGCGTGATGCTGTCGGGCAGACCAATCCCCGAGCCAGAGGCAACGAACAACACACCGAACGGGAAGACATCACCGCGAGTCGCCTGGAAGCTGCAGCTGCGAGTCTCGACTCCAGACGCGCGCTCAGCACGCTGCTGCCGCGGCTGAATGGAATTGCACGGTACGACTGGAACTCCCTGAGTGGGCTCTACTCCGGGCGTCCGAACTGGACGGTAGGGATCATTGCGTCGTGGTCTCTGTTCGGCGGAGGCAGTGAACTGGCCGATGTGAGCGGCGGACGTGCACGTCTTGCTGCTGCACACACAGTGGAGGCTGCTGCGCTTGCCAATGCACAGCTCGAGATGGAGGCCGCCATCCGCCAGTTGAGACTGGCGCTTGAGCAGCTCGATCTGGCGGCACTGAGCCGTGAGCAGAGTGATGAGGCCCATCGGCTCGTTCAGCGTCGCTATTCCGGCGGGCTCGCCACGATGGCCGAGCTTCTGGGAGCAGATGCGGGCGCAACAGCATCGATGCTCGCCTACGCCTCCGCACGATATGCGGTGATCGAGGCGGTCGGCCGATATCGTCTGTCCATCGGTGTCGATCCCGGTGGGATCTCAAATCAACTCGATCCTTCGTCCGGGAACTAATGCATGTCAACCATAACATCCCTGTTTTCATCCCCGATCCGTGTCGTCGCTCTACCGGCAGCACTTGTCATCATGGCGTGCTCAAGGGGTGACGATCGCGCCTCGCGCGGGCCCGGCGTTGCGCCAGGAACGGATACTTCGGGAACTCTGCTGAGAGTAACGGAGACGACGCTGGCGGGCAGCTTTGGCGCGGCAGGCATCGCGGCACCGATTGAAGAAGCCACTGTGAGCACGACACTGATGGGGACCGTGACGGAAGTGCTGGTGCATGAAGGGGACCGTGTGCACATCGGGCAGGCTCTGCTGCGTATCGACACCCGTGAACTCACCGCCCGTGGTCACCGCCTCTCAGCATCGCTGGCGGACGCAGAGGCCATCCATGGCGATGCGCAGGTACAGGCTCGCCGATTCGAAGCACTCTATGCGGACAGCGCAGCAACGCGTGCACAGTACGACGCCGCTCAGACCGGGCTCGCGCGTGCCGAGGCCGGTGTACGGGCCGCCCGTGCTGCCGTTGCCGAGCTCGACGCGGTGTCAAACTACGCTGTTCTGCGCGCGCCATTCGACGGTACCGTCACTAATCGTGCCATCGACCGCGGGGGGCTCGCTGCGCCTGGGTCCCCCCTGCTCACGATCCAGAACGCGACCTCGCTCCGTGTGAGTGCCACAGCTCCGATCGATGTCACGCGCGGGCTGCGTCGCGGACAATCCATTTCTGTGACCCTGAGTGGCTCACGTGCCACTGCCACGATAGAAGGTGTAGTGCCGGCCGGCAGCAGCGATCTCTTCACGGTCAACGCGGTCATCCGCAACTCCGGCAATCGCTACGTGGCCGGCAGCAGTGCGACGATACATATCCCGACAGACAGCACACGCGGAATCCTGATCCCCACACGTGCCATAGAACGTGATGGAGACCTCCTGGCCGTACTCACAGATCGGGATGGCCTTCGCGAACGGCGATGGATCCGTGTGGGTGAGCAACATGGAGATCAGATTGAGGTCACAAGCGGCCTGCGTGAGGGAGATCGCATCGTACTGCCCGTGGCTCCTCCGTCAACCCAAACGGCCTCCCCGTCATCTGGCGAGCCTGGCTCTGTGCAACAAGACCAGCGCGGCGGAGTCTGAACGTGGCGGAATCATGGGGTATTTCCGGGCGTATAGCCCGAGCCTTCCTGCATTCCAAACTCACGCCACTGATCGCTGGTACCTCACTCCTTGTGGGAATTCTGGCGATCACGGCCACACCGCGAGAGGAAGAACCGCAGATCTCGGTACCGATGATCGATGTCGTGGCCACGATGCCGGGCGCCTCTCCGGAAGAAACGGAACAGCTCATCGGCCGTCCTATCGAGCAGCGTATGCTCGAGATACCGGGCGTTGATCACGTTTACGGTTCGGCTGGAGATGGGTTCGCCATGGTGACCGTGCGCTTTGCAGTTGGTGAGGACCAGGAGCGCAGCGTGACGCGTGTTCAGGCCAGACTGGCTGACATCATGACGGTGGCACCTGTCGGTATGCTCCCGCCGGTGGTTCGTGCCCATTCCATCGATGATGTCCCGGTACTGACGCTGACTTTGCACAGCGGCGAAGTCGATATCAACACACTGCGCGGCATCGCGGTTCATCTGAATGACGAGATCCGAACCGTACCAGAGGTGGCGGAGTCCTTCGTGATTGGCGGCGCTCCACGCCAGGTGAGCGTGGTGCTTGACCCATCCAGACTGGCAGCCGTAGGTGTCACGCCCGGAGAGGTAGCATCAGCCCTGCAGCGGGCCAACGCGCAGTTGCTGGCTGGCGAGATGACAAGCGACGACCGGACCATGCAGATCTCCGTGGGTGCTCCCATCACCGGGGTAGCTGATCTTGCCGGACTGGTCATCGCCAACCGGCGTGGAACACCGGTGTACCTGCGCAGTCTCGCCGATGTTCGTGACGATCACGGTGAGGTGGATACGTATGTATCACATCACGGCGCAGGCGCGCATGCGACGCCAGAAGCAGCAGTCACAATCGCTGTGGCAAAACGCAAGGGCGCCAATGCCACTCAAGTAACCGAGGCAGTCATGGACCGTGTCGACCAGGCACGGTCGCGTCTCCTGCCATCGGCTGTATCGCTTGACGTCACACGGGACTACGGAGAGACAGCAGGCGAGAAAGCAAACGAACTCATACTTCACATACTCCTTGCCACCGTATCGGTAACAATGCTCATCTGGCTGTTTCTGGGCTGGCGTGAGGCCGTTGTGGTTCTGGTGGCAGTCCCGGTTACGCTCGCGCTGACTCTCTTTGTCTACTACGCGCTGGGCTACACGCTGAACCGGATTACGCTTTTTGCCCTGATTTTCTCCATAGGCATTCTCGTCGACGATGCCATAGTGGTGGTGGAGAACATCTACCGCCAT
>CAYSKN010000085.1:0-11869 GCA_964431565.1 uncultured Gemmatimonas sp.
ATCAATGCGTTCAATTTCCCGGTATGGGGTATGCTCGAAAAGCTTGCTCCTGCCCTGGTGGCGGGGGTTCCGTGCATTGTGAAGCCATCCACCACCGGGTGCCATCTTACCGAGGCCGTGTTCCGGGCGATACTCGATTCAGGCCAATTGCCCGAGGGTTCGCTTCAGCTCGTGTGCGGTGATGCCCGTGTTCTGCTTGATCATGTGCAGGAGCAGGATGTGGTGGCGTTCACGGGTTCTGCCGTTACCGGGCAGAGGCTGAGGCAGGGAAAATCGGTCGTGGCGCATTCCGTACGCTTCAACATGGAAGCCGATTCGCTCAATTGCTGTATACTGGGTCCCGACGCTACACCCGGTACTGCCGAGTTTGACATCTTCGTAAAGGAGGTGGTTCACGAAATGACGAGCAAGGCTGGCCAGAAGTGCACGGCTATCCGTCGCACGCTGGTGCCTCACGGGGTCGAGGGAGATGTCATAAGAGCCATTTCAGAACTACTCAGGCTGACGACCATCGGTAATCCGACCGCTGATGGAGTCCGCATGGGGCCATTGGCTTCACAGGGTCAGGTCCGGTCGGTAAGCGAGAACGCGGCTGGTATTCGTGCGGTTACCGAACGCGTCTACGGAGATGACGACTTCGTCGTCATTGGCGCAGACCGTGAGCGAGGTGCGTTCTACGCTCCTGAACTGTTCTACTGCGCTGAGCCTTTCCGCACTCTTGCGCCGCACGATATCGAGGCGTTCGGGCCTGTGAATACGGTGATGCCTTACGGCACGCTCGATGAGGCTGTCGAGCTCGCACGAATGGGGCGCGGTTCGCTGGTTGGGTCAGTGGTGACTGCGGATCCGGCGGTTGCAACTGCGATAGTGCTTGGCTCGGCTCCCTACCACGGCCGATTCCTCGTACTCGACAGTACGAGTGCAAAGGAGAGCACAGGGCATGGTTCTCCGCTTCCGAGCCTCGTGCATGGCGGCCCGGGACGGGCAGGTGGAGGCGAGGAGATGGGAGGTGCCCGTGGTGTTTCACACTACATGCAGCGGGTGGCTCTTCAGGGCAGTCCTTCGATGATCACAGCGATCACTCGTGAGTGGACCAAGGGTGCCAGAGAGCTGACAGATGTTGTACATCCGTTCCGCAAGACGTTCGATGAACTTGATGTGGGTGACACGGTCGTTACCGGATCACGCACAATCACCCTCGATGACATCGAAGCTTTTGCAGCGCTCAGTGGAGACATGTTCTATGCACATATGAACGATGAACAGGCGCGAAGCAACGGAGTATTCGAAGGGCGGGTGGCACACGGCTACTTCATTGTGTCTGCTGCTGCCGGGCTGTTCGTGGATCCGGATGTGGGCCCTGTGCTTGCCAACTATGGCCTCGAGAACCTGCGGTTCACACGACCCGTGTATCCCGGTGACGCCATCCATGTTCAGCTGACAGTGAAACGGAAGACTGTGAAAACCGTTCAGGAGGGGATGATCCCACAGGGTATCGTGGAGTGGGATGTCGAAGTCATCAATCAGGCTGATGAGCCTGTGGCGGTATACTCGATCCTTACGCTGGTGGCCCGGGGCGGGGATGCGGTTCGGTCGGTGTCGTGATGCTCCTCACCTGGTTCATACGGCGAATGGTGACCTGATCATGTCATTGGTGCATTGAAGGCCATGGTCAGCCCATCAAGGCGTTCGATAGACCGGTCGATCGTTGAAGGGCCCGTCGGGAAGGCCGTCTGGAAGATGGCATGGCCATCGGTGGTTCAGAACGTGATCGCCGGTGCTCAGGGGATGATCGATCATGCACTGGTTGGTCACCTCGTGGGTTTTTCCGGCAATGCCGCCATGGGCGTTGGCTATCAGGTGTTCCTGGTGGTGATGGTCTTCATGTCGTCCCTGTTCAGTGGCATGGCAGTATTGGTGGCGCGGTTTGCCGGAGCAGATGACCACGCGAGCATGAATCGTGCAACATCGCAGGCTTTCCTGCTGGCACTGGCGCTGAGTGTGGGGGTGCTGGCACCAGTGGGCTACGTGCTCTCACCAACTCTGCTTGGCTTGGTCAGGGCAACGACAGAAGTGCAGGTGGAGGCGCTGCCCTTTCTCCGCATCATGTTCGTGTTCGGTTTCGGTATGATGATGTTCTTCATGCTTGGTGGTGCACTTCGCGCCGCCGGAGACTCACGCACACCAATGCGACTTGGCATCGCGCTCACCGTTGGCAATGTCTTCTTCAATGTGCTGTTGATCCGTGGCTGGGGGCCCATTCCGGCCATGGGTACGGCGGGAGCGGCGGCCGGAGTCGCAATATCCAGTGGGCTCGTTGCCATCTATGCGATCAGAAAGCTCTTCACCGGTGCATGGGTGGTGGATTTCCGCGGAATGTCGTGGAAACCGGACTGGGAGATCATTCGCGCACTCTTCCGCTTCGGTCTGCCAACAGGCTTGCAGGGTATCGCCATGAATGTGGCCGGTGTCATGCTTCTGCGATTCATCGGTACCACGGCTCAGAGTGCTGAAGCCCAGGCCGTCTACGCTGTCGGTTACACTCAGCTGTTCTCGCTGGTGACATGGACATCGGTTGGTCTCATGGGTGCAGCGGCTGCTGTAGCGGGACAGAACCTTGGCGCAGGTCGTCCGGAGCGCAGCCGCCTCGCGGTACGACACTCGGCGAAACTGGGTCTCAGGATCGCTGTTGTAGTTGGTCTCCTGTTCCTGCTTGTCCCACAACAACTCTTCGGCATCTTCGGGCTGACGGACCCCGAAGTTGTGCGCATCGGCCGCCAGCTTCTGACTTATCTCAGCATTTCAGGTCTTTTCATTACCGTGGCACTCGCCTTCACCGGTGGACTGCAGGGAACGGGCGATACCAGGACACCGCTGTACATCTCACTGGTATCGCAGTTCGCTCTGCCCATTGGCTTCCTCTATGCAGTTGAGGCTCTCTCAACGTTGCAGCCGCATCATATCTGGCTCGCGATCGTCATGGGACACGCCCTGCGTTGTGTACTCAGTGCATGGTGGTTCGAGAAGGGACGATGGAGGAGCATCGAGGTCGGCGTCCGGGCGAAGGCGGTCTGATCATGTCGAAAGGCAAGCGCAGGAAGTACCGGCCGCCGAACCTCGACCCGCGCGCGCTCATGACCATGGCATGGATGCTCCGCGGTATCAGCACCATTCCGGGTCTTCTCATCCTGCGTGGCGGACGTGTGTCATTCGAGTCGGCAGACAGCGGGTCTGCTTGGGGCTTCCAGTTACGCAGAATTGCACGGCGCCAGGGTAGGCCGGACTTCTCGGCAATCCTGCTGGATGGTGAGCAGGTTGAGATCTTCAACGAGCCGCTCTCGGAGGTTGAGATCATCTTCCCCTGGTACTATTTCATGGGCGGAGTCAAGGTGAAGACGCGGCTGGACTGTTACCGCTTCAGCTTTGGTCCGCCAACCAACCGGCTGGAGGGGATGGTCGGCTTGTCGTACATATCCATCATGCGCGCCGCCGGGCGCGAGTGGAAGGCGGCGCTGGAAACGGCACACGACGCCGTGCAGGACCCCGATGGATGAAGGGCAGACGATCTTCCTGTAATATGTCATCAATTCTGGAGTCGGGTGACGCTCAGGGTTTCGGCATCTCCTTGCGAGGAAATTGAGCTGGTCGGTTTGCTGCCTGGTACACGAAGGACGCGATCACGGCGGCATTGAGTTTCATGTCATCTTCCTGAATACGCTCGTATGTGTCCATGTTGGAGTGATGAGTACGCGAACCGTATTCGATATCGTCCTGGATGAACTGAAACCCAGGAATTCCGACGCCATCAAATGAGAGGTGATCAGTACCGCCGGTATTGGCCAGCGTGAGCGTTTTCACACCCTTATCGGCGAATGGCTTCATCCATGAACGGAATATCGGTGCCACGGCTGCATTCCCCTGCTGGTAGACACCCCTGATGGCGCCTGTTCCATTATCGAGATTGAAATAGACGGACACCTTGGCAGCATCGGATTTCACGGTGTCGCGTACGCCGAAATGCTCGCGTACGTAAGCGCGCGAGCCCAGCAACCCCTGCTCCTCGCCGGTCCAGAGAACCAGACGAACCGTGCGTTTGGGCCTGAGCCCGGTTGCCTGCAGAATCCGGATGGCTTCCAGCATCGCCACGCTGCCGGCCGCGTTGTCGGTTGCACCGGTCGCTGCGTGCCAGGAGTCGAAGTGCCCGCCCAGCATTACCAGTTCATCTCTGAGAGCAGGATCGGTACCGGGAATCTCGGCAACGATATTGAACGAATTGAGATCGTCATCGTAGAAGGTGTTCTTCACGTCAAGTTCGATCTTCACCGGCGTGCCTTTTTCGACCGTACGAAAGATGCGCCCATAATGTTCTATGGCCACGGTGATCACGGGTGTGGTGGCAGGATTCCCCGGGTCGCGCGATGCGCCGTTGGGGGTGAAGACGGTTCCGTCATCACCGCGACCGGGCTCCAGAATGGCTGCGACCCTCTCGTCGTTGAGGAACTGCGTTCGCCTCAGATTGAACTGCTGTACTGCCCGCGCTGCCTCGAACTGTCTGAGACGTGCGCTGTCGGCCGCCGTCACCGGTGCGGCTGCCGTGGCCCGTGGCCCAACCTGAGTCTGCGGTGCTGGCATCGGAGCCGCTTCCATCCGTGCCAGCTCCTCTTCGCTCAGACGTCGAGCCTGCGGGTCGAACCGCGGTGGCACAGGACGCATCGGCTGCACCATTACTATCTTGCCACCCAGCTTGCCCCTGTATTGCGCGAGATCCGCCTCGCTCTCGGCCTTCACATACACGACATCGGCGGATACGAGTCCGTTCGTGCCGGGTGTCCACGCCTGAGGATATCCGATGATCGCAAACGGGACCGGTGCGGTAACCTGTGCATAGAACTTGTCATTGGTCCAGCCCCGACCAAACGGACCCCACGTCTCGAGATGCGGCTCGGAGATACCCCACGACCTGAGTTCTTCAAGCGTCCACTCGGCGGCCCGCCGCGCGTTCGGAGAACCCGTCAGGCGCGGACCATAGACGTCGGTGAGATAGGACAGGAGCGTCATTGCCTGGGAGCGGTTGAACGCCTCGTCGCGGATCTTCGAGACAGCAGCTGCATCTTCCGGCTCATCCTGCGCGCCGAGGACGGGCGCGGTGAGCGCCAGAGCAGTGACTGCCAGCAGCGCAGAGGCCAGCAGCACGGACGCTGGCCTCCACCCGATGCGGCGGAGTGAGATGAACATGGGCTTTCCTACGGGACTGGTCTGTGAAGTTGATCTGGGCAGTCGCCTATTCATGATCTGCATGGCGAGCGGCCGAATATCGGAAATGTTACCATTGAGCGGTCCGTGTCCAGTCTGTCAAATTGCACGGCCTGCATTCCTGGAGGGAGTTTTCAGGCAATCCGGGCGGCAGAACGGTATGCCGACAGTATCCGATCATGAGGCAGAACCATGAAGGCCATAACGTTTGCTGGTGTCAGGCACCTCGAATACACGGATGTCAGCGACCCGGTTCTGATTGACGACAGGGATGCAATCGTCAAGGTAGAGGTGGCTGGTGTGTGCGGATCCGACCTCCATCCATATCTTGGACGTGAGCGAGGGCTCGACGTGGGCACCGTCATGGGTCATGAGTTCATCGGTCGGATAGTGGCCTCAGGCAGCATGGTCAACACTCACGCCATTGGTGCCAGAGTGCTGGCGCCGTTCTCTGCCAATTGCGGTGAATGCTGGGCATGTAACAGCGGACTGACATCACGTTGCGTGAATGGGCAGCTCTTTGGCTGGGTGGAAGACGGCAAGGGGCTTCACGGAGGCCAGGCAGAGTATGTACGGGTGCCGTTTGCCGATGCCACGCTTGTGGCGGTACCCGGGGAAGCCGTCGATCTGGCGGCAGTCATGCTCGCGGGCGATGTGCTGGCTACTGCAATGTTCGGTGCGGAACTGGCAGGTATTGCACGCGGAGACAGCGTGGTAGTTGTGGGATGCGGGCCTGTTGGGCTGCTGGCGGTGCGGGCCGCTCTTGCGCGTGAGGCGAGCCATGTGTTCGCGGTTGACGCGGTGGCCTCACGACTCGCGTTGGCGGAAGAGTTCGGTGCAAGAGCACTGTCGTTCCGTGATGTCGATGCAGCCGAAGTGGTTCGTGCAGCCACCGATGGACGCGGGGCAGATCGTGCCATTGAGGCCGTAGGATCGCCGGAGGCCACTCTGACTGCGGCCAACTGTGTGCGACCCGGCGCTTCGATCGCAGCAATCGGCGTCCACACCGAATCCCACCTTGCGCTCTCGCCCGGCAGGCTCTACGACCGTAACCTTACCTACTCGGCGGGACGTTGTGCCGCTCGACGCATGATGCCGCATGCCATCCCGCTGGCTGTGAAGGAGACAGCGCTGCTTCAGCGACTGATCACGCACCGACTCAGCCTCAAGGAGGGAGTGGGTGCCTACGAGCGGCTCGCCACACGCGAGGAAGGGTGGGGGAAGGTGGTGCTTGAGATGTAGCTTTGCCAAGCATGTTCTGTCGCACCTCCACTTTGCCCGATGATCCATGTTTCGTCGCTTGCCACCCGTGAGATCTCCTCTGCCCTGGACTGCAATAGTCTCGGGCGTCAGAGCGGTGCTGCGGGAAAGGGGGGACTACGACACACTGACAGAACGCGTCAGGCAGCTTCTGCTGGAATTGATGGGCTCTCGTGACCTGCTGTTCACAGACAGTGGCACATCGGCCCTCGCACTGGCAATAAGTGCTACAGCTTCCGCATCAGCCGGCCCGGTTGCCATCCCCGCCTACGCCTGCTTCGACATTGCCACTGCTGTCGACACCGCTGGTGGAGATTTCGTTGCATACGATATAGATCGGACTACGCTGATGCCATCGATGTCATCGCTGAGGTGCGCCCTCGAACTGGGTGCTGACCGCGTAGTCATCGTGCATCCGTACGGAATCCCGGTCGATATGGATGCCACCCTGTCACTGCTCGCAGAGTTCGGTGCCACCTGCATTGAGGATGCGGCCCAGGGAGCAGGTGCACTGTGGAAGGGCAGGCGACTGGGTACGAATGCATCACTCGGGGTGCTCAGTTTCGGCCGAGGCAAGGGCATGACCGGTGGATCGGGTGGGGCTCTCATTGCCAACGACGAGACAGGAATGAAGGTGATCGAACGTCTTGGCGCGCTAGCGCTTCCACTCACGTCCCCGAAGGCGATCGAACTCGTGAAGGTCGTGGCTCAGTATGTACTGGCACGACCCGCCTTGTATGCACTTCCGGCCAGTCTGCCGTTCCTGAGGCTCGGCGACACGCCGTATCACACACCGCACGTACCGCGTGGCATATCACCCATGGCGCTGGGCTTTATTGAACAGACTATCAGTCTCGTGGATCGTGAAGCGCAGGTGCGACGGCTCAATGCTGACAGTATCATCAAGGCACTCAAGGGGTCTTCCCTCACCCTTGCAAACGCCAATCCGGCGGCGTTGCCCGGTTACCTTCGGTTGCCGCTGCTGCCGACGCTCAGGAACACCGAACTTGCTCGGTCAGTCGAAGCACGCGCTCTGGGTATCATGTCCGGATATCCGAGCGCGCTGATTGATCTCGCAGGTTTCGGTGCGCGTGCGATCCGCATGGATGGAGAAGTTTACCAGGGCGCCCGGTATCTGGCGGCGCATCTGATAACTGCGCCCGTACACGGTGGCATCACGGGAAGTGACCTGGCGTGCCTGGTTCAGTGGTGTGAAACATTGATGTGACTCATTCACACCATCTCCTACTCACCTCAGCACACGCTCACGTCATTCTGCAGCTTGTTGTGAACGAGCGTGGCGATCGACTGCAGTGAACCCATGTTCTCCTCAGTGATTTCCATGTCGGTGGGTATCACACCGAACCGTTCCTCGAGAAATCCGAGAAGCTCCGCAATCCCCATCGAATCGAGTACGCGCTTCGCCAGGAGATTGTCATCATCGGTCAGCGTGAGGCCTGGCATCATGTAGAGAAAATTCTCCGTGATGAAACCGCGGATATCTGCCAGGATTTCGTTCTTGGTAAACGTTGGCATTGCTGCATCAGCTGAAATGGTGGATCAGGCAGTGACCGGGTCACGCCAGAAAATATCTGCCTCCCCCGGATCAAGCGATTCAATTTCGCGCCTGGAGTTGAGGAACGCACGATGCCACAGTTGAGTTGTAACGATGGCAACGAGAGCCTGCTCCTCACGTGTACCAAGTGGACGATCGGCAAGGACGCGCTTCACAAGTCCGTCCACTATGGAAGGCTCGAAATAGCCGGTTGCACTCAGGGCACGCGGGCCAAGCAGATCGTCGAGCAGGACGCGGCCCGCTGGTGTCCGGAAGGGCGCGCTGTCCGGTGCACGATATGGCTGCTTGGGTCGTCTTGCTATGACCGGTGGCAGTTTCTCTTCTGCCCATTCGCGAAGAATGACCTTGTCGTTGAGGCCGCGGGTCTTGAGTGTCTCCGGCAATGTAGCGGCGAAGTACTCCAGTCGCGGGTCGAGGAAGGGATAGCGGCCTTCAACACCAAAAGCGAGTGATACACGGTCGCCTTGTGCACTCAGCAGATAAGGTGATAGCAGCGAAACCATCTCCAGATACGCCGCACGGTGGAGTTGGGTCCACGCGGGCCAGCGGGCTGGGAGTGATGCACGGAGCGCAGCAAAGGGGTCTGCATCAGCAAGAGCCGTACGGAATCCGGGCGAATAGAACTCGCGTATGCGCTGGGAAAGCATGAATCGCGGCATGTGCGAGAACAACGGTTCGTCATCCGGGCAGGCCTCCAGGAAGAACCTGGACCAGAAGTCGCCTCCGCCACGGGCCGGGCGCATGTAGGGGTAGAGGCGATCGAAGAGCCGTGGTCGCACTGTCGATTGCGGTTGGCGTCGACAGAAGCGCCTGACCTCCGATTCCCTGAAAATATCGTAACCCAGGAAAAGCTCGTCCGACCCCTCGCCGGTAAGCACTACCTTGATACCCGCTTCACGTGTAACACGCGCGAGATGATACATCGGCACCGGCGCTGTACGAAGAAGTGGGACTTCGGTATGACGTATGACGTCAGGCAAGGCATGCGCGATTGTCTCGGCACCTACCGTTGCCATGACGTGCCTGCTTCCGATGGTTGTGGCCATCAACTGCTGCTGTGCACGTTCGTCGTAACGGGGATCTTCGAATGCAATGGAGAACGTGCGCAGCGTGTGTGGCGAACCCTCCGAGGCGAGTGAAGCGATGATGGCGGAGTCGAGGCCGCCGCTGAGATATGCACCAACAGGCACATCCGCACGCATCCTCAGGTCCACGCTCGACCGGAGTAGCGCGTCCAGCTCACCAAGGATATCGCGATGGTCGACGGGTTCGGTCTCGTAGTCCAGACTGAAGTACCGACCCCGGGTAATGTGTCCGGCGGCGCACCTTTGCCAGGTCCCCGGCTCAAGCTGGGAGACACCAAGGAACGGTGTCCGGGGAGGCCGGCATCCCCACATCGTGAACAGCTCATCCAGCCCGGCCGGATCAGCAGCTGGTGTGATCTCGTCCGAAGCGAAGATCGCTTTCATCTCAGAGCCGAAGACCAGATCACCCCGTGCCGTAGTGGCATGAAACAGTGGTCTCACACCGAACCGGTCGCGCACGAGCGTGACGCTCTCGTCACGCCGGTCGTAGATGGCAAAGGCAAACTGCCCATTCAATCTGTGAAAAAGCGCGGTGCCCCATTCCTCCCACCCGTGGACCAACACCTCCGTATCGGACTGACTGGCAAAAACATGTCCGAGCCCGCGGAGTTCGGTTCGCAGATCGGTGTGATTGAATATCTCACCGTTGAACACGACGATAACGCCACCATCTTCGTTCGCCATGGGTTGCGCGCCGCCCGAGAGATCGAGGATGCTCAGCCGGACGTGAACGAGCCCTACACGCGACCCTGCATGAAGTCCGAAACCATCAGGCCCACGGTGCCTGATGGCGCCCCCCATCCTCGCGAGCAGATGTTCTTCCACACCTGACGCGTCCAGCCTCACGATGCCGGCGAAGCCACACATCAGCGTTGCGCCTCGTCCTCGTGAGGAAGTGGTACCGGCTCAACGAGCAGCGATGTCACGTGCAGGGAATGCGTGGCAGCACGCTTACGCACGATGTCCCGCCATGTATGCTCGATCACGCTCACCGGAAGGCCGGTCTCGGCAGCAACATCTGCTGCGGAGCGGCTGTTGTTGAAACCGTGAATTGCGACATCCAGCTGGTGATGAGGCAGCGAGAAATAGAACTCGTCCTGGGTCTGCGGCAGCGAGAAAGTGTCGGTTGTGGGCTGGCGACCCACTATGCTTTCGGGCAGCCCGAGGTATCTCGCAATGGCGTACACCTGCGTCTTATAGAGGTGCGCAATGGGCTTGATGTCCGCAAGACCGTCACCCCCCTTCACGAAGAAACCCTGGTCGTATTCCAGGCGGTTGGGAGTACCTACTACGGCATAGTGAAGGCGGTCGGCATGGTAGTACTCGAACATCTTCCTAACACGCTGTTTGAAGTTCACTGCTGCCACGATCTGTCTGTAGGCGGCAGCGCCGAGGCGTACCTGATAGGGCTCGCCGCCAGGTTCACAGACCTGCAGAGCAGTCACGTTGAGCAACTCCCGACCGGCCTGGCTACCCGCAAGCACGAGCTTGCACCGCCAGCCAGGACCGTAGGCGGGCTCGGCCTGCCGCGCGGCCTCGTCTCGTCGGGCATAACAGCCGGCTGCCTCCAGGGTGGGCGCGATGTCTTCCTCGGTGCGTTCGATACCCAGCTGATCGGCCAGTTGGTTGGCAAGCTCACGGCTCACGGGGTCGCTGTCCCGCTCGGGCAGCAGCAGTCCGAACACGCGAGCCGGTCCCGCCGCCTGTACAGCCAGCGCAGCACATACTGAGCTGTCTATCCCTCCACTCATTGCCACCACGAAGCCACGCCTTCGCAAAGGACCGGCGAGTGCACTGCGCATGGCCCCGGCGACACGAGCGATCTCCGATGGAACGTCGAAAGCGAGGGAGGGTGGCAGAGCGGGACCGGCGGTCATGTTATGGATTGTGCTCTGGTTGCGGGGTAGGGCTTCAGGCGTCTTGTTGGCGGCACGAATGTCACCGCTGCAACTTGACTGATCATGATTCCTGTCAGCAACAACGCCGCTGGCCTGATTTCCGCTGGCGCGGGCTTGTCCCTTGATCTTGACGGAGGTCGTAATTTCGCCTGGCTGCTGGCGGACTCGGCAGACCGCAGCCCGGAACGGCTGGTGATCGAGGAAGGAGATAGCAGCACCACCTATAACGAGCTCCGGCGACGCGCAGGTGCAATCCAGCAGGAGCTGCTTCGTCGTGGGGTGGCCGACGGCCAAAGGGTGGTGATCCTGCTGCCGCGTGGTGAGTCCTGTGCGGCCGCCGTCTTTGGCGTGCTTGCAGCAGGTGGCGTAGTGAGCCTGGTGAGTGAAGTGCTCATGCCAACGCAGCTTGCCCATGTGCTACAGGTGGCTGATGCGAGCGTGCTTGTCACCAGGCCCGCTGCTCTGACCGACGGACGCGTTAGTGCCCTGAACGGTGTAGATGTCCTTCTCGTGGACGATAACCTGCCGGCTGGTGAGTTCTCGCCCATTTCAGCCGCTGCGGACCAGCCGGCGCAAATCACGTTCACATCGGGCTCGACAGGTGCCCCAAAGGGAGTCGTTGCAAGTCACGATAACCTCTGGGCAGGGGTAAGGTGTGTGCAGTCCTATCTCGGCATCCGACCCGATGATCGCGTTGCAAGCATGCTTGAGTTTGCGTTCGTTTACGGATTCAACCAGTTGACGCTCACCTTGGCGGCGGGTGCGACCCTGGTCGTGGAGCGTTCTCCCATCGTGCA
>CAYSKN010000086.1:0-11836 GCA_964431565.1 uncultured Gemmatimonas sp.
AGCAGCACCTCGAAATCGGCGAACTCAGGACGACTCGCCACTTCTGCCGTACGATCGGTTCCGCTTGGATGATCAGATCTGGTCATCACAACGGGAATTCCCCGGCTGGAACAGACTTCCTCCACTTCCGGGTGGTCGGTGGCTACCACACAGAGGTCTGCCACTGCCAGACTGGTCACCCGCTGGTGAACCCGGACGATGATGGGTTCGCCTCCAAGGAGACGAAGCGGCTTGCGAGGTAGTCTGGTAGCGCCAAGGCGCGCCGGAATTACCGCAAGAACAGGCATTTGGGCATGTGTAGACCCGGATCGGCGTTCCCCCGCGTGCCCGTGGCGCGAGACTGTATTGCTGTAGCAAATTCCACGCCAGCTAAGATACGCCGTTCGCTGATCCAAGGCAAAGGTCAGCCACTGTCACCCGACTTTCCTTGCGCATGCCAACAACATGGTGGTGGGTAGGTTTCAATTGCCTGGTTCTCGCGCTTCTGGCGCTCGATCTCGGCGTTTTCAATCGCAAAGCTCACGTTGTTTCAGTCAAGGAAGCCCTTGGGTGGAGCGCACTCTGGATATCCCTTTCGATCGGTTTCGGCCTGTGGATCGGCCAGGAGATGGGTCGTCAGTCAATGCTGGAGTACTACACCGGCTATCTGGTAGAACAGGCGCTTTCGATCGACAATCTATTCGTATTCATCCTGGTTTTCGGGTATTTCCGAATACCCGCGGAGCTGCAGCACCGCGTGCTCTTCTGGGGTATACTTGGTGCCCTTCTCATGCGGGGGGCGATGATCCTGGCCGGTGCGGTACTGATCGCACGCTTCCATTGGATCATCTATGTGTTTGGTGCGTTCCTGGTCATAACAGGTTTGCGAATGGCGTTTGGGAGCGAGCACGCCGTGGAGCCGGAAGCAAATCCGGTAATACGTTTCGTGCGTCGATTCATTCCAATGACTGCGCGGTTTCACGGTCAGCATTTCTTTGTGCGTGAACCAACTGAACCCGGCACGCGCGCACGTCTGGTAGCGACCCCTCTGTTTGTGGTACTCATTCTGATCGAGACCACGGACGTGGTGTTTGCCGTAGACTCCATACCCGCGATCTTCGGCGTGACGCGCAATCCGTTCCTGGTTTATACCTCGAATGTGTTTGCGATTCTGGGACTCCGCTCCCTCTACTTCGTTCTTGCGAATGTGATAACGAAGTTTCATCTGCTCAAGTACGGGCTTGCGATAGTGCTGGCTTTCGTGGGCGTCAAGATGCTGCTCTCGGAGATCTACCCGTTGGGGATAGGGCTATCACTCGGTGCGGTGGCTGGCGTGCTGTTCGGGAGCGTACTGCTCTCACTCGTCATTGCGCCACGGAGTGTACCGCCGCATGGTTGAGGGCGCAGCGACCTGGCCGGTCCGAGCGAATGCCTGACATCAGCGCACCGTGTGTGCAGTGCTCTCTGCCTGCGCCGTTCGCGACCTTGCCAGTCCAAGGAAATTCTGCAGCAGTGCCCTTCCGTGTTCGGTGAGTATGGACTCGGGATGGAACTGGACGCCCCACACCGGGTGCGTACGATGTTGCAGCGCGTGGATCTCGCCTGGCGCATCTGAGGCGACGGCCGTCACTTTCAGGGATGCGGGCAGTGTCTCGGCTTCCACCACGAGCGAGTGGTAGCGCATTACTCCAAATGGTGATGGAATCCCGGCAAAGAGCTCCGTCCCATCGTGGATGACCTGCGATATTTTGCCATGCATCACGCGTGATGCGCGCACTACGCGACCGCCGTAGGCCTCACCGATGGCCTGGTGGCCGAGACAGACACCCAACAGCGGGATTTTCGAACCGAATCGCCGGATGAGCTCTATCGAGATTCCTGCTTCATGCGGTGTACACGGGCCTGGTGAAATGACGATGGCGTCCGGACGCATCTCATCGACCTGGTTCAACGTGATGGCATCATTGCGGTACACCTCGGGTTGTTCGCCGAGTTCTCCCAGATATTGCACGAGGTTGTAGGTGAACGAGTCGTAGTTGTCTATGACAAGCAGCATGAAGAGCTACCGATGAAGGGCTGGTAAGGCGACAATGAGATACGCACCTGTTTCACTCATGATCGTGGATGGAACTGCCGGTGTACACTCCGAAGATACTCACGATCAACGTGCGTATAGATCTGTGTTGTGACAATGTCAGCATGACCAAGCATTTCCTGTACTGCCCGCAGATCGGCACCTCCTTCCAGGAGGTGAGTGGCGAAAGAGTGGCGCAGCGTGTGTGGTGACACTGGCTTCTCGATACCTGCCTTCATGACGTACTTGCGGAGGATCTTCCATGCTCCCATACGAGTAAGCGGTATTCCACGTCCGTTCAGGAAAAGGATCCCTTTCCCTTGCCCACGTTCGAGGACCGGTCGCAGTTCGCGCAGATACACCGCAATCGCGCCGATTGCACTGCGCCCGATTGGCACCAGTCTCTCCTTGTTCCCCTTGCCCGTCACCCGAACCAGACTTTCCTCGAGCAGTACATCCCTGACTGGGATTCCGATCCATTCGGAGACACGCAGGCCCGCACCATATGCAAGCTCGAGCATCGCCCGGTCGCGGAAGACAAGTCGCTCGTCAAGACCGGGTGAGGCCAGAAGCCGCCCCACTTCGTCGACCGTCAGGACTTCCGGAAGCTTTCCCCAGCGCTTTGGTGTATCCAGTCGTTCTGTCGGATCCGAGACGACGAGCCCTTCGGCTATCAGGATACGGAACCATGTCCGTACAGCAGACACATTTCGCCGTATGGAGCTTCCGGCAAGGCCTGTGTCCTTGAGATGATAGATGAACTCGCGCAGCAACGCAGGAGTGGCGTGACCAGCGTGTGTCACGCCGCGTGAGCGAAGAAACGCTGCACAACGGATCACATCACGACGGTATGCCTCGAGCGTTCGCGGAGAGGCACCCTCCTCGATGCGGAGTATGTCTTCGAAGACCCGGAGATGAAAACCCTCCTGCAGCACGCAGGCCCCCGGCGAGGACTCAACAGGGGGTGGTGGGATGGTGGGTGAGCGCGGAGAATTCAGCGACATGCTCTGTCCGTGTCGTCAGACTGCGATCCACGGCGTGTACCGTTGTGAATAGTGGCGAGTGCAATATGGCGACGCCACTGCCGCCGCCAGATTACAATCAGGATCAGGACCAGGGCGGCTGCGCCAACCCCGAGCAGACGCTGATTTTGAGCGACCCTGGCGAGCAGCAGATCGGCACTGGCAGCCGCACGAAAGGCCAACAGGCATACAAGCGCATACCAAACCCCGGAAGCCAGTGTCATCGCGACTCCGGTGCGAATCGCCCCTATGCCGAGAGCGCCAGCCAAGGGTGGTACGACGGCTCTCACGCCGGGAAGGAAACGGCTAATGACGACCGCGAGTATACCCTGCGTGACGAAGCGCTCAAGGAAACGCTCGCTTGCGTCGGGTGAAAGTATTTTGGGAAAGCGCCGCGACAGCCACGGCAGCCCGAAGCGGAAGCCAAGCCAATACATGCACATGGCACCACCGATGTTGCCCAGCATGGTGGCACCCCAGACACCCGTCCAGGTCCCATTTCCGCGGGCTGCCACGAATGCCCCAAGCGCAATGACCGTATCTGCCGGCAGCGGCGGAAAGACATTCTCCATGAACGCTGCAACGACAATGGCCCCATACAGCAGCGGACCCGGCAGAGTCGTCAACCAGTCCAGCAGTTCGTGCACAATGGTATCCGGACGATAGGTGACGACTGCGCGCCAGATTGCATTCAATCGCGTTCGAAGATCGTGGCGGTTGCTATTACGGCCAATCCTTCGCAACGACCAATCCAGCCAAGCCCTTCATTCGTCTTGCCCTTCAGGAAGACCTCACCGACGCCGACGCACAGAACAGCCGCAAGCCTTTCGCGGATTGCGCTGCGGTATGGACCTATGCGGGGGTTCTGCGTGATGACGGCGATGTCGACATTACCGATCAGCCAACGGGCATCATGCAGACGCGCCACTGCGACAGCCAGCATGGCGATTGAATCACGACCGGAATTGGCCGCGTCAGTGTCGGGAAACATCTCGCCGATATCAGCCAGGCCGGCGGCGCCCAGGATAGCATCTGTAACTGCATGGCAAACAGCATCTCCGTCGGAATGTCCGATGCAGTGGTGGTCGGAAGGAATGTCCACGCCGCCGAGTCGCATTGGTCCTCCTTCACCAAGTCGGTGAGAATCGTAACCGACACCGACGCGCACTCCACCACGACCCAACTGGCTCATCCCCAAGTCCTCAGGCAGCAGTGTACGACCGCGACTCTCCCTCCGACCGGCAGTCATTGATCAGCGAATAATCCTGGCGGCGGCGCATTGGCGTGAAACCAGCGTCAGTGATCAATCGCTCCATCTCATCGGTGGTAGTCCGGTAGGTGGTGTTCGCTGCCGACACCACATTCTCCTCAATCATCAGCGAGCCGAAGTCATTGCAGCCGAAATACAGCGCCATCTGACCGATCTTCAGACCCATCGTGACCCAGCTTGCCTGCAGATTGGGCACGTTGTCCAGCAGTATGCGCGATATGGCCACCGTTCTCAGGTAGGAGATGGCATCCGCCTTGGGCATGTGCGACATCCTCGGCGTGTTCTCAGGCTGGAGCGGCCAGGTGATGAAAGCCGTGAAACCATTGGTGCGTGCCTGCAGGTCACGTACCCGCTGCAAGTGCTCCAGCCGTTCGGCAGGCGTCTCTCCAATACCGAACATCATCGTGACTGATGACTTCATTCCTTCGTTATGAGCCAGTTCCATGATCTCGAGCCAACGATCGGCACCCGCCTTATTCGGCGACGCCAGATCGCGTACGCGCTGTACCAGGATTTCACCTCCGCCACCCGGGATAGAGTCGAGTCCCGCCGCCTTCAGCTCGCGTATCACATCGCGTGCGCTCATTCGAAAACGTGTCGAGAAGAAGTCCACCTCACTCGGCGAGAAACCGTGAACATGGATTGGGTGGTGGCGCTTGATGAAACGCAGCAGATCGAGATACCACTCGAAGGGGATGTAGGGGTTGTGACCACCCTGAATGAGTATCTGCACGCCACCAAGCGCCTTGGTCTCATCAATCTTGGCGCCAATCTGCTCATAGGACAGGGTGTAGCCATCCATGTCCTTGGGGCGACGATAGAACGCACAGAAACCGCAATCAGCCACGCAGACATTCGTGTAGTTGATGTTGCGATCCACGATGTATGTCACAACACGCCCAGGATGCATGGCCTCGCGGATCCGATCCGCCTCAAGGCCGAGTTCGAGCAGTGGTGCGTTGTTGTAGAAATCCAGCAGGTCACGCATGGCAGCGACTCGGGTCGATCAGGTTTGTCGTGAGAATTGCCATCAGGCGGCCGGCAGGAAGGCGAGCGTTCCGTCAGGCACATGGCCAGCCAATACCAGGCGACGGAAGAACTCCGTCAACCCAGCCAACTGCGGATAGGACAGACGGTAGTCGAGTCCGGAGAAGTACTCCATGCAGGTGTCTGCCGGAACACCGCTCGATATTGATGCTTGATGGGCGAGCGCGTTGAGATGTTCCAAACCCCAGTCGCGCGATGCGATCAGCGAAGCGTGTGCAGACAGCGCTGCGTGGATGGGCGTGGTGCGACGCGCAACCCATACAGCGAACACGAAGGGCAGACCTGTCCACGCTTTCCACGATGCTCCGAGATCTTCGCGCCATGGGTAGTATCTCGACCACGGCCCGCCACGATTGATGTCGTCGAACAGCCTGAGTGCAGCATCGCCTATCACAAGCCGGGCGTCGTGCGGCTCAGCATCGAAACCCTGGATATCAGAAAGCTCCGCATCGCCCGGAACGAACGCCGGACGGCATCGCCAGACGTGCTCGAACAGCAGCTCAAGCAGTGCAACGGATGTCATGCTGCTGCGGCTCACGACAACCCGACGTCCACCAAGATCGTGGGGAGCGCGTTTGCTGAAAAGCATGACGCTTCGTACCGGCCCGTCACTTGTGATGCCGATTTCGGGGAGAAGAAGCAGCCGGGTGGCATCGCGTGCGTACTCGACTGCGGAAACGACACTTACATCCAGTTCCCGCGCCGCCATCATTCTGTTGAGATCCGTCGGCACACCATCAATAAGCGTACCCGTGAACGGCACGATTCCGCGATCAATCGCACCGTAGACCGGATAGCAATTGACGTAACGGATGCGACCGATGCGGAGCATTGATCAGGAGGCCGCTGCCGCAAGATGCGCAGCCACGCCGGCCATCCTGCCCGTCTCGTCATCGGGGCCGAATTCGCGCAGCACATTATAGAACGAATCGCGTTCAGCAGGAGTCTTGCCGGCTCCGCGTATGAGGCTGAGCAATTGAGCCAGCGCCATCCCCTGCGGAGTGTGGGCACCAACCGAGTGATAGATCTTCTCACGCACCACCGTGCCCTCGATGTCATTCACTCCGAAGTGGAGTGACAGTTGAGTGATCGGTGCCGTAACCATGACCCAGTGTGACTTGATGTGCTCGAAATTATCGAGGAAGAGACGTCCCACAGCAAGGTTGCGCAGATCATCGGCACCGGTGCTGGATGTACCTTCGCGACCCAGTTGTCTCCCCAGATCGTTGCCATCGGGGTGGTAGGCCAGAGGTATGTAGGCAAGGAACCCTCCCGTTTCATCCTGCAGGTCGCGCAGCATGGCCAAGTGCTCTGCGCGTTCTTCCATGCTCTCCACGTGACCGTAGAGCATGGTGCAGTTGGAGCGAATGCCAAGACCGTGGGCTGTACGATGTACGTTAATGAAGTCGACTCCGCCGAGCTTCTTGCGTGCGATTACATCGCGTACGGCGGCACTGAACGTCTCGGCTCCACCACCGGGGAGCGTGTCGAGACCTGATTCGCGCAGCGCGATCAGGACCTCCTCATGGCTCTTCCTCTCGATGCGTGCAATATGCGCAATCTCGGTGGCCGTAAGCGCCTTGATGTGCACCTGCGGATGTCGGGCCTTGAGTGCCCGGAACATCGTGGTGTAGTAGTCCAGTCCGGTCTTCATGTCGAGCCCGCCAACTATATGAAATTCGCGGGTAATCGTGTCATCCGCCCTGTCAGACTCCGCCAGCACCTGATCGATGGTGTAGCGATACGCGCCGTCTTCCTTGGGGAGCCGGGCAAAACCGCAGAACTTGCATGTGGTACGCAGAACGCAGACGTTCGTGGGGTTGATATGCTGATTGGCGGCGAACGTCACCCGGTCACCATGTCTCAGGCGGTTAACGGCGTCGGCCATCGCTCCCACGCCGAGCAAGTCGTGTGAGCGGAACAGCGTGATTCCATCGGACACACTGAGGCGTTCTCCCAACACCAGCTTCCTGCCAATGGGAAGAAGGCTTGGATCACGCAGTCTCGACAGGTCGAACGGTGCAGCAAGCGGCATCAGGACCCACTCCGACGTTGGCGCGACGTCATCTGCCGCGCGTCACCTCAAACGATGTGCCGACGATGCTATTCTGTCCACCGTCGAATGGCGATCGAGACGTTGTGACCACCGAATCCGGAGCTGTTGGAGATCGCGATATTCACCGGACGGGCTTTGGGCGTGTTCGGTGTGACATCCAGATCGCAGTCGGGATCGGGGGTGGTGTAATTGATGGTGGGCGGGATCAGCCCATCGCGAAGGGCAAGCGCACAGGCAATGAACTCCACACCACCAGCGGCTCCGAGCATGTGGCCGGTCGCCGACTTGGTGGAACTGACAGACAATTCTCCGGCATGATCACCGAATACTGCCTTGATCGCCAGAATCTCGTTTGGATCATTTAGAGGCGTGGATGTGCCGTGTGCATTCACGTAATCCACCTCAGTGGGGTCGAGCCTGCCATCCTTCAGAGCCCTGCGCATCGCTCGCTGAAGCCCCTCATGTGCTTCCGGCTGACCGGTCAGGTGATATGCATCGCCGGTGGCGCCATATCCCACTACCTCGCCATAAATGCGGGCTCCGCGGCGTGCGGCATGTCCAAGTTCCTCTAGCACCACCACACCTGCACCCTCGCCCAGCACGAATCCGTCGCGTGTCGCATCAAAGGGACGTGATGCAGTGGAAGGTGAGTCATTTCGCTCGGAGAGCGCTGTCATGCTGGCAAAGCCACCGATCGCCATCGGACGAACCGAGGCCTCGGCGCCGCCCGCGATCATGACGTCAGCGTCTCCGTACACTATGGTGCGGAACGCCTCGCCAATTGCATGTGCGCTTGATGCACACGCCGAGACCGTGCAGTAGTTGGGTCCCTTGGCGCCGAAGCGCATGGAGACCACACCCGCCGCTATATCAGCGATGTACATGGGCACGAAAAAGGGCGAGATGCGCCGACCACCTTGGGTCATCAGCACCGTGTGCTGCTCTTCCATGGTTGTCAGGCCACCGATCCCGCTGCCGATGATGACACCGCAGTCTTCGGGACGAAAATCGCCTTGGGAAAGGCTGGCGTCCTCCATCGCCTGCACGGATGCCGCTACGCCATATTGGGTGAAGAGATCCGCCCGCTTTGCCTCTTTGCGGTCCATGTACAGACCCGCATCGAACCCCTTCACCTCACATGCGAACTGCACCTTGAAGGTACTGGCATCGAAGCGGGTGATTGGCGCACCACCGGAGACGCCTGCCAGCAACGATTTCCAGGTTGTCGGCACATCGTTCCCGACCGGCGTGACCGCACCGAGGCCAGTGACGACCACCCGCCGTCTCATCAACCGGCGACCTTCCCCTCAAGATATGTGACCGCATCGCCGACGGTGCGGAGCTTCTCGGCGTCCTCGTCAGGGATGTCGATATTGAATTCCTTCTCGAACTCCATGACCAGTTCCACGATATCCAGGGAGTCGGCACCGAGGTCTTCGATGAAGCTTGCTTCCGGAGTCAGCTTCTCGCGCTCCACGCCGAGCTCCTTCTCGATGATATCCTTGATCTTCGACGCGTTGTCCGCCATGGGAACTGTTCCTCTGTTGTTGTATGAGAGTGGGAAAGCGGGAAAGTTAGCCGCGGTGTGGTACCACTGGGAGGGTCATGAACGTCAGATCTGTCCCGATTCTGATGTCACATCACGAGACCACCATCCACCACGAAGACCTGGCCGGTCACATAACTGGTCAGATCTGAAGCAAGCACGAGTACAATGCCTGCGACATCTTCAGGCGTACCGAGCCGTTCGAGGGGTATGCCGACGCTCAAACCTGTCTTGGCCTCTCCGGTCATAGCCGCCGTCATGTCGGTTTCAATGAAGCCGGGAGCAACGACGTTGGCGAGGATGTTGCGCGAGGCAAGCTCCTTGGCAATTGACTTCGTCAGACCTATCAGCCCTGCCTTGCTGGCAGCGTAGTTCACCTGCCCCTTGTTGCCTGTGATTCCGACAACGCTTGCAACATTGATGATGCGTCCCCACCTGCGCTTCATCATGCTGCGACTCGCAGCGCGACAGGTCGCAAACGCGCCCCGAAGATTGGCGTCCATGACAGCATTCCAGTCCTCATCCTTGAGGCGCATCATCAGATTGTCACGAGTCAGACCGGCGTTGTTGACAAGAATATCCAAAGCGCCGAAATCCCTCTCGACCGTCCCGACAAGAGCAGTGGCCTGTGCTGTCTCCCCCACGTCCACGGCATATCCGCGCACCTCCACCCCGGTGAGCGCTGAAATCTCCTGTGCGGCAGCGGCTGATCTTACGGCGTCACGACCCGTAACGGCGACGCGCGCGCCAGCACGAGCCAAGGATTCGGCAATCGCTCGCCCAATACCCCGGGTTGAACCGGTCACGAGCGCCACTCTGCCGGTGAGATCAATGCAGACACCGGGCCTAGCGGCGGTTGCGGTCATCGTCATGCCCCTTGCTGAATGAGTGCGAGCAGTTTCTCCACTTCGGACACTGTCCCGCATGTCAGTGCCTTCACACCCGGTACAATTCGTCGGGCCAGGCCGGTCAAGACCGCTCCCGTACCGACTTCAACGAATGTAGCATTGGGGTAGCTGGCAGCCAGTCTGCGCATCACTCGCGTCCACTGTACCGGTGCTGTGAGCTGCCTTATGAGCAACTCACGCGCCACAGATGCCTCGCTGACAGCTCCGGCGTCGACGTTGACGAATACGGGTACGTCGGGGTTCCTCCATGCTTCACGATCGAGAGCGGCCGCCAATCCGTCTTCTGCCGGTGCCATCAGTGGCGAATGAAACGCCCCGCTTACCGGCAGCGGCAGGCAACGCCTGGCGCCTGCCTCCCTGGCCAACTCCATCACCCGCTCGACTCCAGCCACCTCACCTGATACAACCACTTGATCATCGCTGTTGTAATTGGCCGGCACCACGATGCCGCTACCCGCCGCCTGCTCACACAGATTCTCGATGGGTAAGGAGAGCACTCCGAGAATCGCTGCCATGGCCCCGGGTCGGGCAAGTCCTTGCTCATACATGAGCTCGCCACGCCGACGAACGATGCGTGCGGCTCCAGCCACGTTGAGCGCTCCCGTCACATGGTACGCGGAAATTTCACCCAGTGAGTGACCGGCTGCTGCCACGGTCGCCGGTCCAATGACGTCCCTGAGTACAGTCCACACCGCAGCGGTATGGGCAAGCAGTGCCGGCTGCGCGTTCAGGGTGCGGGTCAGTTCTTCCGAAGGCCCCTCGAAAGCGAGCAGCGAAAGTGCACTGCCCACCGCGTCGTCGACGGCGTGATAGACATCGCGCGCCGCCGGGAACGCGTCAAATATGTCCCTTCCCATGCCTACCTTCTGTGACCCCTGACCCGGCAGCAGCAATACGAACTTGTTGGTCATCGGCAGAGTGCCTTGAAAGGGAGACAGGGCGTTGGAAGGTGGTACATCAGCGTGCGGACGCGGGCGTGCACAACATCAGAAACGGATGACGAGCGATCCCCATGTGAAGCCAGCTCCGAAGGTGGCAAAAAGCACGGTTGAGCCTTCCTTGACACGACCCTGCTGCACGGCGTCGTCAAGGGCAATCGGAATGGACGCGGCGGATGTATTACCGAACCGGTCGAGGTTGACGAAAACCTTGTCCATGGAAATTCCGGCGTGTTTCGCGGTGGCCTCGATAATGCGGATATTTGCCTGATGTGGAATGAGGAGGTCGACATCGGCGGCGGAAAGCCGTGCCGCATCAAGTGCACGGTCGGTGGCTTCGGCCATGGATCGGACGGCGTGCTTAAAGACTTCCCTCCCCGACATGTGGATGAAGTGCTGCCGTCTTTCGAAAGTCTCGGTGGAGAACGGCATGACGCCCCCTCCTGCCGGGCGCCACAGCAGCTCGGCAAGCGATCCGTCGGATCGCATGAAGCCCGCGAGAATGCCTCGCCGGCCACGCTCAGCCTTACGCATGACTGTAGCGCCGGCTCCGTCGCCGAATACGATGCAGGTGTTACGATCTGTCCAGTCCACGATTGCGCTCAGCCGCTCGGCTCCGATCACGAGCACTGTGTTGGCAGTACCCAGGGCGATGAGTGACTCGGCCACCATGGTGGCATAGAGCCAGCCCGAGCATGCCGCACCGATGTCGAAGGCTGCCGCACGTGTGCAGCCAAGATCGGTCTGCACCTCAACAGCTGTGGAGGGCAGCAGATGATCGGGTGATGCTGTGGCGAGGACAATGACATCAATCTCGCCCGGCTGAACCCCTGCACGTTTCATTGCCTGGCGGGAGGCATCTGCAGCCAAGCTCTTGAGTGATTCACCCTCACCCGTGATGCGGCGCTCACGAATACCGGTACGCTCCACGATCCATTCATCACTGGTATCGACGCCCATTGACGATATGTCGTCGTTGCTCAAGACACGACGCGG
>CAYSKN010000087.1:0-11610 GCA_964431565.1 uncultured Gemmatimonas sp.
CGACTGAAGCAGGTCGGCGTCAGACTGAAAAGGGCGCCATCTATGGAGCTGCGGCAGGTGCCGCGATCGGCGTGTTGTCCTCTCGTGACAAGGCCAAGGGGGCGGCTATCGGTGCTATAGGCGGAGCAGTGCTTGGCGGCATAATCGGACATGACGTAAGGCGTCCGTAGAAAGCTCCGGAGGCCACTGCCACAGCGGAACCCAGGGGCTGGGAGCGATGTATGAATATCAAGAGATCAGAGCAGTGGAATGTTCGTAGTTGGGAGAGATGTGCTGGTCGCTTCGTGGAGGGGGCGAACAGGGGAAGCCACCCGGGCCGTTGAACAACGGTTCGGGTGGTTCCCGTTCAGGGCAGTGTTCATGTGATGATTCGAAGTGCACGCATGCTCAGACTGACGACGAGCGTGGTGGATGACGCTTGGTACAGTTCTCCATCTGCCTCGAACGTGGGTGGGGTGTCGAAGCGAATCATGAACTTGCTGCCGACGGTGGTTTGAACTATCGGTGAGCGCACGTGTGTGCCACGAATGGCACGCAGAAACAGCGACGGGCGCTGCCACCACGGAACATCGCCAACATCAATCACGTCGAGGGTTCCGTCCTCGACAGAGGCATCCGGCGCGATGCGAAAGGCCCCGCCGAAGCATGTCCCATTGGCGAATACGGTCATCAGGCGGAGATCCAATTGTTTGCCACGGGCATCCTGTGACAAGTCCATTGCGGAGGGATTCTCGTCATGGCGTAGCGCGGCATGGAAGCCACCGTAGTTCAGGAGTGTACGCAGGGCGGTGGTGACGTATGGAGCGATGCCCGGAAGGCGTACCGACTGTTCCATGCGGCGGAGTATCTCGACATCCAGTCCGAACCCGGCGGCATTCAGGAAGGGAACACCATCGATAACACCGACATCGATGGTACGGGTCTCGCCGCGTGCAATGCGAGTGGCCATGGCATCGATGTCATGGGAAGGGCTCCCGATCGATTTGACGAAGTCATTGCCGGTCCCCGCTGCAATGATTGCCATCGGTATGGGTGCCCCGGCTTCGAGCAGGCCGCGGGCCGCGTGATGCGCAGCACCGTCGCCCCCCACAACAGCGAGCGCACTAGCGCCCACTTCACATGCTTCACGTGCGAGACGGCGCTCGTCGCCGCGCCCGGTCGTTTCCACACGGCGGACGCTGTTCTTAAGGGCAAGTACGCGCTCGATCTCCCGTGCCCGCAGTGCAGCACGTCCACGATTGGCAGCAGGATTGATGAGCAGCGTGATCATGCTGATTACTACACGTGGTATTGGACAAGAGCACGGACGGCGAGCGAAGCAACGCCCCGATCGCCGTCAACTTTGCCATCACGCCCATACGCCTACATGGCCACGAGACTTCGCAGCACGTACTGTAGGATGCCGCCGTGCCGGTAGTACTGCATCTCCTCGGGTGTGTCTATACGGCAGCGCACGGGGAATGTCTTAACACTGCCATCGGCTGCCGTGGCCTTGACGGTGAGCATGGCACGCTTTTTCAGCGAGTCGTCGAGTCCGATGATATCGTATGTTTCGAAGCCGCTGAGGCCGATGCTCTGGCGGGTTTCGCCGTCCACGAACTCCAGCGGCAACACACCCATACCCACGAGATTGGACCGGTGGATGCGTTCGAAGCTTTCTGCTATGACCGCACGAACACCCAGGAGCATCGTGCCCTTCGCTGCCCAGTCGCGTGATGATCCGGTGCCGTACTCCTTTCCGGCTATGACGATCTGCGGGATGCCCGTGGCCTGGCGCTCCATGGACACGTCAAAGATCGGTTTGGCCTCACCGCCTGGTGCAGTCGCTGTCCACCAGCCTTCCCTACCGTCTGTGAGTTCGTTCTTGAGCCGGATATTGGCAAACGTGCCGCGCATCATCACCTCGTGATTGCCGCGTCTCGATCCGTACGAGTTGAAATCTTTCTTCTCCACTCCCAGCGACCTGAGGTAGGTACCGGCAGGGCTCTGTTCGGCGATGGAACCGGCCGGCGAGATATGGTCGGTGGTTACGGAGTCTCCGAACATTCCGAGTGCCCGGGCTCCGGCAATTGGCAGGATGCCCGGTGGCGCCATGGTCATGCCTTCGAAGTAGGGAGGATTCTTGACATAGGTGCTGTTGGCATCCCAGGCGTATTGATTGCCGGTGGGAGCCTCGATCGCCTGCCAGTGAGCATCACCCTTGAAGACATCCGCATACTGGCGCGTGAATTGCTCACGCTTCACGCTGGACAGAATCGTGTCTTCCACTTGGCTGGGCGAGGGCCAGATGTCGCGGAGGAATACCGGCCCCTCAGTGCCAATGCCGAGCGGTTCGGAGGCGAGGTCGATATCCATGCGACCAGCCAGAGCGTAGGCCACCACCAGGGGTGGCGACATGAGGTAGTTGAATCGTGTCTGAGGATTGATACGGCCCTCGAAGTTGCGGTTGCCCGACAGCACTGCTGTCACGTTCAGCCTGCCCACATCGATGGCTTCGGAGATGGCCGCGGGCAGCGGGCCCGAATTGCCGATGCACGTGGTACAGCCATATCCAACGAGGTTGAAGCCGAGCGCCTCAAGTGGCTCGGTGAGCCCAGCCTTGTCGTAGTACTCGGTAACCACCTTTGAGCCCGGGGCCAGTGATGTCTTCACCCACGGCTTTGACTTGAGACCCTTGGTCACTGCATTGCGCGCCAGCAAACCGGCAGCGATCATGACACTGGGATTACTCGTGTTGGTGCAGCTTGTTATCGCCGCTATGACGATATCACCGTGCTGAAGCCTGAAGCTCTCACCGTTGTGTGTTACGTGTATGCCCTGATTGGTGTCGATCGGTGAGCCTTCGGATACCATGCGGGCAGCGGGTGAGCCTGCTGGGATTGCTGCCGCGGCAACAGCCGCCTGGGATGCCAACTGCGTCGCGAGTGTCTCACGGAACATCCGTTTGCTCTCGCTGAGTGGCACACGGTCCTGAGGGCGCTTTGGGCCTGCTATGCTGGGCACCACCGCAGCCAGATCAAGCTCGATCGTGTCGGTGAACTCCGGATCTGGTGTATCGTCCGTGCGAAAGATTCCCTGCTCACGGCAGTAGGCTTCGACAAGTGCGATCTGCGCTTCACTCCGACCGGTCAGCCGCAGGTACTTGAGCGTCTCGGCGTCGACCGGGAAGAAACCCATCGTGGCCCCATATTCCGGTGACATGTTGCCGATGGTGGCACGATCAGCAACGGCGAGACTGGACAGCCCTGCACCATAGAATTCGACAAACTGACCGACGACCTTCTTCTTGCGAAGCATCTCGGTCACGGTGAGCACGAGGTCGGTGGCTGTCGCCCCGGCGGGGAGCTTGCCGTGGAGCTTGAATCCGACGACTTGCGGAACAAGCATGCTTACGGGCTGGCCGAGCATGGCAGCCTCAGCCTCTATGCCGCCCACACCCCAGCCCATGACTCCGAGGCCGTTGATCATGGTAGTGTGCGAGTCTGTACCCACGAGTGAATCGCAGTAGGCGAGAAGCTCGTCACCGTTCCGCGCGGTGAAGACAACCTGTCCGAGGTACTCCAGATTGACCTGGTGACAGATACCGGTGCCTGGTGGTACTGCACGGAAATCACGCAGCGCCGTCTGCCCCCATTTCAGGAATTGATAGCGTTCAGCATTTCGTTCGAATTCACGCTCGGTGTTTACTAGAAAAGCTGCCTCGTTGCCATACTCATCCACCTGCACCGAGTGATCGATCACCAGATCCACTGGCTGGAGCGGATTTATCCTTGTGGGATCACCTCCGAGTGCCACCATGGCGTCGCGCATCGCGGCCAGATCGACCACGCATGGGACCCCGGTGAAGTCCTGAAGCAGGACCCGTGCGGTTCGGAAGGCAACTTCCTTGTCCACGGGTTCTTTGATATTCCAATGAGCGAGGACCTCGATGTCTTCCCTGGTTACAAAGGAGCCGTCCTCACCCCGCAGCAGGTTCTCCAGGAGGACCCGAAGGGAGAAGGGCAGAGTCTTGGCTGTGCTCCCTGGTAGTGCATCGAGGGCGGCCAGCCTGTAGTAGGTGTAGGAGCGATCGCCCACACGGAGCGTGGAGCGGCTGCCGAATGAATTGGGATGCGCCATAAGTGAGGATGAGCTGCGCGCACCAACCCCTCGGGTGGCCACGCGCGTCCGGAATGGAGCCACTCATCGCGCCGTGTCGTCTCCAAACGGGGACGCCCGGTACCGACGAGGCTATCAGATAATATCCTTCGTGCTGCCGGAATGTGACCGGGTCACCAGGATCGGCTTTCTGTACTGGCGCTCAGGCGCTCCTCGCGACTTGGCTGGCGATCGATCGTTTGGCGCCGGTTGTCTCCACGCGGATGGCTTCCCAAGGGCAACATTGTCCCAAACCGTCATCTGCCGGTGAGAATTCGTGAATCGGGAGCAGAGGGAATGCCTTCTGTTGCCGATCCAGTGCCATGAGTTCTGGTGCCCGCGCCACACAGAGTCCGCAGCCGGTGCAACGATCCCGGTCGACTGTGATCTTCACCTCGCGGCGCGGGAAGATGCCACCGGGTGAGTCGAGCATTTCCTGCAGCGAGCCCAGTGCTTCACGCGTGGATCGATATCCCAGGTCGATGAGCTCATCAATGTGCCGGAACGAGAAGGGGCCGATGTGTGATACGGGGGGGCGAACAAGCAGCAGGGCCGGCGCGGTCCAGTGATCCAGGACGCTCTGCTGCTGCTCATGCATCATTATTGCTGCTGCGCGCATGAAGATGGACGCGAAGCCCTGCTCAGCCACGCCTGTGGCGACCGGGACGTCAGCAATGCCGACATCGATGGCAATGATGGCGTCGGTCTCCAGTGCGCTGATGGCGATGGGAAGGTTGTCAGTAGTGCCGCCGTCAATGCAGACCCGGTTGCCCACGACGCCCGGCGGGAAGAAACCGGGCAGGGCACATGAGGCGTAGACGGCATCGCGCACCTTCACGGCGCGTAACCCCGGCCTGCCGAAAACAAGGGGAATCCCGTTTTCGAGGTCTACTGCTGTGACAAGGAGTGGGGTCCTAAACGTATCGAATGTGCCCTCATCGACAAGTTCCTCGCACAGCGTCCTGAGTGGCGCCTCAAGGTAGATGGAACGTGACTGCATACGCTCCATCAGCATGCCGATGTGATTAATCCTGAAGAGGTCGCGCCTGCGAAAACGGCTGGCCCGCTCCAGCAGCTGATCCACGGTGCGACCGCTCGCCACGGCGGCTGCCATCATGGCTCCGATGCTGGTACCGGCATAGAGTGCGGGTTTGATACCAGCTTCGTCCAGCGCCCGAAGCGCTCCCAGGTGAGCCATTCCCTTGAGCGCACCACCGCCCATTACCACCCCGATGCGGGGGCGAGGTCGGGGGTGCGCAATGGCCCACTCCCCGGTGGTGGAATGTGTCCTTGCTTCTCGGTCGCCCATACGTTCGTCAGGCTGAACGATAGATTGCCATGGATGCGCGTGCTCCTGGTGGAAGACGACGATACGTTGCGGGTCAGCGCAACGGCTTACCTGAGAGCGTCGGGATTTGCGGTGGATCCGGCTGCTACCGGCAAGATGGCGCGTGAACTGGCCGCCGTCAGCCCGTACGATGTAGTGGTACTCGATATTCGTCTACCCGATGATGACGGTTTTAAACTCTGTACCGTGTTCCGGTCCCGCTCACCTGCTCCCCGGATTCTGATGGCCACCGCCCGCGATGCCGTGGAAGACAGGATAACCGGTCTCGATCTGGGCGCGGACGATTACATGGTCAAGCCCTACGCGTTGGGAGAACTCGCGGCAAGGCTCCGTGCCCTGATGCGCCGGCCAGATCATGCTGCACCCACGCATCTGCAGGTAAGTGACCTGATACTCGACCTCGCCACTCGTGAGGCCGCGCGCAACGAACGGCTGATCTCGCTCACGACCAAGGAGTATGCCGTGCTCGCTGTACTCATGCGAAGATCAGGGAACGTGCTGACGCGCGAGTACATTGGTGAGCACGCCTGGGATTACAATTTCGATCCAATGAGCAACGTGATCGATGTCTACATTGCCCGCCTGCGCCGCAAGATCGATGTGGAAGGAGAGGTGCCGCTGCTGGTAACGGTGCGAGGTGCCGGTTACAGACTCGGCGCTCAAACGCGGGACTGAGATCCACCGGTGCCATTACTGGTTGTGGCGTGACAGGCGTACGAGCGACTACTCACAGGTGGCGTTCTGACAAGCGTCTGCCGCGCATCCGCCTCAGGCTGACCGCACTTTATGCGGCCACACTGTTCCTAGCCCTGTTGTCGGCTGCAACCGCACTGCGTTTCGCACTCCGTGCCACTCTGGAGCGTGAGTTCAATGAATCAGTGGTCGCTTCCGCGGCTCTGGTTCAACAGTTCTTCCGCACGGAAATCCACGAGCGTCGCACAATCGAAGGCACGATTGAGCACGTTACGGAGGAGCTCGTTTTCGATGACCGCGTCATACGGGTGCGGAGACCGGACGGTACGATTCTGGGTGATTCTGCAGCGCTGGTACGAGTAGCGGTTCCGCTTGCCAATGTTCCAACAAGAACCGTGCGGTTCGCGCTGGATCCGGCCATTGCGCCCGGGTTTGACGTGGAAGTGACGGCAAGCCTCGCGAACATCCAGAGTTTTCGAAGTCGTATTGATCGCTGGTTCCTCATCGGAATTCCATTGTTGGTGCTTTGTGCCGGTGGTGCAGGCTGGTGGCTGACAGGCCGGACGCTCCGTCCTGTCGAGGCCATGGCGGATGCCGTTGTCAGAATTGCCCCGTCCAGCAGCTCACGCCTGCCCGTGGACGATCCCCGCGACGAGATCGGGCGCCTCGGGTTGCGCTTCAATGCGTTGCTTGATCGTCTGGACGGAGCTCTGTCGCAGCAGCGCCAGTTTCTCGCGGATGCGGCGCACGAGCTTCGCACCCCCATTGCTCGCATGCGGGCCAGGGTGGAGCTGGCTCTGCTCGAGACATCGCGGGCCGATGAAACCGTGCTGCGCTCCCTCGAAGGTGAGCTTCTCGCTGTGTCGCGGCAGGTCGACGAACTCATGCAGCTGGCACGTGCTGACGCTGCCGGAGACGAGCAACCACTGCAGCAGGGACTTTTTCTCGACGATCTGCTAGCAGACGAACTTCCGCGGTGTGGTCCACAGGCCGAACGCATGGGCGTCCGTCTCGACTTCGGCTCAATGGAGGAAACACCAATCAGAGGCGACCCCGTGCTGCTGGGGAGACTGGTTGGCATCCTTCTCGATAACGCCTTGCGTTACAACCGCACCAATGGCGAGGTGATATTGTCTGTTCGTCCCGAGCAGGGAATGGCGCGACTGGAAGTACACGACAGTGGGATCGGTATTCCACTGGCCGAGCGCGAACGTATTTTTGACCGCTTCTATCGTGGCGAGCAGGCACGAAAGAAAAGGGCCGACGGCAGCGGTCTTGGTCTGGCCATAGCGGTGTGGATCGTGCGAAGGCATGGCGGCAGCATAGATGTGCTTGAGTCAGACCTGGGAGGTACCAAATTCACTGTCAGCTTGCCGTTGTTCACGGTGCATTCATGAAACGTTGCTACCATCGGGTATGAGCGAAAGGACAGGAGGCACCGTCAGCGATCGCGGCTTCGGGTACGTATGGCGCGTTCGCACGCCGTTGCGTGTGGTTGTAGGTGCACAGCGATATATGAGGGCATGGTCCCGGAGGACGGCCAAGCGGTCCGCTGTTGCTCCGATTGCCCCGTTCGCTCTATTATCGCTGTCCGCATTACTGGTAATGAGCGGCTCTGCCGCAGCCCAACGGGTTTCCGGAGTGCCTCTCACGCTGCAGGATGCGCTCGTGTTTGCACGGCAGAATGGTCCTCTGCATCGGGCCGCGCTGGCGCGTGAACAGACGGCACTCGGGCTCGCTCGTGAGAGTACGCAGTGGTCCAACCCCACCCTTGAATGGCGTAAGGAGAGTTTTGGCAGTTCGTTGCAGCCGGACATTTTCACAACCGCTCTGGTTCCGTTCGATCTGACGGGCCGCCGTGTGGCACTGCGACAGTCAGCAACAGCGGGCAAGACACGTGCACAGGAGAATCGCGTTGTCGAATGGCGATTCGCTGAATTACAGGTGTCTGGTGCCTGGCTGCGGGCTTCCGTGGCATCCGAGATTCAGAGGGCCTTGGAAAATCATTCTGCGGCACTGCGCGAGGTTGCGGATATCGACACCCGGCGCCTGAGTGAGGGGCTTGTGTCGGAGGCAGTGGGTCTGCGCACTTCACTTGAGGCGGACCGTGCGGACCTGGCTGTGGCGAGTGCCCGGGCGGAAACGGCTGAGGCTGTGGCGGAACTGTCGCGACTCATGGGCAGGACGGGAGATTCGCCAGTGGTACTGCCTCCACTGACTCCTCCATCGCTGCCTCCACCTCCCGATTCGCTTCAATTGCGTACGCTCGCTCTGCGCTTTCGTCCGGAAGTACTGGCTGGCGAGGCCGCTGTTCGCGAGACAGAACGACTGCTGGCGGCCGAGCAGCGAGGCGTGATTGGTGAAGTCGAGCTTCAGGGCGGAACGAAGCAGACCGGCGGCATTATTGCCGGGCAGATCGGCATTGCCATGCCGTTGCCGCTCTTCAATCGCAACAGTGGTGCGCGGCAGCGCTCGCGTGGCGAACTCATGCAGGCGAGAGCGCACCTGGACGATGCCCGGTTGCTGGTTGAAGGGGCAGTACGTGTGGCACTCCAGAGATACAACCAGATACGTGATTCAGAGGCTGCCGCGTCCACATTCACGACTCGTGGGCGCGATGTTGGTGACATCGCGCGTGTGGCCTACAGCGAGGGGCAAATCTCCCTTGTGGAGCTGCTAGATGCGGAACGAGCGTCGACCGATGCCATTCAGGCGCATTTGCACTGGATCGTCGAAGCCTGGCTTGGTCGTCTTGAACTTGAGCTGGCCATAGGGGCAGGGCTCGACGCTCTTGGCCCCCTCGATCTTCCGGTGTATTCCACGTTGTCGTCAGGACGCTGATCATGACCTTGTTCAGGTGGTCTGGGACCATTTCGATTCCGTTGCTGGTGATCCTTTCCGTCGGCTGTGGCAGCACTACGCCCGAAGGAGCCGGTACATCCGAAGCCAGTGCCGACTCGCGGATCGACACGGTCACCTTTTCGGCGGAAGCCGCGGATATCGCCGGATTCACGATCGACACGGCGCGGTTGATCGCGTGGCAGTCGTCTGTGACAGTTCCGGGTAGGCTAATGCTGGATCCGAGTGCGCTTGAGACCATGGGTTCCATAACAGAGGGTCGGATAGCGAGCGTGGTGGTCAGGGTGGGTGATCGAGTGAGGGCCGGGCAGGCTCTCGTGATGATCCACAGCCATGAGATCATGGATGCGCGGAGTGAGCTGGCGGCTTCGCAGGCACGACTGGCAGCAGCCACCGCCGAGCGCGACCTTGCCATGACGGCTGAGGGAAGGGCACAGAGGCTGTTCGATGCGCGCGCATTGTCTCGTGCCGAGCTTGAGCGTGCCCAGGTTTCGCTCAAGGTGGCCACGGCAGCATACGATGCTGCGGTCGCTGATCGCGATCATGCGCAGGCCCTGGTGTCACATCTTGCAGGAGAGGGGCCGCTGCCCGAAGGTGCCGACGATCATGATGTGTTGATCATTACCCCGATCGCCGGAGTCGTGGTGGAGCGGATGGCGCAACCCGGGACGGTGGTCCTGCCGGGCTCGCCCCTGATCACAGTCGGCGATCCGCGCCGGCTGCAACTGCAGTTGCGCCTCACCGAGAGTGCCGCTTCCGGTGTCGGGGTGGGGAGCGTGGTACGTTATTCGCTCACTGAGTCACCGGGAGACCTGCATACGGCAGTGGTGACCCGGGTTGCTCCCACAGTGGATACGCTTACCCGCACCATTGAGGTGTTGGCCCGCCCGGAGGGTATTCCGCCTGGCCGGGCCGAGTCATTTGTCCAGGCAAACGTGCTCGGAAAGAGTGAGGCTCAGGCTGTAGTCGTACCGATGGCTGCAATCCAGGTCGTTGAGGGTGACACGGTGGTGTTCGTGGCCGAGCGTCGTAACAACGGAGTATCTCTGCGAGCCGTCCCGGTTCGCGCAGGCAGACGAAGTGCTGACCGGATCGAGGTGATCGCCGGGCTCACTCAAGGGACGCAGGTCATCGTGCGCGGCGCTGCCATTGCCAAGGCAGAAGTGCTGAGGCGACGCGGAAGCCTGGGCTGAAGTAGATGCGTGCACTGATCCATTTCGCGCTTCGGCGTCGGGGGTTGATAGTGGGCCTGACGCTCGCCCTCGTGGTGGGCGGTCTCTATGCGCTTCAGCATATTCCATTTGATGCCTTCCCCGACCTAACGGGCACACGGGTAGAGGTGATAACCGTGGCACCCGGAATGCCACCGGAGGAGGTGGAGCGCCTGGTAACCTACCCAGTCGAATCCAGCCTCATGGGTGTCCCCGGCGCTGAGCAGGTACGTTCCGTTTCCAAGTACGGCTTGTCGCTGGTCACCGTGCCGTTCCCGGACAGGGTGGACGTGTATTTCGCCCGACAGCTTGTCCAGCAGCGGCTTGGTGATGCCAAGGATGCGCTTCCTGACGGAATCGAACCGACGCTGGGGCCGGTATCGACACCGATGGGGGAACTCTACCAGTACGTCATCACCAGCGACTCGATGTCGCTCACCGATCTCAAGACTCTTAACGATTTCGTAATCAGGCCTCGTCTCCGTGCTGTACCCGGCGTATCCGAAGTGAACTCCTGGGGCGGACTGACGGAGCGTATTGAGGTGGAAGTGGATCCGGTTCATCTGGCCGCGCGACGTCTCACGCTGGCTGACGTGCATGATGCGCTGGCCAGAAACGACATGTCATTCGGTGGCAGCTACATAGAGCAGGGTGGAGAACGTTTCATGCTCCGCGGACTGGGTAGGGTTGAGGACCTGGAAGAGATTGCCAGCGTGGTTGTGGGTTCATACTCAGGCGCGCCTGTGCGCGTTTCTGACATTGCCACCGTCAGGCGTGGGGCGCTGCCCCGCAATGGTGTGGTTACCAAGGACGGCGTGGGTGAGGTGGTGAGCGGAATGGTGCTCATGCTCAAGGGTGCCGATTCGCGTGCTGTGATCAGGCGTGTTCGCGAACGCATGGCGCAGATCAGGACCGCCCTTCCAAGTCACGTCGAGGTGGTCCCGTTCTATGACCAGACCGATCTTGTGGGCCATACCACGAAGACCGTTGCGAAGAACCTGATTGAAGGCGCGCTGCTTGTGATCGCGGTGCTGTTCCTGTTTCTGCGCAACGCGCGGGCGTCTCTGATCGTCGCGTCGGTAATTCCGATCTCAATGCTGATCGCGTTCGGTGGCATGGCGATCTTCGGCTACTCCGGCAATCTCATGAGTCTCGGGGCGATCGACTTCGGACTCATTGTGGACGGCGCGATCGTGATGATGGAGAACTTTATCCGGCGCCTTGAGGATCATCACGATGTGCATTCGCTCGGTGTCTTTGAGAAGGCCGCTGTAGAAGTGGGTCGTCCAATCCTGTTCGGTATAGCGATTATCGTGGCGGTCTACATTCCCATCTTCACTCTGGACGGCATGGAAGGCCGGA
>CAYSKN010000088.1:0-11603 GCA_964431565.1 uncultured Gemmatimonas sp.
GGTCGCACCTGCGACAGACCCTGCGAACCGGCATGCAGGCGATCACGAGTGGAAGAGAAGCCAGTGGCGATATGCCGTCTCAAGCGTGTCGCTGCTGATCATCGGGACGAAATCAGGCAGCTTCTGCCCCAGGCTCCGGAAGTCGGCAACGGCAAGCGGGTTGCACTTGTTGGTGCAGGACCGTCTGCTCTCACGGTTGCAAACGATCTGCTGCCTGTTGGTTATGACGTCACCATTTTCGAGCGCATCGAGAAACCCGGAGGGTTGATGCGCATCAACATCCCGTCGTTTCGGCTGCCTACGCGTGTGCTCGATGAGGAGTGCGACTATGTCATCGACATGGGTGCCACGATGCGTTATGGCACTGAGATAACGAGTCTTAGGACGCTGCTGGATGAAGGCTTCGATGCCGTCTACGTGGGCAGTGGGGCACCGAAGGGCAAGGATCTGGATATCCCCGGACGCTGGGACGCACCATCGCAGGTACATATCGGCATAGAGTTCCTGGCGAACATCCACTTCGGCCACATCGAAAAGATTGAACCAAGGGTCATCGTCATAGGCGTCGGAAATACTGCAATGGACTGCTGCCGGACGGTGAAGCGGGTGGGTGCCAGCGAGGTGAAGGTGGTGGCACGGCGTGGTCGGGAGCATTTCAAGGCTTCCGAGTGGGAGCTCGAAGATGCGGAGGAGGAGCTCATAGAGATCATTGAGAACCATTCACCCAGACGCATCGTTGTCGAGGAAGGCAGGCTTACGGGAATGGAGTTTGATGTTCTTGAGTGGACGACCGACGAACGCGGCAGGCAGACAAGCCGTGTACTCGGCACCAGGGTTATTCCATGCGATGCAGTCATTCTTGCAATCGGCCAGGAGAATGCATTCCCCTGGATCGAGCGTGACATCGGCCTCGCATTCGACGAACACGGCATGCCGGTCGTGGACCGCAGCACACACCAGAGCACCCACCCTAAGGTGTTCTTTGGAGGCGATGCGGCGTGGGGGCCGGAAAACATCATCTGGGCCGTGGCGCACGGTCACCAGGCTGCCATCTCCATTGATCTCCTCTGTCGCGGACTCGATGTAAACGAGCGGCCGCCGTACGGCATGACGCTGACGAGCGCCAAGATGGGCATGCACAGCTGGGCGTACGACAACTACTACGAGCCCTCGAAGCGCATGAAGATGACGCACGAGGAGCTTGCAACCCGCTTCAAGGACCTCGACACGGAGGTTGAACTCGGCTTCACGCCGGAACAGACAGCCATTGAGGTGCAACGCTGCCTGAACTGCGACATGGAGACGAACTTCACTGCTGCACTCTGCATAGAGTGCGATGCGTGTGTCGACGTCTGCCCCACCAACTGTCTCACCATCACGCCGAATGATTCACCTGAAGAGGAGCTGCGTATGCGCTTGTCCGCGCCAGCGCTCAATCTCGGCCAGCCCCTCTATCAGTCGGTTCCCCTGCCGCAGACGCATCGCATCATGGTGAAGGACGAGGATGTCTGTCTCCATTGCGGGCTCTGTGCCGAGCGGTGTCCCACGGCGGCATGGGACATGGCGCTCTTCGATCTCAAGCAGCCAAAGGCCGGGATGATCTTCGCATGAGCGGCATCAACGATTTCGCATTCAAGATCGGCACCGTAAACGGCACTGGTTCCGCCAGCGCAAACGCGCTTCTCATGCAGGCCATCTTCCGCATGGGCATACCGGTCACTGGAAAAAACATCTTCCCGTCGAACATCCAGGGGTTGCCCACCTGGTACGAGATCCGCGTGTCGAAGGATGGCTACACAGCCCGTCCGTCGGAGCTGGATCTGGTGGTAGCCCTGAATTCATCCACGCACGCCCGGGACGTCGCTGCCGTCCGCCCCGGCGGCTACCTGCTCTACGATTCGTCCTGGCCACTCGAGCCCGACCTGGTGCGCGAGGAAGTCACCATACTGGGCGTTCCGTTTGGCCGCCTGTGCGTGGAGAACTTTGTCGGTGACCGGGATCGCACACTGCTCCGCAATATCGTGTATGCAGGCTCGCTTGCAGCCCTGCTCGGCATCGACATGGATGTGGTTAGTGCGATGCTCGAGCAAAAGTACGGCCGGAAGCGCAGACTGCTCGATTCCAACCACAAGGCCATTCAGCTCGGCTATGATTACGCCAGGGAGCACTTCGAGTGCCCGCTACCCTTCCATCTGGAGACGATGGACAGGACCGGCGACTGCATCCTTATGGATGGGAACACCGCATGCGCGCTTGGCGCTCTCTATGCGGGTGCGACTATCGGGGCGTGGTATCCGATAACACCCGCCACTGCGATCATGGAACAGTTCAAGGCGTTCTGCGAGCGCTATCGGGTGGACAAGGAAACGGGGGAACACAAGTACGCCATCCTTCAGGCGGAAGATGAGCTCTCCGCGGCCGGAATAATAATCGGTGCAGGATGGGCCGGCGCGCGTGCATTCACCAACACATCGGGGCCTGGCATATCACTCATGCAGGAGTTTATCGGGCTCGCCTACTACACCGATATTCCGGCTGTTTTCTTCGACGTCCAGCGCTGTGGACCCTCCACTGGCATGCCCACCCGTACTCAACAGGCGGATCTGCTCTCGCTTGCCTATGCGTCTCACGGTGACACCAGACATCTCGTGCTCTTCCCTGCAGACCCTGGTGAAGCGTTCGAGATGGCGGTTCAGTCCTTCGATATCGCCGAACGATTCCAGACACCGGTATTCGTGGCCACCGATCTCGATATAGGCATGAACGACTGGATGGTGAAGCGCTTCACCTGGGATGACAGCTATCGTCCTGATCGCGGAAAGGTGCTTGACAGGGCCGCCGTAGACCAGCTTGAGAGATTCTCGCGCTTCCTTGATGTTGACGGCGACGGCATTGCTGCCCGGACGCTTCCGGGCGTGGGAGGAAAGGGTGCGTACTTCGTTCGCGGCTCGGGACATGACAAGCATGCGTTGTACACGGAAGACTCCGACGCCTACGTTGAACTGGTGGATCGCCTCAGGCGCAAGTTCGACCACGCGGCTACCGTAATGCCCGGCCCTGTATTCACGCTCCAGGAGGGTGCCAACGTCGGCCTCGTCATGATCGGCTCCTGCGACGCCGCAGTGCGTGAGGCTGCCGATGTTCTCCGGGCCCGGGGAATTATTGTTGACGTGATGCGGATACGCTCATTCCCGTTCGGGGCTGGGGTGAAGGATTTCTTCGACAGCCACGAACTTGGCTTTGTCATCGAACAGAACCGGGACGCTCAGCTTCGGGCACTCCTTGCAATCGAACTTGGCATCCCGCGTGATTCGATGATCAGTGTTCTCGATTACGGGGGCATGCCTTTGACAGCCAGGCGAGTGGTGGACGAGGTGTCCCGACATGTGGCAGCAGACAGTGCGATGCCCGGGTCCGCCGGCCGCTCAGGCACCTTCAACGGAGTACCCGCATGACATCGATTGCCAAACCACCGGTCAGACATCCGAGTCTGCGGACCAACGGCCTGGGGCTCACGATTCGTGACTACGAAGGCACGATGTCAACGCTGTGCGCCGGCTGCGGGCATGACTCGGTCACTGCAGCGCTTATTCAGGCGGCGTGGGAACTGGAGATTGAGCCGCATCGTGCTGCCAAGATGAGCGGAATAGGATGCTCTTCCAAGACCACCGCGTACTTCATGAAGCAGTCGCACGGCTTCAACTCCGTGCACGGTCGCATGCCATCGGTCACGTCCGGCGCTGCGGCTGCAAACAGGTCGCTCACGTATATAGGCATCTCTGGTGACGGAGACTCGCTTTCCATCGGACTCGGGCAGATGGTGCACGCGATCCGCCGCAACGTGAACATGATCTATGTGCTGGAGAACAACGGAGTCTACGGACTCACAAAAGGACAGTTTTCCGCCTCCGCCGATATCGGATCCACGTCGAAGCGGGGAGAGCCCAACGAACAGACCCCAATCGATCCGGTATTGATGGCGCTGACGCTGGGCTGTACATTCGTGGCGCGATCCTTCTCGGGTGACAAGAAGCAACTTGTTCCCATTCTCAAAGCAGCCGTGCTTCACAAGGGCTTTGCGCTCGTTGACGTGATTTCTCCATGCGTGAGCTTCAACGATCACGAAGGGTCGACCAAGAGCTACCTGTTCACCCGCCAGCATGAAGTGGAAGCTGTGCATACTGATTTCGTCCCCTTGCGCCGCGAGATCACCGTGCCCGAGATCGATGAGGACGTTCATAGCGTCACTATGCACGACGGCAGTGTGCTCCGCCTTCGGGCCACAGACGCCGGCTACGACCCAACCGATCGCGATTCCGCCTATGCTCATGTGAGGGCATGTCTGGCTCGCCGGGAAATCGCAACTGGCCTTCTGTTTGTTCAGGAAGGTGGACGTGAGATGCACGACCTCCTGCGCACGCCAGAGACACCTCTCATAGATGTGCCATTCGAAGCTCTCTGTCCCGGGAGCAACGCTCTTGACCAGCTCATGGAGCACTACAGCTAGCGCCGATGACACGAGATCCCGCCCGCGAGCAGGCAACGGTAGCGGAACTGCTTGCCGAGATGCCCACCGAAGGCGAGTACCTGCTGCCGCTCCTGCAGCGGGTACAGGCCAGCCTGGGGTTCATTTCCCAGGACGCCATACGCCAGATTGCCGGCGCATTCAACCTGTCGCGGGCAGATGTGTATGGCGTTGTGACATTCTACAAGGACTTTCGGCAGGCCCCGGCCGGTGAGCATGTGATACAGCTGTGCATGGCTGAAGCTTGCCAGTCGGTAGGCTGTCGCAGCCTTGCAGCGCATGCCATACGGACGCTTGGGATTCCCCTCGGCCAGACGACGGTCGATGGCAAGGTGACTCTTGAGGAAGCCTATTGCTTCGGCAACTGTGCTCTGGGTCCGACGGTCCGTATCGATGACAGGATCATCGGTCGCATGACGCCCGAGCGATTGGACGAGCTGATTGCGGGATTGGATGCCACGCGCTGCATCGAGTTGCCCTCGGTCGAGGACGGGGGCAGCGCCGGAGGCGGGGCTTGATGAGAGTCTTCGTACCTGGTGACACGGGCGCCCGCGCAGTGGGTGCAGATGAGCTTACCGCTGCGCTGTCTAAGAGCCCTCTGTTCACCAACGGTCATGCCGTTATTGTTCGCAACGGTTCGCGTGGTGCCTACTGGCTCGAACCACTCGTCGAGGTCGATACGGGTGACGGCCGTCTCGGATTCGCAAACGTCACAGCGAAAGACGTCCCCAGGATGTTCGGCGCCGGCGTCCCGGACCGCTCGCATGAACGTTGCGTGGGGATTGTCGACGAGCTGCCTTGGTTCAGGAACCAGCAACGCCTCACTTTCGCACGTGTCGGAAGGATTGATCCGCTCTCGCTTGAGGACTACCGCGCATCCGGCGGTCTGGCTGGTCTTGAAAGGGCGATAAGGATGGATTCTTCCGCAATCGTGGAAGAGGTGATCGCCTCCGGTCTTCGTGGACGGGGAGGAGCTGCGTTCCCGGCAGGTGTCAAGTGGAACACCGTTCAGAACGCAAGCTCGATCAGAAAGTACATCGTCTGCAACGCAGATGAAGGTGATTCGGGCACGTTTGCCGACCGGCTGCTGATGGAGGCTGATCCGTTTCAGCTCATTGAGGGAATGACGATTGCGTCCCTTGCCGTTGGCGCTTCAGAAGGCGTGGTATATCTGCGTTCCGAGTATCCACACACCGCACAGATCTTCGCGCGGGCTCTTGCCATTGCACGTGAAGCAGGGATTCTTGGATCGTCGGTTCTTGGAACCGGACACCCATTCGACATCTCGCTTCGCATGGGGGCGGGCGCATACATCTGCGGCGAAGAGACGGCGATGCTGGAAAGTCTGGAGGGAAAACGCGGCATGGTACGCCCAAAGCCACCGCTCCCTGCCCTCGCTGGTCTTTTCGGCATGCCAACGGTGATCAACAACGTGCTGACCTTCGCAGCCACCACGGATGTGCTGGCCCGCGGTGGACAGGCCTACGCAACACTGGGCGTCGATCGTTCAAAGGGGACCATGCCATTCCAGTTGGGCGGGAACATCCGGCAGGGTGGTCTTGTCGAACTTCCCTTCGGCCTCACGCTGCGCGAACTCGTTGATGACTTCGGAGGTGGCAGCCTCAGCGGCCGTCCTCTGCGAGCCATTCAGGTTGGTGGGCCTCTTGGCGCGTACCTGCCGGAATCACAGTGGTCAACTCCACTCACCTACGAGCATTTCACTGCAATCGATGCCATGCTGGGCCACGGCGGTATCGTCATGTTTGACGACACGGTGGACATGGCCGAGCAGGCAGAGTTCGCAATGGCATTCTGCGCTCATGAATCGTGCGGAAAGTGCACGCCCTGTCGGATCGGATCGGTCAGGGGGGTGGAGGTGATCCGGCGCATAAGATGCAACGAGAACGCCACCGAGCAGTGGCGACTCCTTGAGGAACTGTGTGAAACCATGGAACTCGGTTCCCTGTGTGCTCTTGGCGGACTCACTCCCATGCCCGTGCGCAGCATCATGAAGCATTTCGCCACCGACCTGCTGGCGTCTGCCACTGCGGGATCAGGTGCCGTGGAGGTCGCAAAGTGATCAAGCCTGCCCATACTGCCGCGTCACAGAACGGTACTATTACCGGCAAGGGTTCTTCCCCCAACGGCATCGGGGACGTTCGGGTGACCATAGATGGTGTGGAGACCACCGTACCATCCGGTACGACGGTCATGCAGGCAGCAAGATCTGTGGGTGTGGATATCGCATGCCTGTGCATGCACGATAAGCTGAAGCCGTTCGGGTCATGCCGCCTGTGTGTGGTGAACATAGTCGGAAGGAAGGGGCTTCCAGCCTCATGCACCACGCCTGCCGAAAACGGTATGGTTGTGAATACGCAGACCGAGCAGGTGGCGCGTGTGCGGCGCAATGTGATGGAGCTGTATCTGTCAGATCACCCGACGGATACGCTCACCTGTCCGGCGAGCGGTGACAGTGAGCTCCAGGAGATGGCCGGCAGGGTTGGTGTGCGCAAGGTGCGTTATGGCCGTGACGGAGCCAACCACCTGGATGCCGCAACCGATCCGTCCAATCCCTATTTCACCTTCGATCCCACGCTTTGCATAGTTTGTTCCCGCTGTGTTCGCGCGTGCGATGAAGTCCAGGGCACATTCGCACTAACAATTGCCGGCAGGGGTTTTGAATCGAAGGTGAGCGCGAGCATGGACGAAGGTTTCCTCGCATCGGAGTGTGTCTCGTGCGGTGCCTGTGTCGAAGCCTGTCCCACCGGCTCGTTGATCGAGAAATCGATCATCAAGCATGGACAACCGGATCGCGTTGTCAAGACAACCTGCGGGTACTGCGGCGTCGGCTGCTCGTTCGATGCCGAGCTCAAGGGCAACGAGGTGGTACGGATGACGCCTTCAATGGAAGGCGGTGCGAACGAGGGGCATTCCTGTGTCAAGGGAAGGTTTGCGTGGGGCTACGCTACCCACTCCGATCGCAAGCTCCGTCCGATGGTGCGTGACCGCATCACGGATCCATGGCGCGAAGTGAGCTGGGAAGAGGCGATCGGTACAGCTGCATCCCGCCTTCGGGCGATCCAGGATAAGTACGGCCGCGAGGCCATCGGTGGCCTGTCTTCGTCCCGCTGCACCAACGAGGAAGTATACGTTGTTCAGAAAATGGTGCGTGCCGCGTTCCGCAACAACAATGTCGACACATGCGCCCGCGTATGTCATGCACCAACCGGCTATGGACTCAGCAAGACTCTGGGGACATCTGCAGGCACCCAGGACTTCCGCTCGGTGGAGCATGCCGATGTCATCCTGATCATCGGCGCCAATCCTACGGATGCCCATCCGGTATTCGGTTCACGTCTCAAGCAGGTCATCAGGAAGGGCGCCAGGTTGATAGTGGTCGATCCGAGAAGAATCGATCTGGTACGCTCACCACACGTGAGAGCCGTACACCACCTGCAGCTCCGGCCAGGTACGAACGTTGCCATCATCAACGCATTCGCGCACACGATAGTCAGCGAAGGATTGGTGAATGAAGCCTTCGTGGCCGAGCGATGTGAGGTAGACTCATTCAGGCAATGGCGTGAATTCATTTCGGCTCCCGAGAACTCACCCGAGGCAACTGAGGAGTACAGCGGTGTTCCTGCTGCAGATGTGCGCGCCGCAGCACGTCTGTACGCAACGGGCGGCAACTCCATCATCTATTTCGGGCTTGGCGTCAGCGAGCACAGTCAGGGAAGCACCGCTGTGCTCGGCATAGCGAACCTGGCAATGGCGGTTGGACAGTTCGGCCGGGACGGTACAGGTGTGAACCCGCTGCGCGGTCAGAACAACGTGCAGGGTTCGTGCGACATGGGATCGTTCCCGCACGAATTCACCGGGTATCGACATGTATCAGATGATGCCGTCCGGGCCAGTTTCGAAGCTGCCTGGAACACGACACTTGATCCGGAACCGGGCATGCGCATCACCAACATGCTTTCCGGCGCCGTTGCAGGTCAGTTCCGCGGTTTGTTCATCCAGGGAGAGGATATCGCGCAATCGGATCCGAATACCAACCATGTAAGGGCAGCCTTGAGTGCCATGGATTGCGTGGTTGTACAGGACATATTCTTCAACCAGACCAGCGAGTTTGCCCACGTGTTCCTGCCGGGTACATCGTTCCTGGAAAAGGACGGTACCTTTACGAATTCGGAACGCCGGATCAATCGCGTGCGTCCGGTGGGTCCGCCTCTATGCGGGATGTCGGAGTGGGAGGTAACCTGTCAGCTGTCCACCGCCATGGGCTATCCCATGCACTACGACAGCACATCCCGGATCATGGATGAGATTGCCGCGCTCACACCCACATTCTCGGGCGTTTCCTTTGAGTTGCTGGATCGCGTTGGCGCGGTGCAGTGGCCATGCACGGCGGACAAGCCGCTGGGTACGCGCGTGATGCACGAAGGCAGATTCGTCCGCGGCAAGGGTCGCTTTCTGCTGACGCGGTACGTTCCCACTGATGAGAGGTCCACAAGGCGCTTTCCACTGTTGCTCACGACCGGGCGGATACTCGCGCAGTACAATGTTGGCACACAGACGAGGCGTACCGCCAACACAGTCTGGTATAACGAGGACGTACTGGAAATCCACCCGTTCGACGCCGATGTCCGCGGTGTCGGGCACGGCGAGCCTGTGACACTCATGAGCAGGAAGGGGTCCGTCACGCTTCGTGCACGTGTGACGGATCGAGTGCCCGAAGGAGTCGTGTACACAACGTTCCACCATCCGGCAGTGTCGTCGAATGTAGTGACGACCGAATTCTCCGACTGGGCCACCAACTGCCCTGAGTACAAGGTAACAGCAGTGGAGGTACGTCCGGTTGACTGACCGCAGTGACGGCATGCCGGGTCTGCGTCATCGGCTCGTACATATTGCGGATGACGCTGGCCGGCGTGATGAAGACACTTGGGGCATTGCGGTGGAAGCACCGGTGGCAATTGTCGTCAACGGTGTGCCATGGACGGTCATGCTGGCAACCCCAGTCGATCTTGAGGCACTCGCCTTCGGCATACTGCTGACCGAACGCGTCATCCGTAATCCGTCCTGCATCACGGACATTTCCGTTGATGAGTACCTCGATGAGTTCACCGTCCGGGTGACCGCAGACCATCACACGATAGACCATCGGGCATTGAGGTCGAGGTCACTGATGAGCAACACCGCCTGTGGTCTCTGCGGGATAGAATCACTGGCGCAATTGCACCGACGGCGGGAGGAATGGCAGGCCGTCGTCAATGTGGACGACAATGCAATTCGTCGAGCCATGGCATCATTGCCGTCCCATCAACCACTTAATGCTGCTACACACTCGGTGCACGCAGCAGCGTGGTGCGGTCTCGATGGTCGTCTACAGACGGTAAGTGAGGATATTGGACGTCACAATGCGCTCGACAAACTCATAGGCAGCCTGGCGCTGAGTGGCCGTATAGACGAGGCCGGTTTCGTTCTCATGAGCAGCCGGTGCAGTTATGAACTGGTATACAAGACCGCAGTACTCAACGCTCAGTTGCTCGCATCTATCAGTGCACCCACCACGCTGGCGCTCAACTGGGCGTCACAGCTTGGCATACCATTGGCCACATGTACGGTGAAGGATGCCAGTATCGAAATAGTACGTGTGGCCGCACTGACGGCGACAGATCAGACGCAGGCTGAAAGGGAGGTTGTCCATGTCGGTGGCTGACTCGGTCAATGACATTGTCCGTATGGCGAATCAGATCGCGGAGTTTTTTTCGGCCTATCCGGAAACGGACGCCGTGGAAGGTATTCGTGATCACATCGTCAAGTCATGGCCGCCCACGATGCGGCTCGAACTGACAACACTCGCGAACCAGTCGGAGTCTGCCTCAGACCGGTTGCATCCGCTGGCCATCAGGGCAGCGCGATTGCTTCTCGCCAGTGAGGCCGGGTGACCCCGAGGTAAGTGTGATCGACGCTGGCGACATCACCGGCATCGTCCTGTGTGGTGGCCAGGCACGACGCATGGCAGGCATCGAAAAACCGCTCCAATTTCTGCATGAACGACCTCTTGTGGCGCATGTTGTTGAACGACTGAGGCCACAGGTTGGTGCGATCCTGATCAGTGCAAATCGCGAGATGCCGGTGTACGCGGCAATTGGCCACCAAGTGATCAATGACCTGACAACCGGGCTCGGACCACTGGGCGGACTGCAGGCAGCGCTGGTGCTGGTGAGGACGCCGTGGTTCTTCTGCTGCCCCGGCGACGCACCGTTTCTCGACCGACGGATCATTGCGCGCCTGGGGGCAGTCGCTAACGCAGCACCATCGAAAAAGCTGGTCGTCCCCTCCGACGGTGAGCGATCACAACATCTCTTCGTGCTCGGGGCTGCTTCGCTGCGGATACCTCTCGACAACTACCTCGCGAGCGGCAGGCGTTCGGTGCGCGAATTTATCGATACCAATGCCGGACAGGTGGTAACGCTGCCAGATCTGACGGCAAGTTTCCGCAATATCAACTCCATGGAAGACTTGGAACGCGCGCGACAGGAGTTGCCACTCTGACTCAGCCGGTCTAGACGAGTGAATGATAGATCGGCTCGTACATGGCTGCCGTCACTGCTGCCGCAAGATCGTCCGGTCGCTTTACCCGCGCCAACCCAGCATCGAACGCCACGCTTGCCACTTCTATCGCAATTGCACGCGACACATCGCGAATTCGCGACAGTGCCGGATATATCCGTCCAAGGGCCAGATCGTCGTTCGAAACCATGCTCGCCAAAGTCCTTGCCGCCACCGCAAACATCTCCTCGGTCACCCGCGATGACCCGCACACTATGACCCCGAGTCCCACGCCCGGAAAGATGTATGCGTTGTTACCCTGTCCAGGAACGAATGTCTGCCCCTTGTAGGTAACCGGTGCAAACGGGCTGCCACTGGCAAACACGACTCTTCCGTCCGTGGCCTCATAAGCCTCTCGTGCTGTGCATTCGGCCTTGGAAGTCGGATTCGACAAAGCCATGACGAGAGGCCGCACGTTATTGGCTGCCATTGCCGATAACACCTGAGCGGTGAATGCACC
>CAYSKN010000089.1:0-11572 GCA_964431565.1 uncultured Gemmatimonas sp.
CATCGTGTTGACTGTTGCCGCAACACCTCGGCTTGCCGGACAATTCGCCGCGTCAGGATACTCCGGAGCACATCCGCAGGCGAGATACTGATGATTGGGGTATGACCCGTCGAACGCACCCTGGATGAATTCGTCAGCCAGCACGAACTCCCGGGTCAGGCTGTACATGGCGGAGCTAGGGTGGTTGAAGTCACCCATGGTGAGATCGCAGACATCAGACGAGGCAGCGAAGTCGCTATTGCAGCCACCGTTGAGCTGCGTCCGGTCACCGAAACACCGATGTACAAGGCCACGGGTGATGATGGATGTCGAGAGCGTGGGGTTGACTCTCTCCCGAAAGACCGACTCGATGCTAAGAGGAGCATCGGGAAGGCCCGCACTCTGGGCTTCGGCTGCCTCGAGTGCCTGGCCGCCTTGCGTCACGTCATTCCACGCCTTCGGCGACGCAGGCAGCACCCCGGCAATCCGTTTTCCGGTACCACTCCCGCCCAGACGAGTTTTCGTAATGCACCCATGGTGATCTACCTGCGTCGTCTCGCCCTGAGCCTGGCAGGCGGGTTTACATGGGACTGGCGTGTGGAATCACGTGTGGAGCAAGCAGCGACATCGCTGCTGCTCCACTTGAGATGGCCAACCTGGCCTTGTGTGCGGCTGTCCGGCGCCTGTACGCGGCCCTGTTGGCAGGTGCATTCACCAAAGCGTTCGGATCCGCATTCTCCGATGATGCGCTGACAGCCGGGAGCGGCCTTCTTGCAGCACTCGATGTGTTTCAGCGAGAATCCGGGAAGTTCTACCCGTGCCCCAGCAAGTACAACGCATATCTGCGTGGCGAAACGGAATTGAACGGGCACAGACTGCGTTGGCTTGCGCTATTCAACGATGAATCGAGGGACAATTGTGCATCACGCCATCCGGGTGCGAGACAACGTGAAGGTCTCCCACAGTTTGCCGACCGTTCTGACTACCCAGGCACGCTCAAGACATCCACGCATTCGTAATGTCGCGAAAAAGCGGGTGTTCCTTCGTAACTGGGTGTTCACATCGCTCGAACGGGCGTTGCGATTCTATTCGCATCGCGATGCAAGTGCACACGGGTTCTAGCTGGCTTACTAGCACGGTGCTGTACTCCGGAATTATGATATTCCGTGTATCCATCTCGGCAATGTGAGCGCTGATCCACCGTCTGACAGGAAACCAAGGCAGCCGCCACCATATACCAACCCGTAAGCCGATGGCATCATCGCGTTCCCGCGTAGTCTGAATGATGGATATACGTTGTCCTCCCGCCCGGACAGCGCGAGCCCGCCCAGCCGGTAATTGACAGCCGGATACGGCCAGGACCGCAGACGCGCCGGTTCATCTTCCGTTACGGCGATACCGCAGCAGCCAGTCGTTGCTCCATGATGCGAATGACCCGTCATGGAGGGAGCGCCGTACGTCGAGCATGAGGTCGAGCAGAAATGTCAGGTTGTGCAGGGCAAGGAGACGCGGCCCAAGCGGTTCCTCGGCGACCATCAGGTGCCGAAGGTATGCCCGATCATAGTGCATGCACGCGGGGCACGGGCAGTGATCGGTGAGTGGTCGTCTGTCTCTGCGATTGCTGCTCCGCCGTATCTGCACCTTCCCATCACGTGTGAACAGCGTGCCATGACGTCCCATGCGGGTGGGTGCCACACAGTCGAACATGTCCATGCCACGTGCCACCGCCTCCAACAGATCGTCGGGGAAGCCTATCCCCATGAGGTAGCGAGGCCCTGATACCGGAAGCAGCGGCGCGCACGCATCGAAGGTGTCGTACATTGCCCGCCTCTCCTCACCGACCGAGAGACCGCCGACGGCCACTCCCGCCCAGTCACCGGTCTGCATGATTCCCTCGATCGACGCACGACGCAGGTCGGGGTGGGTTCCCCCCTGCACGATTGGGAAAAGCACCTGTTCAGGCGCCGGTATATCGGATGCCCGGTCGTGTGTAGCCAACGGAGGTGCACCTTCCGGAACAGCCGACTCGGCAACCGGTGCGCGTCCTTCCCGTCCGATTCGCTCAAATTCGGTCCGACAGCGCTCCAGCCAGCGTAGGCTTCGCTCCATCGCAGCACGGGACACATCGTACGGTGCATCGCCGGCAACGAGCTCGTCGAGCTGCATGACAACATCCGCACCGAGATTACGCTCGATCTGCATGGCCCGCTCAGGTGTGAACCGGTGCCGTGCGCCATCGAGCTTGCTCTTGAACTCCACGCCTTCCTCAGTGACGGTGCGGTAGCGGGACAGCGAGAACACCTGATATCCGCCTGAATCGGTGATCATGGGCCCTCTCCATCGTGCGAAGGCGTGCAACCCGCCGAGTGCGCGTACCATTACGTCGCCTGGCCGCAGGAACAAATGATAGGCGTTGGCAAGAACAATCTGCGCACCGGCGTCGCGCAATTCATCCATCGTGAGACCACGAACAGAAGCGTGCGTTCCCACCGGCATGAATGCCGGTGTTTCCACCATGCCATGCGGGGTTCTGAACGATCCAAGTCGTGCAGCACCGGCACCATGACCGAAGGTGAACGAGAATCCGTTCACTGCGTGGGGAGACGTGCCCACGGACACACACCGGAGGCACCACCATGTCGTCGTACCAGCCAGGCCAGGCAGATCGTGCGCGCAAACCGTTCGGCCAGCAATTCAGTAATGAAGGGGCCGAACGGCACTTCCGCCGCGCCTGAAGCAATGCTCGTCAGCTTCGTGGAGAGGAAACTCAATGTGCTGACGAAGATCCCCCAGCCAGCCAAACGGGCGAGACGCGTGCGGTATTCGAGGAGTATTCCGGGCGAGTAACGAAGGAAGCCCGCCAGATCCGGAAAGAGGCAGCCGTGCAGGCGCCACCAGGCGGGCACAACACCGGCCGACCATCGGGCATCGGTCCACGCACGCAGTCGAATGAGAGATCCTGTAATGGTGGCCGGCGAATGGTGCATGCGCCAAAGATAGCTGACGATGGGTAGGCTTACCTCCTCCCAATGAGACCAGTGTTTAGTCTGTGATGACGTTCGAGACCGGGTGTCATGCCCAGATTGCGGTTGCCATCGGGCAGTCGCTGCTGCCAGGCACCGATCATTCCAGTCAGTCTCAACCCAATGCCCTATGAAATCCTTCGTCGCGCCTCTCCTCGCCGCCATGGTTGCAGCACACTCTCTCACGGTGCGGGACGCGAAGACCGCACGCTCCTGATGCAGGAGCATATGACAGTCATCATCAACGAGGCATCAGGCGGAGAGTGCTATGCATCACCTGCCCGGACTCGTGCCGTATCAGCGCGTCCGGTCGGCCGAGGAATACAGCGAGCCCTATCATGAAAGTCATGTCGCGCAACAATTGACGAAGGAATGGGGCTTCTCGAATGTCAGGACGGCCGTCGATCAGCAAGGTGGCACGGCGTACCAGCCAATGCGAGGTGAACTCTGGATGACCAGCCCGAAACTCATCAGGATACTTGACTTCATGCTGTTGCGTCTTCGCCAGCATCGTCGAATGCGGGTGCAGGGCTGCTGGGTGAGCTGGTCGATATCGGTACAGGGCGCGCGCAGGATTTCGATGGCAAGGACGTCAAGGGAAGGTTCGTCCTGCCCGCGGGAACGCCCGGCGCGGTCTACACGCTGGCTGTCCAGCGTGGCGCCATTGGAGTGCTGGCTATGAGCGCCATTGGTTACCAACGTTCGGTTGACTACCCGATGCAGATTCTGAGCGCCATCGTGCGCGCTCGGCCAGGTACTGTGGTGTGGGCGGTGGCACCCAGGGTGCAACGCAATCGTGCGGCCCTCATCACACGTGGCGAGACCATGAGTCTCCCTTTGGTGGTCGAGACCGCTGAGGTGCCGAGCAAGGGCTGGTACGTCTGGGCGCAGATCTTCGGTGATGGCAGCACGACGCAGGCGGCTGCCATCACGTTGCCACCTCCATAAAGGGGACATCAAACACGGAGGCAATGATGATGCATCAGGCTGAGCACCATCAACCTTCTATTCGTACCCGAGATCAAGTGTACGAATGCTTTCTTCCAGGCCAACCCCGACATGCGCAGGACGAGCGTCGGTACGCTCAACTACGAAATTGAGGGCCTTCGTCTGGCGATGAGTTGGCGTTTCTGGGTTCTCCAGAGTTCGCCAGACGCCTTCCCGGCATATCTTAACTGCATCGCGCAGGGCATGATGGAATACATCGCGGACGTCGCGGGCGAGCGGGTGCGGTTCCGCAGCTCGCTTTCCGGCTATGCGCATACCCAACCTGTGGCGTCTCCTTGTGGCAGCGGTGTTGGTTGACGGCGGCGACGAGATTACGACACGGGTGCTGAGCAGGAACGCGGACAAGCGACTTGGGCTCCCTGGGGACCCATATCAAGGGCTTTGGTTACATGGAAGGCGCAAGGAATGGCTCCGCTCTCGTACCTGCTTACCGTGGAGCCCGGAATGAAATTCGCCACCCGGGCGGTATCGAGAAGACAGTTATGCGCTCGGCAAGCACGATGTGGATCTATACAGCCGCCGGGGCGAAGCGTGTGGCTGCTCTCGAGCCGTTACCCAATCAACGGGCTACAGCGTTTCTCAACGAGGTGAAGGCTGCAAAGCAGTTGCAGACCCTTCAGCTGTGGGTCGCATCGCCCGATACTGTGTTTGGTGCCGCGGACAAGGAGGCTGCATCATTGCGCGTGGAGATGGTGCCCGTAACGGCCTCTTCTGGGGAAGAGGCGGCTCCGGCGGAGCTCCCGCCGTCCGTCCGCTGCGAGACGGATTCAACGCGGAACTTTCGCTCTTGCTGCCCAGGGTTCTCACAGCGCCGGAGATTCGTGATTTTCTGAGTAAAGGGTTCACACCACTTCCAGTTGGAGACGGCGATGGCTGTGCTCCGCGCGCACGCGAGGCACGGGGCCACATCTGTCCGGTGCCGCTCGGTAAGCAGGAGATGGTACCCCAACTGGCATATTGTCCGCAGTGACAGGTACCTGCGGGCAATATGCCCGTTCCGAATCTGAATCTCCGTGAGGCTTCCATCCTCACCTGAAGGAATCTGGATCCGGGCCTCGTTAAGGAAGGCTCAGAGCCTGTCCAGATCCGGTCTTCCGATTACCGGATCCCACGGCAGCATCTCGTATTGTGCCACCGAATGCTTGACGTACGGGTCGTCGTCACGGATGCTGTCGAGTGTTCCATGAGGATCCTCATCGGGAAGACGCAGCAGCAGGGCACCGCCGGAACGTGGATCGAAGGGGCCGGCGGCGATGAGCAGCCCGCGTTCCTTCAGATCCCACTGGAATGCCCGATGGGCTTCGACGTGCGGCGCGACCTGATCAAACTGCCGCCGGTATCGGATGATGGCCAGTACGTACATGAATGCAATGGAACAGAAGTATCGGATCCGGTCAACCGGAGCGTGCTCCTTTCGCTAGCTACCCGTCCACAGCACCAGCGTCCCACAGGGAGCATTGCCGCTGCGATTGAATTGTGAAGGTGTCTGCGACACACTGTAATACTCCGCTGCAACAAACGGTCCGGACAGACCACTCACATCCAGCAACGGCTCTTCCATTCTGCTGCCATAGCGCTGGATTCCGTCAATAATGACCTGCACATAACAGCCTGCCGGTGCGCCTTGCTGTCGGTCCATCGAATCACCGCGGGGAGTCTTCTCGAAGCTTATCATTCCGCGTGTGCTGGCAAAGGAACGGCGGCCACCGTAGGAAATGAGCCGCACGCCCGATATGCGTTCCGCGATGACGCTGGCCCAGCGCTTGCCGTCTCCACCCGCGATGAGCGTGGTTGAATCGAGGAACTGGCCGGTGCCAAGTTTTCGTCGTTCATCGAAGGCATTGAGCATGAATGAGCGCATTCCACTGGCTGCCTTGACATTCACCCCTGGAAGCAGGGCAGTGGTTGACGCTGGTTGCAGCAGTACATCAACACCGTCGAGACCGGCTGAGGGTACATCGATATCCACCGTGAGCGTCTGAAAACCCACCGCTCGCACAATCATGCGATACCGCCCTTCGTGCAGTTCAGCGAGAACGAATATCCCGGACGAGTCCGACCGCACGGGACTGATCGCCTTGTTGCCGCCGCCGCCAGTTTGTGCGTTGAGCTCGATCTGCGCATCAGGGATCGGTTTCTCGGAAGGATCGATCAACACCGAGCCCTTGAGCGTGGCGGTGCCGACGCCTGCCTGAGCGCTCAGCTCTTGCCATGATGCTCCTGCAGGGAGTAAGCACAGGATCGCGATCACGGAGCGCAGCAGAAGGCCGGACAGGCCGGGACGGCAACCAGATCCGGGAGGCTGGTGAGGCTGTGTGGACCACATCCGCGGGATCATAGCGGTTGCCGTTGTCGTGGCCAAGTGATCCTTCGGCTGCAATCCGGTGCCAGCGTGATCAGCGGTGCCGGGACGTCTGTTCCAGCGCGTCCTCTAGGGCACGCCACGGCATCAGCACGCAGCCATGCCGACCGGGAAAGCCTGCCACGCTGCGCAGCGGTACCAGTTCACGAGGCAGATCCGTGCTGCCGTCAGATGTCAGCATCCGCTCCACCGACCTCATCAGCGCGTAAGCCTGGCTCCTGCTTAGACCTCGCAGCGCGTCTGTCATCATCGATGCCGTGGCAGTGGCAATCGAACATGCCCGGCCCGTGAATGAGATATCCGTCAGGTAGTCAGCGTCAACACGTACGTACATCCGGATATCGTCGCCACAAACGGGATTCCTGTGTACCGCTGACGCGCTGGCATCGAGCATCTCGCGTCGGTTGTGAGGAGAGTGGTGATGCGCGAGCAGTGCCTCTTGATACATGGTGGCGAGTGATGCCGAACCAGTGGGATCACTCATGCCGACAGTGCGCTGGCTGCGGCCACGCGCGGAAGCAGGGGCGATGGCGGTGTCAATTGCAGGCCGGATCAGGATGCAGCTGCAAAGACAGACTGAGCGGCAGAGAGGGCATCGTGCAGTGCACTCACGTCGGTCTCGTCACTGTACACGTAGAAGGATGCCCGGGCAGTAGCATTGACCCCCAGCCGGCGCATGAGCGGCTGAGCGCAGTGGTGGCCGGCCCGGATGCACACACCATGCTGATCGAGGATAGTGGCCAGATCGTGTGGGTGTACATCTGCGATGGAGAAGCTGAGCACTCCGCTGCGCTCCGCTGCAGGAGGTCCGTACACCGTGACTCCCGGCATATTGCCCAACACGGCATCCGCACGCTTGAGCAGTGCCAGCTCATGAGCGCGCACGTTGTCCATTCCAAGTCGGCCGAGATACTCCACCGCCGCCGCCAGCCCGACAGCATCGGCTGCGTTTGGTGTTCCCGCCTCGAACTTGTGCGGCAGTACGTTCCAGGTGCTTTCTGTGTCGCGCACCCACTCGATCATATCGCCGCCGTATTGCCATGGCGGCATCCGATCGAGCAGGCTACGACGCCCGACAAGGCAGCCGCTTCCCATTGGGCCGAGCATCTTGTGCCCGCTGAATGCGTAAAAGTCGATGTCCGACGCATCGAAGTCCACCGGCAGGTGCGGTACCGCCTGTGCGCCATCCACAACAATCACGGCATCTGAATGCGCGCGTACGATGGCAACAACATCACTGATCGGCGTGATCGCGCCTACCGCATTGGATACGTGCGTGATGGCCACCACTTTCGTCTTCTGGTTCAGCAGCGAGCGGAGGTGGTCGATGTCGATGGTGTGATCATAGCTGAGCTCCGTTATGCGCAACGTGGCGCCGCTCCGGCTGGCAAGCTGCTGCCAGGGTACAAAGTTGGCATGATGTTCCAGTGCAGTAACCACGATCTCGTCACCCGAACGCACATTTGCGCTACCCCAGCTTGATGCCACAAGGTTGAGGGCCTCGGTGGTACCGCGCACGAAGATCAGACAGTCACTGTCAGCAACCCCCACGAAACGGGCTACAGATGCGCGCGCCTCGTGATACACATCGGTTGCTCTCGCGGAAAGTTCGTACGCACCTCTGTGCGGATTCGCGTTGCTCTTCCGGTAGAAGTCCAGAATCGCGTCCAGCACTACCAGCGGCTTCTGGGACGTGGCCGCAGAATCCAGGTAATGCAGCCCGGGATGAGTCGCGAGAAGCGGAAAATCGGAACGTGGTGCCAGCGATGAAAGCATCTGCAACTCACTCCCCGTCATGTCGGATACTCATCCTCGTGTGTCCTTGCAGGCCGCCAGAAGTGACATTCCGGGATCGGCAGAGCCAGTAGGATACCTGCGTGTGCATCAGGCCCGCCGTTCATGCGGCGATCCCTGCAGGGCGGCGATTCATTCGGTGCTCACACTCGGTGCCAGCGGCTCATGCGCCTGATCGAGTGCAGCCTTGAGGGTATGCCACGCCAGCGATGCGCACTTGACGCGCACCGGGAAACGGGAGACACCCGAAAATACCACGAGCTGGCCGAGGTTCTTGTCGTCGCTTCCGCCCTGCCCGAGAACCAGTGCATGAAAGCGCTCGAAGAGTGCTTCTGCTTCGACCCGTGACATACCCTTGACAGCGGCGGTCATCAGCGATGCAGATGCCTTGGAAATCGCACAGCCGTGCCCGGTGAACCTGACATTGCGGATAATATCTCCATCCATCACCAGCTCCACATGAACCTCGTCACCGCAAAGCGGATTCTTGCCATGTGCATCGTGACTTGCACCAGGCAACTCGCCGAAGTTGCGCGGCTTGCGGTTGTGGTCGAGAATGACCGATTGGTAGAGTTCCTGGAGGTCGCTCATGCGGCTCTCGTTACTAGCGCTCCCCGCCGGTAAATCGTCTCAGGGTCAGCTCCTCAAGTGCTTCCACGATGGCCGGCGTTTCTATTGTTTCCAGCACATCCGCCGCAAAGGCGTAGGTGAGCAACTGCCGCGCGTGCAGAGCACTCAGACCGCGACTCTTGAGATAGAACAGGGCTGTTTCGTCGATCCGTCCAACCGTGGCGCCGTGAGTGCACTTCACATCATCAGCGAAGATCTCGAGCTGCGGTTTGGTGTCTATCTGGGCATGCTCCGACAGCAGCAGAGTGTTGTTGGTCTGCTTGCCATCAGTCTTCTGGGCTTCCGGATGTACGTACACCTTGCCATTGAATACGCCATGTGACCGCTCGTCGAGCAGGCCCTTGTAGAGCTCGCGACTGAAGCAGTTCGGAGCCAGATGTTCCACACGCGTCTGATGATCGCCATGCTGCTGCCCGTCGAGCATGTAGAGCCCGTTGAGCGTGCAGCCGCAGCCATCGCCGGCGAGAACCGTATGTACGTTGCTGCGCGAGAGCGAGCCGCCGGTCTGGAACGTGAACGCGATGTAGTGACTGTCGCGCCCCTGACGTACTTCCACCGTGCCCACATGATGCGCGGGTCGAGCTTCGCGCTGTATGCGTGTGTGATACAGCGTGGCACCGTCCTCCAGGTAGACCTCCACCACCGAGTTGGTGAAGTAATGGACATCTTCAATCCCGACATAGCTTTCCACCACCGAACCCCTCGCATGACTCTCAGCGAGGAGTATGTGTCGCGGGTGCATCATCAGGCCCGAAGCGGCCTTGTCTGCGACGTGCATTATGTGTACTGGCGTCTCGGCCACCATCTCTCTCGCAATGTGAATGAACAGGCCTTCTGCTGCGAAGGCTGCATTCAGCGCGGTGAAACCATCGCGGGTGGCGGGCGCCGCCTGGTCAAGGCAACGTGAGAGAAGCTCGGGCTCGTCCATCGCTGCCTGAGCGAGAGACAGTACACGCACACCATCGGGCAGTCTGTCAAGGGATGAGAGCGAGACATTGAAACGACCGTTCATGAAGACCAGAAGTGGCCACTCGCTCCCGAAGGTGTAAGGCGCAAGCGCGGCTTCATCGATACTGCCGCTGACGCTTCCATCAGTGGCCGACTCGTAATGACCCGATGCTATGGGTGCTACGCTGGTGTAATGCCAGTCCTCGTTCCTGGTTGTGGGGAACCCCATGTTCCGAAATGCCTCTGCACCGGCCTCTCGTAACGACTTGAGTGAGCCGGGCTGGTCAGATACAGATGCGGCCATCGCCTGTTCGGCGAATCGAAGACCCGTACTCACGCCGCTGCCCCCTGCAGCCAGTCGTAACCGCGGCTCTCGAGCTCGAGAGCAAGTGTCCTGTCGCCCGACTTGACGATGCGCCCGCCCGCCAGTACATGCACGTAGTCAGGCACAATGTGGTTGAGAAGGCGCTGGTAGTGAGTCACGACGATCGTTGCGTTGTCAGGACGCTTGAGAGCGTTCACCCCCTCAGCCACCACACGCAATGCATCAATATCCAGACCCGAGTCGGTCTCGTCGAGGATCGCCAGTGTGGGCTGCAACACGGCCATCTGAAGGATCTCATTGCGCTTCTTCTCGCCACCCGAGAAGCCAGCGTTCACCGAACGGTTGAGCATTGATGCATCCATGTCAACCAGCTTGAGCTTCTCCTCCACCAGATCGAGGAACTCCATGGGATCCACTTCCTCAAGGCCTTGCGACTTACGGATCTCATTGTATGCCGCCCGCAGGAAGTAGGCGTTGCTCACACCCGGGATCTCCACCGGGTACTGAAAGGCCAGGAAAACACCTGCCTGTGCCCGTACCTCGGGCTCCATCTCCAGGAGGTTCTCGCCCTTGTAGAGTATTTCACCCTCCGTGACTTCATAGGCGGGATGGCCTGCGAGTACCTGTGCCAATGTGCTCTTACCGGAACCGTTGGGTCCCATGACAGCGTGTACCTCGCCGGCGCTGACCGCAAGGTTGATGCCCTTGAGAATCAGCTTGCCGTCTACGGCAGCGTGGAGATCGTTGATCTGCAGCATGTATGTCGAAGCGGATGTTTGACTGAATGATGGCGACGTGGATGCGGAGGGCGGTCAGCCCACCGACCCTTCGAGAGTGATTCCGAGAAGCTGCTGGGCCTCAAGCGCGAACTCCATTGGCAGCTCCTTGAAGACTTCCTTGCAGAAACCGCTCACTATCATTGACACAGCCTGCTCGGCGTCGAGACCACGCGCTTTGAGGTAGAAGATCTGGTCCTCGCCGATCTTGGACGTGGATGCTTCGTGTTCGAGTGTTGCGGTGTTGTTGCCCACCTCCACGTATGGGAATGTGTGCGCACCGCACTGGTTGCCCACGAGCATGGAGTCACACTGCGTGTAGTTTCGCGCACCCTCGGCCTTCGGAAGGATCTGTACTCTGCCGCGGTAACTGTTCTGCCCGCGCATCGCGCTGATCCCCTTGGACACTATCGTTGACTTCGTATTGCGACCGATGTGGATCATCTTGGTGCCTGTGTCGGCCTGCTGCTGTTTCGTGGCGACCGCTACCGAGTAAAACTCCCCCACACTGTTGTCACCCTGAAGTATGACACTCGGGTATTTCCATGTGATCGCCGAACCCGTCTCCACCTGAGTCCAGGAGATCCTTGCGCTTGTGAAGGCCTTGCCACGCTTGGTGACGAAATTGTAGATGCCTCCCACACCGTGCTCGTCCCCGGAATACCAGTTCTGGACGGTGCTGTACTTAACAGATGCGTTGTCGTGAGCGATGATCTCCACGACTGCA
>CAYSKN010000090.1:0-11351 GCA_964431565.1 uncultured Gemmatimonas sp.
ATACCGTACCACAACCCACGATGAGCGAACAGATGGTAGTTCTCGCCTTCGAACCACATGCCATCCTCGTCCAGTCGCTCGGCAAGGAACCATGCGGTGGTCCACGGCTGCGTCAGTCTACGCTCCAACACGTCCGACTCCCCTAGCAGCAGGCGCGCCGATGTCGTTGCTACATCGTTCCACACCTGCCGGTTGGAATCACGCTCATTGTATCCATCAATGAGCTGTGCACTCGGAGCCAGCACGCGATCACGCAGCCTGCCGCCCACGCTGGTACCGCCGAGGCATTCGAGGAGAGCCAGGGCGTGACACAGATTCAACAGCCATACCGACTCCAGATAGGTGCTGAAGAAGGGTCGTGATGGTCCAAGTACGTTGTCGCGATTGGGATATCCGGAATACCTGTCAGCGATCTCCTCCAGTATGCGCTCGGCGAGATGACGATGCGCCGCACCTCCGCGAAGCGCGTGGAGTGCAGCTGCATGCACTGCGCGCTCCGCAGTCCAGAGCTGAGCCCCCATTGCCCACCAGTCATCGTGGGCTTCACCCTGATAGGCTCGGTTACACTGACGACACCAGTGCGTATGCGGCTGCCAGGGATCGAACTCGAGATAGGTGCCGTGCACCGGACAACGTCCGCCGTGCCGAGTGAGGCGCGCCTTTCGCTCCGGAAGAGGCAGCGCTCTTGCTGGGTCAATGAGAGCAGCAAGTTCCGCAGTCAATCCATCGGCCACTGCACCCAGCGAAGCACCCGGCCCTACGTCCTGTGATCGTGCTGTGAGATCGACAGGCAGAAGTGGGTGCATTATCGACACGGTTCCTGCCGTCAGCGGTGCGTCCAGCGTGCAACCGTAACCAATTCGCCACGCAAGTCCATGATGACGCCGCCCAGGGAACGGGATAGGCCCTGCACGCCACGCGCATGATAGATCCACGCCACCGGCGCATCCGTCTGAAGCAGGGAGTCGACGCGTGCCCATGCTGCAGCCGCCGAGTCCCGGGCTGCTCTGCGTGCCCGACGCAACGCTGTATCCAGCAACGGGGTGTGATAGCCAGCGTAGTCCAGGGCCCCACCTCGTTGTGCTGACGAGAACATGCCTACGAGATGCCCCAGCGCTATATCGCCGGGAACCCCGGTCACAACCATGTCGAAAGTCTTGTCAGTCGCTCGAACGGTGGCGAGAAAGGTGGCGAGCTCCATGACACGAACTGCGACCTCAATACCGCGTGCGCTCAGGTCGGCCTGAATAAGCTGTTCGAGCGCCATTTCGCCGCCGCCCACGGACAGCAGGGTTACCTCCAGCGAACGCCCCTCCCGCATCCGCACTCCACCGGTTGCCGAACGGGTCCATCCGGCGGCATTCAGCAGGCTATCGGCAAGGATGGTGTTGGGCACACCTCCGGCTGAACGGCTTGCAGCGTCCAGCGAGGGGAGAACGGGTGATACCGGTAGCCCTGGCGGGATGGCACTCAGAGCCGGCACACCGAAACCGGCAACCGCAGCGTTCACTATACGCTCACGATCGAGGCTCAGCGAAAACGCGCGCCGCACCCGCACATCATCGAAAGGTGGCCGCGTTGTGTTGAAAATGAGGCCAGTGGTAAACAGAACGGGCGGAGTCGCGAGCACAAGACGTGAGTCATGTTCCACCAGCCGAGCCATGGTTGGGGAGACACCTGCCATGTCGAGTTCTCCGCTCACGAGCCCGGCAAACTTCGTGGCGGATTCATCTACGACCGTTACCACGAGATGGCGGAGGGCCGGGGGTCCACCCATGGCAGCGGGGAAATCATCGTTGCGTTCGAATCGCCATTGACGGCCGGCAACTCTGCCGGCAAATCGAAAAGGGCCATTCCCGACTGGCCCTGTTGCAAACGCTGCAGATCGCCAGCGCTGAACCGGAACACTATCGAGCAGGTGACGCGGCACGATCGGCAATTCCGCAAGTATATCCGGCAGCGTGTGATAGGATTCATTGAAGTGCAACCGCACCTCATGCTCACCCAGCACCTCGGTTCGGCTTATGAGAAGGGCATCCCCTCTTCGCGGTGATCCCAGGTTGGAATCACGTGCCATGTCGAACGTGAATGCCACGTCCTTCGCCGTGGTGGCCACACCGTCGTGCCAGTGGAGCGTGCTGTCCAGAGTCATTGTCACCGATCGGCCATCGGCGGCCCACGTCCACTCACGTGCAAAGTACGGAACAGGTCGCAAGGAGTCATTGAAAGCAACCAGAGTCACGAAAAGGACGTGTCGCTGAACCTGCCTTGAGAGTGGGTGTAGGGTGACCAGCGGGTTGGCCGATTCGAGATCCGCACCAGAAGCAATGACGGCTGTTCCGCTCTCGCGCTGCACCGGCGAACAGGCCAGCAATGCAGCGGCGAGCGGCACCCACCGCACGCGACGGGTTGACGTGGCCCGGCCGGGAGTCATCATGGTGCGGTGCGACGTATCTCTCTGCGCGTTGCCGACGCGCTCATCCTGCTCTGGCTGGTCACGACCCTCACCTTTGCGCTGGTTCATCTGGCGCCGGGCGATCCGTCCACCCTGCTGATCCCTCCGAGCGCCTCGGCCGAGGATGCAGCGCGCCTGCGCTCTGCACTCGGCCTCGACGCCTCGATTCCAGAACAATATGTGCAATGGCTGGGTCGGTTGCTGAAGGGTGACATGGGCGAGAGCATCGTCCGGGCTCAACCCGTCACGAGCGTCATCGCCGCGGCTTTGCCAGTATCCCTGTTCCTTGGAGGAGTGTCGCTAGCACTCAGTCTCCTGATCGGCACTGCGGTTGGCGCGTGGCAGGCTCTGCGTGCGCGGCCCGCCGCAGATCGCGCCGCGACCATTGTGTCCACTGTGATATATGCGACACCCAGCTTCTGGCTGGCGCTGGCGCTCGTGACCCTCTTCACAACCGGGGCGGTGTGGTTGGGCTTCCCATCGTGGTTGCGTCTGCCGGCATTCGGTATGGAGAACCCGGCTGCAGATCCGGGCGCACCACCTCTGACGCTGTTGTCCGACAGGTTGCGGCACGCCGTACTTCCACTCGTGGTATTGGCCGTACCCGGAGCAGCCGGCGTGGCTCGTTATGCCCGGGCCAGCGTGTATCAGGTTCGCTCCATGGCACACGTGCGTGCGGCTCTGGCGCGGGGCCTACCCCGGGCGCGGGTGGAACGACGTTACGTGATGCGTACAGCACTCACCCCTATCGTGGTCCTTGTCGGCCTGATGTTGCCCGGCGTAGTGGCCGGCTCGGTCTTCGTTGAGCAGGTATTCGCCTGGCCCGGACTCGGCCGGACGATGCTATCGGCCATCGCCACGCGTGATTACCCAGTTGTGCTCGGTGTAACTTTGATGTACGCGGGCACTGTGATACTAGCTAACCTGCTTGCTGATTTCGTGTTGTGGTGGCTCGATCCGCGGAGACGGCAATGAACTCGCGGCAGACGTTCCTGTGGAGCGGAACCGTTCTGGGCGTGCTTGCGCTGTTGGCTATGGTGGTCCCCTATTTGGCGCCCGAAGAGGTACACAGCATCGGCGATGTACTGCGGACACGACTCGTACCGCCACTCTCTCGCGACGCGAATGGCACTTGGCATCTCCTGGGAACCGACTCCTTTGGTCGGGATCTGGGTGTGCGCCTGTGGGTCGGCGCACGGTTGTCGCTGATGGTCGGAGTGAGTGGAACGGTGATCTCAGGCGTGATCGGCACAGTGCTTGGTGCACTTGCCGGCTGGAGGGGAGGTGTGGTAGATCGGTTGATCGTGGCTCTTGGTGATACCCTCCTGGCAATTCCCCGCTTCGTGCTGCTGCTGGCCATCGCAGCGATCTGGGGGCCGGGTGTCAGCACGGTGATCGTCGTACTGGGTGTGACAGGCTGGATGTCGGTGATGCGACTTGTGCGTGCCGAGGTGCAGAGTGTCCGCGTATTGCCCTATGTCGAAAGTGCTCAGGCCCTTGGCATTCCGGCCTGGCGCACCGTGCTTCATCATGTTCTACCCAACGCTATGGACAGCGCCACCGTGGCACTCACTCTGGGTGTAGGCAACGCGATCGTGCTTGAGAGTGGCCTGTCGTTCCTTGGACTGGGCGTGCAGCCGCCCGCGGCCAGCTGGGGCAACATGATTGCCGGCGGGCGTGAATGGTTGATAGTGGCACCCTGGATAGCCCTCACGCCTGGCTTGATGCTCATACTGACGGTGGTTGCGTGCACGATGCTGGGCGAAGCCCTGGCGGACGCCCGGAGCGATTGAGATGCGTCCGCATGGCGCCCTAGGGTCGATCCCTGCCGAGAGCCTCAGACAATTCAGCGCATCGTCTCACCGGTATGGTTCTCCCGTTCTCTCCTTACCACAAACGTCACCACGCTGCGCGGAGCGGCGCTGAACTCCAGCGCAGACTGGCAAACCACCTGACCTCCCGTCGGGGTCTCGTCAAGTCTACACTGCGTCGCAACCCAGCCGGGTGGTCCCGGCAGTTCCCAGCAACCGGTCACCGCGCGTTCCAGGCAATTGACTGCCCGGAGTACCACGGCGCTCGGATCGCAACTCGAAAGGGTTACCGCCGACATCTCGAGGCCCTCACCAGTCAGCCGAGGACCCACCACCGCTACCGGTCCATCACTGACTTCGAGGTCCCGCCAGGTTTCGCCTACCAGGGGCAGCAGCAGGTCATCGCATGCCCTTTCAATCCGCTCCAACAACCGCTCAGCGCCCTCCTCGGACAGCAGCAAGCCGATCAGGGCATAGTAGGTGCCCCGGCACTGCGCATCCGGAATGGCGGCCGGCCAGCCAGCATGACCGGGCCGTTCCGGAACTGAAGCCCGTGAGAGTTCGCCGGTGGCCCGAAGCAAGGTCACAGCAAGGTGGCCATCTTCCGCATGAGCCTCGGCCAGACCGTCACTGATGAGCGCTGCTGCACGCGAGCCCGACCGGTGCAGCACCCACCGATGCAGCGGCATGCCATCCGGCACGGACTCAAGTGAGGTGGGTGGTGCCTGAATCACCGGTCGACTGACAGGGCCAAATGCAGCATCGGCCAGCCGCTCACCACCGATCACATCTGTGCGCCAGACCAGCCTGAGGCGGTGGTTTGTTCTGTGATTGGAAATACGTACCCGGCACTCCACCGTAGAGCGACCCGCGACCAGCCTGACGGTGGTCTGAACGTGCACACCATCACCACCCATTGAGGACCCACTATCCGAGGGCGTGCCAGCGATCCAGGACATGGTAATCGCACCGCGCAACGGGCCCCGTTCGGCGATCCTGACGGCGGCCACACGCAAGCGCTGCGAATTGTGAGGTGACGACGTGTAACTGTCTCCAACATCACTACTTGTCTCAATTATCAGCGCGTCGTGTAGCACACGACAACCCGATATAACCTTCACCTGTGCTGCTTCATCCACGGAAACTCTCACCAGGCCATTGTCGAGCGTTATCACCCCTCCCAGGCGCGTTACAACAACGGGAGGCGGCGGTGCCGGGTGAGACAACATCTGATCGAAGTCACCAGCCATCAACCCCAATGGCGGCACCTCACCCACCCATGCCAGGACCCGCTGACCCGCCACCAGATCATTGTCCGGATAATGCTGTGGCGACTCACGTCGGCTCCATTCCAGTGCCGGGGATCCCAGTGACTGAATGAGGCTGGCCTTGATCGACGGTTGACGGCCGGCGGGCATCCACCGTGTCGAATCGATCAGTGAGTCGGGCAAAGACACAGCCATCTGCCGGCCGCTTGTGGTATCGTCTGGCACATGTGCAGGCGCCTCCCTTTGAGCCACCGGCCGTGTCACGCTGCCCGGTCCCACTGGCACATCCCGCACGGTACGTCTGAAAGTGACGTATGCCAGACCATGACGTGGGCGAGGTACCCGATTGCGCAGCACCACCGACAGTGGACCACATGATAAAATACGCGAGCGTACGGCCACAACATCATGATTCAAGGCCAGTTGCAATGCCGCTTCTCGCAATCCGCGACCCTGTTCCGCCACGGACTCCTGAACCGATTCCATGGTCCGTGAGACGGTATCGACGGAGCAGCCACACAGTGTGTCGTGCGGATGAGTAGAGAGCAGCGACTCCCAAGCCACCTCGAGCAAACGCGGCAGCTGAGCCATGGTAAGACGTGCTGCCGGGCTCACGGTGGCCGTGGCCCCGGCCGTATCGTGTATGCGTACGAGCGCAAGCCACGGTTCCACATCACGCAGAAGACCACGTTCAAGGCGGGCATTGTTGCGCTTCTGATGCGCACGTGTGGCCAGTGTGCCGCCCAAGGACCATGTGTAGCCATATGAGTCACGCAGCTCGCCGCTATACTTTGGGAGTTCGCGACGCGAGGCAGCACAAAGGAACGCTCCAGCCCACTCCTGAAGTGTGCTGACTCTGATATCGACAGCGTCACCCGCCGCAAGCCCGAGAGCCCGAATGGCCAGATTCAGATCGGGCTGCCGTGCGTGGTGATCTGCCCCATTGAGCAGCAGCGCCACATTGGTACGGAGCCGTTGGGAGAACATTGTTTGCAACTGCCGCCAACGAGCGCGGGCTCCCTCGGCATCGGAAGGCAGGGCACACCCGGACTCGTATCCGTCCGGAGGCAGATGGCAGGTAAGCACGCACGACCCCTCCGGCCCACACCACCAGAAGGCATCACCAACCGGTGTTGACGTCCCCCCTGCACCTCGCCAGACAACCGCTGCAGACAGGCCGAACCCAGCAGCAATTGCTGGGAGCGCTGAAGGGTGGCCGAAACTGTCGGGGCAATACGCCACACGGGGCGCTCGTGCACCAAGTCTCTTGAGCATACGGCGCCCCGCCTCAAGGTTCCGGACGATCGCCTCACCGGACGGAATTAGGTTGTCAGCCAGGACATACCAAGGGCCGGCTTCCATACGGCCACTGCGAAGAGCGCTGCCAATTCGCTCGAAGGCCTCCGGCCTCACCGACAGGTAGTCCGCCAGTGTGATGCCCTGACCATCCAGAAGAAAGGGTGCCTGCCGATCGCCCTCCAGCAACGCGTCCACCAGCGCGACCAGTCGCTGACGGAATCGCGGCATTGGATGGTACCACTCCCGATCCCAATGCGTATGGGGGACAACATAGACCATGAGTGGTTTCGGAAACGTCACTTCCTGCATGGCACTGGCTACCACCGGTTGGCGGAGACTGCTGGAGACAGACACAAGGGCAAGCTATGCGGTACTGGTACGGTGAAGCCAGCCATACGAAGGCTGGGTCAGTCAATGCAGGTGCGCAGTTGACCCCGACCGTGCGCTCTTCGAGTATTCAGACTGCGACATGCGGTTACAATGCTGGCCTGCCGCGGTACTCAGCAACGGTTATGTGACTAATGCACAGCGCATGTCCGACCACTGGCACTTGTCGGCGAATCATCTGTTCATCGGCAAGCGGCCTGACAACGGAAACCGAATTGGAATTTCTTGCTGACCTCTATGACAAGCTCCGCGACCTGCCCGCACTTGTGCAATGGGCTGGTTATGGCGGCCTCACGCTGATCATCTTCGCGGAAACCGGGCTCCTTGTCGGTTTTTTTCTGCCGGGCGATTCGTTGCTTGTAACGGCAGGCCTGCTGGCTGCCGACCAAGCGTTCGGACTCGATGTGTGGCTTCTTGGCACCATTCTTACGGTCGCGGCCGTGGTGGGCGATTCGGTGGGTTACAGTGTGGGGAAGGCGGCTGGTCCACACATCTTCACACGCGACGAGTCCCTCTTTTTCAACAAGAGGCATCTGATGCGGGCGCAGGGCTTCTACGAGAGGCATGGAGGCAAGACCATCATACTTGCGCGGTTCATGCCCATCATCCGAACCTTCGCACCAGTCGTGGCAGGAGTTGGCAAGATGCGATACCGCTCTTTCCTTCTTTACAACGTCGTGGGTGGGGTATTGTGGATCTGGAGCATGCTGCTTATCGGGTTCGTACTGGCCCGTACCGTACCAACAGTGGCTCAGCATGTAGAGAAAGTGATCCTTGTGGTGGTGTTTCTTTCAATACTGCCGGGCATCATTGCCACCTTGCGCGAACGTCGTGTGAGAACTCGAACCCCGGCTTCCGACAACGTCTGACGCTCGCGTGAACAACCGGGGCCTCCCTTCGCTCATGAGGTTCCTTCTTCAACAATCAGGAGATCCTGTTATGGCACATTCACTGCCGCCCTTGCCATACGCGCCCGATGCGCTCGAACCGCATATCGATGCACAGACCATGAACATCCACCATGGCAAGCATCATCAGGGGTATGTAAACAACCTCAATGCAGCCATCGAAAAGGCCCCTCAACTGTCGACATGGTCACTCGACGATCTGTGCCGTCGCGTGAACGAAGTACCGGAGACGGTGCGCACGGCGGTCCGTAATAACGCAGGTGGTCACTGGAACCACTCGCTCTTCTGGGAGACCATGGCACCCAACGCGGGCGGCGAACCCAGCGGCGATGTGGGGGCAGCCATTACCAGTGCATTCGGTTCATTCGCCTCGTTCAGGGAGCAGTTCCAGACTGCCGGAATGGGACGTTTCGGCTCTGGCTGGGCCTGGCTGGTAGCATCCAACAGCGGTCTTTCCATCATGAGCACGCCCAATCAGGACAACCCGCTCATGGAAGGCAGGCATGCGATACTGGGTGTGGACTTATGGGAGCACGCCTATTACCTCCGCTACCAGAATCGCCGAGGTGACTATCTTGGCGCCTGGTGGAACGTCGTGAACTGGGATGCTGCAGCGAAGAGGTACGCCGCCCGGTAGTCAGTTGCCGCAATCTCAACGCAGAACGGGCTCCGCTCAGTCATTGCGGAACCCGTTCTGCGTTGTCGCTCAAGAGAGGAGAGTTACATGTGGCTCATCAGGTCGGCACTCCTGTCCTGAGAGCGGCCGCGCGGCGTGCGCTTTGCAGCAGAAGGAACGCTGTGTATGTAACCACTATTACCACCAGCCAGCGCAGCGCTGTAAGGGGAAGTGACTTGACGATGAAGGCCGCAACCAGCACGGCCGGAACGCCACCGACAACGATGCCCACGACGGCCCGCAGATCGACCTTGCCAAGCTGCAGGAATCGTGTGCTGGCTAGCGGCATGAGAAACGCGCACGAGCCCATCATGACAGGAAAGGCAACGATCGGATCCATTCCGAGCATAGACACGAGCACCATGCACGGACCGTAGAGCCCGATTCCGATGGTCATGAGGGCACCCAGCACGAAGTTACCGACGAGAGCGATGACCAGCCTTGGCCCCATTACACCCGTTGCGGTTCCTCCGCCGGGCAGCACGTCAAGCGCCTGCGCTGCTGTCAGAACCGCCGCCGCCAGCATGCAGAGTCCCATGCCGAACTGAATCCATCGTGTCGGCCAGCGTGAAACTATACCAGCCCCAAGCCAGGCGCCGATCACCGCAGCGGTAATCATGCCGAAGAGCGTCAGAGGCTCCACCGTGACAAGCTGTGTATAGATGAGAGCCTGCGTGATGGTGGCCAGTGTATGCGAGACATTGAGCGTCCCCGGTATCACATCATCCTTTACCAGCTTCGTTGCCCGAAAAAGGGCCGTGGTCGTCGCAAACGATCCAATACCAAGCGCATCCAGGAAGTCAGTTAGAGCACCGATGCCGATGCTGGTAGCGTTCGGCCGGATTTCGTTCCATGATCGGATATGACGGACGAGCACAACGATGAAATACAGTGCGGCGGTCGCCAGCCCGGCGAGCAGAAGGCGCTTGGCGTCAAATTGCATGCGGAGGGGAGGCGGAAGAAGGGAGTGGAGGGAGATGAGGGAGATGAGGGAGATGAGGGAAGAGCAAAGGCGGCCCTGTACTCATCCACGACCGCCTTCAGGAATCACTCATTGGACGTCAGGATGCCAGCAGTCCGGGGATCAGCGTGAGGGCAGCACCAAGAACCCAGGCCATCAGCGCCGCTACAGCGCCCGTTGAGCGTTCAACCCGCGCAACCACACTCACGCCGATTGCAATCAGAACATACTGCCACAGTGTGAACACGTCGATCGTGCTGAGGAACGAAAAGAGCAGAGGAGACGTGGTCTGAGGATCCATGAAACGCGCCGGACCAAGCAGGGTGTCGGCCACCGAACGTGCATTGTTGCTGTCCAGCACCGCACCCTGCGCCGCAGCCGAGAGATAACCCAGCAGCCTGGGTGCTGATGACAGCGCCACGATCGTCAGCGCCTGTCCGTAACGAACGGGCGCTGACATTGTCTTCCCGGCAAGCAACACAAAGATCGCCGACACCAGCGCGAGCAGTGGGAATGCCAGCAGAGGAGAGAAGTAGTACGCAATCATCGCGAACTTCTGAGCAGCAGCCACTGCGTTCTCGGGGATCTGCTGCCCTGACTGAGCAGCTGCAACGCTCATCCGCATGTTGATATCGGCCTCGAGATATGGCCTGATGAGGCTGCCGGTGGCGATCACAATGACCAATCCCACTGCGACCAGCACACCTATGTACTTCCACGCAGACCGCTCACGCGTCCGTCCGAAAACGTTGGTGGGCGCCCAGAACACCTCCAGCAGATCATCCAACACGCCGGACTTCCTGGATTGTTCAGCACCGGTGTCGTTCATCGTGCAGCCTCTCCTTCGAGATAGGTGTAACCCTCCAGCCCGGCCACGTAGTCCGCTATGAAGGCGTTGGCTTCCTCCCGTGTAAGACCAGCAGAGGAGTTCACCTTGCGACGAAACGTTGACAGAAGCTGCGATGCACCGAATTGCACGTAGTTGAGCACCTCGGTCACCGTGTCTCCCTCTACGAGATCCGTGACCTCGTAGTTTCCGATGTCATTGAGCCGGACGTGCACTGCGTTGGTATCACCGAAGAGATTATGAAGGTCTCCCAAAATCTCCTGGTATGCACCGGTAAGAAAGATTCCGAGTATGTAATCCTCGCCATCGCGGAACCCGTGCAGCTCAAGACTTGGACGACCGTTCCTTCCACCAATGAATCGATCGATCTTCCCGTCGGAATCGCAGGTGACGTCCTGCAGCGTTCCGCGCCGGACAGGTTCCTCAAGCAATCGGTGAATCGGCATGATCGGAAAGAGTTGGTCGATCGCCCAGCTGTCCGGCAGTGACTGGAATACCGAAAAGTTGCAGAAATACCGATCGACCAGCGCTGCCTCAAGTTCCGGAAGTATGTCCTCATAAGTATCCGGATCTGCCTTCGCAATCCGGTACACCGCATTCATCGTCGCCAGCCAGAGCGTCTCGGCCTTGGCCAATCCACGCAGATCGAGAACCCCTGAGGTGAAGTACTGACGGGCACGATCCTTGTCGAACGCTGTGTCGTGGAATACCTCGAACACCTTGCGCGGACGGGCAGCCC
>CAYSKN010000091.1:0-11337 GCA_964431565.1 uncultured Gemmatimonas sp.
TGGACGGCGCGCACATCCGCACCCTGCTGCTCACCTTCTTCTACCGGCAGATGCCGGAACTGATCAACGCAGGGTACATGTACATTGCGCAACCGCCGCTCTACCGCGTCGCGAAGGGCAAGGAGGAGTTCTATGCATATTCCGAGAAAGAGCGTGACACCTACACCGAACGCCTCGGCGGTATCGACGGGCGCGGCAATATAATGGTACAGCGCTACAAAGGCCTCGGCGAAATGAACCCGGAACAGCTCTGGAAGACCACAATGGACCCAACCACGCGCACCATGCTGCGTGTCACCATCGACGACGCCGTACTGGCAGACCAGGCATTCCAGACGCTCATGGGCGACGATGTTGAGCCCAGAAGACAGTTCATTGAAACCAACGCGCGGTTCGTGAGCAATCTGGACGTCTGAGCACTATCCTTCACGCGTCTGAAGACGTGCCTCACACCAGGTCCTGCCGCAACGCACTGTCAACGCTCCCCGATGGCTTCCCGACTCACCGGGAAGCCATCATCGTACTATTCAGCGCTTGCGCACCATCACGCGCCACGTCTCGGGCCCTTCCTCCAGATAGTCGAAACTGAAGCTGTCATCGCCGTGCGTCGCCTTGAGCGTGTAATACATGCACTTGGGGTCGTGATCCACTGTGAGTTCCAAGACCTCATCCTTCTCGAGGCCGTCATAGGTGCCCATGATAGCCTCGAACCTGTCCTTTGGCTCTACCGGTCGTACATCAAGATGAACTGTCGTATCGTTCATTGCGCTCCCTCCATGTAAGGAATCAACCGAGCGTTACCAGGGAGTCGTCCGATGCCTTGCTGCCGCACCCGAACCCACCACGCCGCCCGAGCCATGTAGCCCATGCCACGTGAAATCGTGGAGAGCTCGGTGCCAGTATGACCGCCCCCTCAAAACCAGCAAGTGCAAGGCGACCCATCAGTTCGCCAACACCACGCCCTTCGTGCATGACGCTTTCCGGCCCTCCGCCAAGAAGTCTCACATGAACAAGCCGCTCACCACATTCCGAGAGCAACTGCGACGCCGTTCCGCCCACCGGCCCCCGTGAAGGATCTGCAACCCACGCCACCTGCAGTCCAAGAGCCACGGATGTACGTGCGTCCATGACAGCCGCGTCATCCCGCACAACAACGGCAACGTGCACTCCGCCTTCGCGGAGACGGGATGCCCTCTCCAGTCGCTCTTCAAACGGGCGTGTCCCATCCACGAGAATGAGACACCTGACCACGCGTGAGAGCATAACAAGATCAGCCTCATTGTCACTGCCGTTATCTGTATAACCCGAAATGGCTACGTCCGCATCCGCTGCAAGCATCATTCCCTCAAACAACGCCTTCTCCGGAAGCGCACCCGAAATACCGTGAGCGTCGCCCGCTCTGAGTTCGATGGCCGCCAGGCCATGACGCCTCAGCGCCGAAACCAGATCAGCAAGTGAGGCGTCCGGTGCGGCTTCCGAAGACAATCCGCTGCGCATCACGCTCCGGTCTTGGAGATCTGTACCCGCCACACCGCCGGTCCCTGTTCCAGATACTCCCAGCCGAAATGCCCGGCGTGCTCATACTCGAACTGATAACGAAGGGGGCGCGGATCGTGATCATTGAGCAGAATGAACGACTCACCCGGCGCGAGAGCCGCGAAGGTCTGGAAGATGGTAGGATGTTTTTCGCGGGGTGGAATGACACGGACATCCAACGTGCGCGCTTCAGACATGATCGGGAACTCCTGAGTTGAAGAAATGAGAGCATCCATCGGATAGACCGGACGGATGAACAGTTGCACGGGAAATCGCGCTGGTTCGCTCGTACTCACGCCTCCCGACGTTCGTAGGAGCAACTCATGTCACCCCCGGGAATGTAGTCCACGCGAGTAAGGCGTTCTGCCAGAAGCTCACTCAAGAACCCCATTTCCTCCTGGCAGGGAATACCAGTGGCACGGACCAGATCACGCAGCGGGCAGTGGCAGAATCGCAATCGCGTGGTTCGACCGCCCTCCACTTCCTCCACGGTGGGGACAAAACCCAGCTCCGAAAATATCCGGACCACCTCATTGAACCGCTCGCGTCCGTCCAGTTGCGAAACACGTGACATCGCCGCTGTACGCTGCCCAGCCATGTAACTGACGAAGAAATCCCGCAGCAGGCCTTCCTGATCGTGACGGACCAGATAGGCTGCCAGATCCCTCAGAACCTCCCCTTCACGGTTCGGAAAGAAAACCGCTGCGCCATCGGTCAGTGCAAAACTTATCTGAGGACGTCCGGGGCCGGAGCGCATCAAACCCGCACGCTTCACTAACCCTCTGTCAGTCAACACCCTGAGATGTTCGCGAACCGTCTCGACATTGAGCCCCACGACGGAAGCAAGCCGCGGCACTGTCGTGCGTCCATGCCTCTTGAGAGCATTGAGCAGCGCCTGCTGACTTCCTGTCATCTATATGAACCGCTATGCGTCCTGAACACTCGTATGAATACTGCCGCCAAGGAAACGCGCTCACACGGTTGAGCAGGCTAACAATTGCTGCCGAAAACAGCGTTGTCAAGGAATTGTCCTTGAAAACGATACAAGCCGATCGAAGCTTGGTCGACAGCACGCCCTCACATTCTGCGCTACGATCAGGTCCGCAGCGCGAGCTGCGCACTTTGCGCCTCCGCATGGGCAGGCTGTCCAAGCAACACACTTCTGGCAGCCTCGATTGCGACGCTTGTCCCCGCCAGAGCAATGACATCACCGGCCTTGAGACGCTCGGCTCCCACAGGCAGCATTACGCGCTCATCACCTCTGGTGATGGCAAGCACGACGGCACCTGTCAGTGACCTGAGTTGCAAGTCACGAAGTGAACGCCCAACGACTGGACTGTCGACCGCAAGCGTCACCGGCACGGGATCCCCGAGCCCAGGCAGAATGCTGTGTACCACTGACAGGTCCTGCACCTGCGGCCTGGCGTCAGCATCGGCAGGCATCGACACCGAAGCCATGTTATTGGCGAGAGCAGCAAGGAGAACTTCCGCTCCGGCGCGGGTGTGCCCGTGGAGTTCGGCAGTGCTGCGCCAGAATGCCACCCCAAGCCATCCCATGACCATTGCCAGTACGATTGCACCTCGACCGAGGGGCACGAACGGACCAGTCACCACTACCACCAACAGGCCGCTCGCCGTCACCAGCGCGAGTTGCAACGTCGCCATCAGCACACGCCTGGGCGCTTCCGCATAATCCAGCTTCCTGCCTTCTCCGGGCGGCAACGCGCGGTTGGCAAGGAGCGACGCGAACGCCGCCGACACGCGCAGCATACCAACCACGAGTGGTGCAGCCATGAGGATGGAAACGATGTAGAGCGCAACGGTGATCACTGTCGGAGGCAGCGGAGTGATTCCCGCCAGGTACGCTGCAAGTGGCGACCTGGCATACGCCACCCCGATCACCACGCCAGCCAGAAGCAGGGCATCCATCGCCAGCAATAGGACCTTTCGCCGGATTGTCGGCAGTATTCCCGTGTCCGTCGACGCACCATGCAATCGCTCGATCCAGCTCCCGTAGAGCCCAACGAATGTCTGCAGTGGGCGCGGAAGTTTTCGGTCCACAACTGATGCAAAGGAGCCTGAGGCACGGATCAGCAGCGGCGTGGTGAGCGTGGTGATCGCAGACACCGCTACTGCGATAGGGTAGAGAAACCCGCGCACGACGCCACTCGAGGAACCAAGAGCAGCAATGATGAAGGCAAACTCACCGATCTGCGTGAGACTCATGCCCACCTGCACCGACGTGCGCACGTCATGACCGGTAAGGAAGGTGCCCACCGAAACAGCAAGAAGTTTTCCTCCAATAACCACCGCCGACAGCACTGTTACAGCGAGCCAGTGCTCAACGATCAGATGAGGATCTATCATCATCCCCACTGACACGAAGAAGATGGCGCCGAACATATCGCGCACTCCGGTCACTAGTTGCTCCACCCGCCGGCCTTCACCGGACTCGGCGATCAGGGATCCGGTCATGAACGCACCGAGTGCAACCGAGTAACCCGCACCAAGCGCCAGCAGCGCCCCGGCAAAGGCGAGCCCCAGACTCACCACCAGCGTGGTTTCCGCGCGGTCGAGGCCAACAACACGCCGCACAAGACGAGGAACAACGAGCAGGCCGATACCCACGAACCCCACGAGAAACAGCACCAGCCTCGCGGCCGTAACCCCGACTATCCCGGGCGAGACACCATCGCCCGCCGCTACGGTAGTCAACAGGGCAATGAGCAGGATCGCTATGAGGTCCTCACTCACAAGAATCCCGAAGACCAGGTCCGTGAACCGGCCGTGCACATTCTGCGCCGCGAACGCTTTCACAATGATGGTCGTGGAGGATATCGCGACGATCGCACCGCAGAACACACTCTCCAAGGTACTCCATCCAAACAGCTGACCAACCATGTACCCGAAGAAGACCATGACACTCGTTTCGACAAGCGCCACAACGCCTGCTGTGGGGCCCACCTGGATCAGCTTCCGCAGACTGAATTCGAGACCCAGCCCGAAGAGCAGCATGATGACACCCAGCTCCGAGAGAGTGCTCACCATCGTTCTGTCTGCCAGCAACGGCACACCCACATATGGCCCCACGATCATGCCAGCAACCAGGTATCCGAACACCACAGGCTGCCGGATGCGTTGGAAGAGATATGTTGTGACCGCCGCGGTACAGAGAACGAGCGTCAGGTTCGCCAGAAAGGCGTGCGCATCCTGCATTGAATCTCGTGACGGAAGGAGCGAGTGGGGCGAATGGCCTTCGAGGGACTACATGACATTACATCAGATCGTGCGTGAGTCACGCGCAGGTGTCGAAAAACAAGAATCCCGGTCATCGACGCATCGATGGCCGGGATCCGGGAACCAAATCCACTATTCTCAGGGGGTATCAGTCTCGCCCCTGGCCTCACGGCTCAACTGTCGCGAGAAGTTGAGCAGTACGATGATTATGCCCCCGAACATGAGCGTGACGGAGATGTAGCTGACCATCGTCATCGCAGGCTCCATACCGCCGGTTGCACTCGGCGTGGAGATGTAGAGCAGAAGGGCGTAGATCGCCAGCAGCGGCAGGACTGCAGCAGCGGCAGCAAGGCCCAGGAAGCGATTCATTGATGATGACAGCATCGCACTCGGGATCGTGTGGTAAGTGCAGGCGGTTTGGGTCCGATCGTACGCCGTACAAGATCGAATCGGCGAGTATGTCGGGACCCCACGGTTATCAGTGCCTAATAATACAGATTCATCACATCGTTCGTCCACCCAGCGCTCTGCACCGGATTCAGCTACCCGCTGGCTGATGAGCGGCGGAGGCGAACCGCGCATCAAGTGTGGCCAGACCGCTCGCCAGGCCCTCCGCGCCGCAGGCCAGGATTCTGCCAATGGGTTTCCCCGGGGCCCCATGTCTATGATGAACCCAACAGACGGATCGCTCGGACCCTCGATTCTTGTGCGCCCACCAACCGGCACCGCGATGTCGTGATCGATGATGCGCTATTGCAAGTCCACCACACCAACCCCGGGGAGCGAAATTGGATTCACATTCTGCCGCCTGCGGGCGAAACAGCCTATGATCCACCACGGCCGGATCCCAGCCCTGGACTTCTGCGGCCCAGCGGAGGGAGATGTTCTGCCGCCTGCGTGGCCGTTTCCAGGTGCCGACGCGCTTCGGCATGGGCGCAGTACACAACTGCCAAGAACGAGCATTTCAAGACCCGGCGCGCAGGCCAAGCTCATGAGATCGGCAGGCATCTCGGCGCTGATCGCCCCATGGCTTCCTCCATTTCAATCGCATTGCCACAGGTACGCCCCAGCGGCCTGTTCATAGCAGTTACCAGCTCCACCGTCGGGCCCTCATGGTCAGTACCGAGCGTTATCATGGCCCCGGCAGGAGTCAGACAACACTCGACGGAGAGAAGCAACGCCCCGATCCGCACTTCACATCCAGGACGAGTCCGATCAATCCTCCGCCAGCTTCTTCGACATGATGCACGCCGAGATCAGAGGGATGCTCTATACAGTGGCCGTGGCATCACTCGGGGCGGAGAGTCTGCGATCTGCCGGAGCGATCTGATCTGACTTACCGAACATGGCGCAGCCGAGCTACCCGAGATGCGTCGCCGTTTGTGGAAGTGAAAGCAAGCTGCGGAAATCCGGAATCGAGTCATGCTTCTCCCGGATGCCGCCGGCATCAGCTAGTCCTCCACCCTCCATCACGGGAATGGCCACGCCCTGGGTGGCGATCAGCGCCGGAAGTACCAAGGGTGCCTTGCCACCCACCCCACCGTTGGAATACCTGTCCACATATGTGCCACCGCCAGCTGATCGAGCTGACACTTCGAGTCGCTCGACCACGTCGCTTCCGTAGTGTGACGATCACATAGCGTTTCAGGCCCGGGGGGCAAGTAGCCATGAGAAGGCCGGCCATCTGATATTCCGGCACGCCGCCTGCTACATATGCTCGTAACGAATCACGCCATTCCGCCGGCAGAATCCGTCCGCCCTCACGCTTCCTTTCCACGAGTGCGTGAGCTTCCATACGTAATGCCAAGCTACCGCCAACCTTTCGCAACCGCACGCAGCGTGGCCGTCCGGTCCGCCATGATGCTGTGTGTGCTGTCGCTACCTGCGCTGGCGCAGCGGCCGGGGGGGACGCTCACCGGTGGTGGCGAAGTGCACGCCCACACCGAGACTCGGCCGGACGCAGCTACGGCACACCAGCAAGGTTATTCGAGCTCCGGGCTGGGCGGAGATGAAAGAGTGGATGATCTCGTCGCACGTGGAGATCTGGCCAGTGCGGCCAGGCGATCCACAGAAGCATTGATGTTGTATGAGCAGGCATTACGGATCGACTCGATGGCCTTCCCGGCACTCTGGCGTACATCACGTGAGCTTATCGATCTCGGTGAGTTCGAAACCGATCGTAAGCTTCAACGCGAGCGATACACCAGAGCTGAGACACTGGCCCGCCGGGCACTCGCTCAGCATCCCGAACAGGCTGACGTGCACTTCCATGTCGCCCGAGCGGTTGGCCGCATCGCCATGGTGACAGGCGCCCGCCATCGTCTCGGATATGCAATGGAAGTCCGTGAGCACGCCATGAATGCCCTCGCGCTGGATCCGCGGCATGCGGGTGCCCTGCACATAATGGGCGTATGGAACGCTGAAGTCATGCGCCTCAATGGTCTCATGAGGGTAATTGCCGAAAACTTTCTGGGAGGCAGAGCTATGAACAGCGCCAACTGGGATGAGGCCCGCAGATATCTGGAGCGGGCGGTTGCTCTCGAGCCGGATCACATCGTCCACCATCTGGATCTGGCTCGGACATACCGGGACATGGGCAGGCCCGCTGACGCTCGTGCGTCATACGAAGCAGCAATTGCCGCCCCACTCATAGATGCCAACGACGATCGCTACCGCGGTGCAGCTGTGACCGAATTGAAAGCCCTTGGCCAAGGCTGAGAACTACACCTGCTCCCGCCGCAGCGCCGGAACCTGCTCTTCTGGCCACCCAGGTTCCATCATACAGAGCTTCTAGAGGCCTACTCTCTCTCTTGCTTGGTCAGCGAACTTACGACTGCGCGCCATGCCGCGTCTGGCAAGACGACGCGCCGAGCGATCGGTATCCTCCACCAGTTCGGCCAAGCCCTCACTACCACGCTCGTACAGATGCTCCGCGCCGCGTCTGAGTCGACGGCGGGTGTGCCTTCCCTTGTCAGGAGCGAGCATCAATGCGGCACCGGCACCAAGAGCCGCACCTATTAGCAACCCCAAGCCGAAGGTGCGTGCGTCTCCGCGCCCGCTGCCGGATATCCCTTCTTTCATGAATCTGCTCCTCCTCATTTCACTGATGGGTATTGCTAACCTGATCGGTAGATTCCGGTCATGAATGTGAATCCGGGATCGCCACCCGACGGGACCAAGGATCGGGCAGCCAAACTTCGCGACACGCTCCGCACCGCCCAGTACGAATACTACTCCCTGGATCGTCCCACTACGCTGACAGATCAGGAATACGATCTGTTGTTCCGTGAACTGCAGGGGATCGAGAATCAGTACCCCGCTCTGCGCTCGGAAGATTCACCTACACTGAGAGTCGGCGCACCCATTCAGTCGGCTTTCAGCCGCCACCATCATCTGGTTCGCATGCACTCGCTTGACAATGCGTTCGATTCGGGGGAACTGGAGGCATTCGAGCAGTCAATCGTGAGGGTTGTCGGGGAAGCTGTATACACCAGCGGTTACACAGCCGAACTCAAGATCGACGGGGCAGCCATCGCGCTTACCTATCGCAATGGCGTGCTGGTAACCGGGGCGACACGTGGAGACGGAACTTATGGTGAGGATATTACAGCCAATGTCCGCACCATCCGTGACGTGCCGCTGCGCCTGCAAGGCAACGGGCATCCTCAAATCATGGAGATCCGCGGCGAGGCGTACCTGCCGTTCGCCGGGTTCGAACAGATGAACGAAGCACGTATCGCAGCCGGCGAACCCGTATACATGAACCCGCGTAATGCAGCGGCCGGTTCCCTGCGACAGCTCGACGCATCCATCACGGCTTCGAGGCCGTTGCGATTCTTTGGTTACCAGGCCGTGCTCGTCGATGGCAGCTCACCAGCACCTACACAGTGGGAACTTCTAGAGCTGCTCGCTTCTTGGGGTGTTCCCGTGGCACCGCACCGGATGCGGTGCCGCACCATCATGGAGGCGGAAGCATGGGCGAACACCATTGAGCACGAGACCCGTGCCACCCTGGGATTCGCGATCGATGGCGGCGTGGTGAAGCTCAACGCCATGGCGCTTCAGGGTGAATTGGGTGTCCGCAACGACAGAACACCCCGTTGGGCAATAGCCCGCAAGTTCGCACCTGACATGGCGCTCACGGTGCTCAGACGCATCGAAGTAAACGTGGGACGCACCGGTGTACTGACTCCCTATGCAGTACTGGAACCCGTGGAAGTGGGTGGCGCCACGGTCAACTTTGCGTCGCTGCACAATGCTGATCAGGTTGCAGCCAAGGACCTGAGGGAAGGCGATACCGTTCAGGTTGTTCGGGCGGGAGACGTGATTCCATACATTCCCGGGCCACTGCCCGAGAAACGCGATGGATCGCAGAAGCCATGGGAGATGCCAACACAATGCCCGCGTTGCGGGTGGCCAGTGGTACGCGATGGAGATGGCGTCGCAGTATACTGCCCCAACGTTTCTTGTCCCGGACGCCAGCTCGAAGGAATGGTTCATTTCGCGAGCAAGGACGCGATGGATATCGATGGGCTCAGTTATGCACGCATCAAGCAGCTTATGGATGCGGGACTGGTGCATGACTTCGCCGACATCTTCGATCTCACTGTCGGATCGCTGGTGACGCTTGATCGTTTCGGCGAGAAAAGTGCCGAGAATCTGGTTGCTGCCATTGGCTCGGCCCGGAAGAAACCACTGTCGCGCCTGCTTCTTGCACTCGGTATACGCCATGTCGGCGCCCAGGCCGCACAACTGCTTGCCCGCCAGTTCGGCTCGCTCGACAACCTGATGGCGGCCAGTGCTGACCACCTCGCTGCGGTACGCGGGATTGGCCAGGCTACCGCCGAATCGGTGGTCGCCTTTTTCGCTAACCCGACCGTTCGTGAACTCCTATACCGTCTGCGAGGGCATGGTGTGGGGTTCGATGAGCCCGATGCCGTCGAGAGTCATGGGGCGCTCACCGGTGCAGTCGTGGTGCTCACGGGAACGCTTCCCACCCTTTCCCGTGCCGAGGCTACGATGCTCATAGAGAAGGCTGGAGGCCGCGTAACCAGCGCCGTTTCGGGAAAGACGACGTTCGTGGTTGCGGGCGAAGAGGCAGGCAGCAAGCTGGAAAGGGCCAATGAACTCGGGATCCCGGTCCTTGATGAGGCAGCCCTGCTGGTGCGACTCAAAGGAAGGGCGCAGACCGCGCTAGCCTGAAGCGGATGAAGCTGTCTGCGGCGAGCCTGTCCGGCACGAACCGTCACTCGCCGGGCCAATGCTTGAGGCTTGACGTGACGGCGCCATTGCGCGAGCGTCACGGAAGCATGAGTACCTCATTTTCGGACCCCTTGCCAGTTGGCGCACGTACCGTGACGGTGCCCGTGGAGTTCTTCACGGGCCTGCTGCAGTCTGTGCGTCAGTTCAACGAGCCTGCCGCACCGTCACCGTTCGACACCATTCGTGACGCTGGTTATGCCGCGGGCCAGGCTCTCCACGATCATTTCGCCTCTTGGCTCGAAGAACGCGGTGAAGCCAGCATTGGCGATCTCTCCGACGCGCATTTCCCCGTGGTCTTCTCCGCCTTCTTCCGCGATCTGGGGTGGGGATACGCCGAGCTGCTGTCAATCAGTGATGCTGTCATGGCGCTCGATGTCTCCGAGTGGGGTGAAGTTGGGGACACCGCATCTGGCTGTCTTGTAACGACGGGCCTGTTTGCCGGATTCTTCAGCCGGTTGGCCGGAGCCCCGATTTCCGTTCTCGAGGTGGACGCGCCGGATGTGGCATCAGGCAGGGGCCGTTTCCTCCTGGCGTCCGTGGATGTGCTGGAGTATGTGTGGGAGGCGATGGAGCGCGGCATTCCTTGGGAACTGGCTGCAGCCAGTGCCTGAACTGCCCGGGCTGGCTACACAACCGGGTCCGGCAGCAGGCCGTCGTACTTGGGGTTGATCCGCAGCTCGCCACCCACAAGGATTTCGCGGTCCCACGGCAGAACGATCTCTGCCTGAGTCGCAAGTGCATGATAGTCAGGCGCATGTGGCCCGGTGCGGAAGGTCACCGCGGTCCGGACCTCCTCTGCGCCGGCGTTGACTACTGAGCCGGCTGCGAGGCGGAGTGTCTGCCCGGAGTCGCAGGTGCCATCGACGATCAGCACACGCTTGCCGCGAACTTCAGCAGGCGCCGCTCCGAACACGGCTGGCGTCTGACGCAACTGCGGCGCCATGTAGCGCCGTGATATCAGGATGGAGTGGAATGGACTGTTGAGAATTGCCGCCACCGTTGCACCAGGCACCACGCCTGCGGTCGCAACTCCAATAACCAGATCCGGCGACCACTCTCGCGCAATCCTCACAGCCAGCGCGCGGGCAAGCTCGCCGAAAAAAGGCCAATCGACGACCAGTACCCCCCTGCCGGGGTCATGAGCATAGGGTTGCGTTGTCGGCATCGGTGCCTCCGGTGAGTGTGCTTGAGTGTAGCTGGTCGGTTGCGATACTGGCAACAACTGCAACCCTGTACTAGCCCAGTGGGCAACGAGCTGGCCACGGCCGTGCCAACAAGCTGGCAAGTGCAGCTTGTTGGCAC
>CAYSKN010000092.1:0-11307 GCA_964431565.1 uncultured Gemmatimonas sp.
CAGCAGCATCTGCTTCTCAGAAAGTACGACGGTTTCATGAAGAAGGGTCGGGTTCGCTTCCGCGGATCCACGATGACCCAGGGTTTCTGAGGATCAGGATGTGATCATGGTCCTGCTTGGACCGCCGGGTGCGGGCAAGGGGACTCAGGGCGAGCGGCTTGCCGCTCGCCTTGGCGTTCCGAAGATTGCGACCGGAGATGTACTGCGTGCTGCTGTCAGGGAGGGTACGCCACTTGGTCTTGAGGCGAAGGCGGCAATGGATCGCGGCGATCTGGTTCCGGACACCGTGATCATGGGGATTATGAAGGAAGCTCTGGCAGCGCCAGCGACAGCCGGGGGAGCCATACTTGATGGTGTGGTCCGCACAACCCCACAGGCGGCCGGGCTCAAAGAAATGCTGGCGGCTCTCGGTCGCAGGCTCGACGCGGTGCTGCTCTTCGAAGTGGACGAGGAGGAGCTGGTGCGCCGTCTGAGCGGTCGGACCACATGCGATGCCTGTCAGCGGCCGTTCTTTGGGCGCCAGCCGGGTGAGACATGCGACCTTGACGGCAAGTTGGGCACTCTGGTGCGCCGCAAGGATGACGAGCCGGCTGCGATTCGCAAGCGCATGGAAGTGTATCGTGAGCAGACTGCGCCGGTCATCCAGTGGTATGAGTCCGTCGGGGCCAATGTCGTTCGTGTCGACGCCATTGGTACGCCTGACGAAGTCGAAGAACGTGTGCACTTCGTTCTAGGGGTCACGTGATGATGGCAGGCAGCCAGGCGCCCGCCATGCTGCTCAAGTCGCCTCGCGAGATCGAAACCATGGCGCGCGGGGGCGCGCTGCTGCACCAGACCCTGCTGCACATGCAGGAGCACGTTGAGCCTGGAATCACCACCGGCGAGCTCGACCGGATCTGCGAGACGTTTATTCGATCCCATCATGGCGCCGAACCTGCCTTCAAGGGACTTTATGGCTTCCCTGGCAGTGCATGCATCTCAATCAACGAAGAGATCGTCCACGGTATTCCGTCGCGCAAGCGCGTGCTTTGCGATGGAGATATCGTGACACTGGATTTCGGTGTGAAGTACGAGGGGATGTACACTGACTCGGCGATCACGCTCCCAGTAGGTGATATCGATGCGGCCACGCAGCGTCTGCTTGATGTGACCAAACGCTCGCTCGAGGCCGGTATCGCTGCAGCTAGCCCCGACAATCATGTCGGCGATATCGGCACTGCGATCCAGACAGTCGTTGAGGCAGAAGGCTATTCGGTGGTGCGCGAACTCGTTGGGCATGGTGTGGGCTTCTCACCTCACGAAGACCTGCAGATCCCCAACTATGGCAAGCCCAGGCGTGGCAGGAAGCTGAGTGTGGGACTCACGATCGCAATTGAACCGATGGTGAATATGGGAACCGCGAGGACCCGTACGCTTGGCGACAAATGGACCGTGGTTACCGCCGACGGCAAGCGCTCGGCGCATTTCGAGCATACGGTGGCGATAACAGAACGGGGACCGCGAATACTCACGCTCTCCTGAGCGAGTATTGCTGAGGGGCACACACCGTGTGCCCCTCTCAGGTCAGTGCCCCGAAATAATGCGCTCCGCAGCGGTTTCGGCCGCCCGGGCGTGGACCGCGGCGGCTCGCACGGCAGCGGCTGCCGCGGCAGCGAGTTCCTGCCCCCGTGCCCGACCATCGGCATCAAGTGACACAACGTTGATGCGAACATTGAGTGCTGCGCTCCGGCAGGCAGCCTCGCCGAGAAGTGCTCCCGCACAGGCATCGGTGACGGCATTGGTGTTGCCGCGCTCGGTTACTGCAGCAGCCAGCTCCGTAACCTTCACTGCTACCTGTGCGGTCTCCAGCGGAACCTCGGCGGCGAAGATGAGCGCGTTACGAATGGCAGTCGTGCGAGCAGCCTGATCAGGCTCGGTCTCCTTCGGCATGGCGTAGGCCTTACGCACATGTTCGTATGATGCTGCATCACGCTCCACGAGCTCGGTGAGAGCACGCCGGATATTCGCGGCGTCGATTGCAATCTGTTTCATTTCACCCTCTACGGTGGCGTACTTTTTCCTGCCTACCGTAAGACCGCTGACCATCTGAGAGAGTGCAGCCGCAAGTGCGCCTGCCAGTGCAGCTACGCTTCCACCTCCCGGAGTAGGCGCGGCCGAGGCGACGCGCGAGAGGAACCTGTCGATGGTTTCGCCTGCTGAAGCCGCTTCGCGCACCCTCGTCTCGAGCAGCATGTCCTTTGAGAAACCGCGGAGCTGTATGTGGCGTGCTCCTGCGTCAAGCAGGACGCGCTCCGGCACAAGTCCGACAATTTCACTCCATGTGGGAGTCACACCGTGCGCATAGGCCTCGGTCTTCACGTAGTCGAACACCCGGTGCAGCGGTGTCCTTTCGGTATCTACGAGATTCATGGACACCTGCGCCTGTCCGTCGACCTCCATGCCGAGTCCTTTTACGTAGCGAAGGCCGCCGGAAGAACCGCGAATAGCTTTGGCAACTTCCTTTGCCACGGGCAGGTTGGCCTTGTCGCCCAGGTAGATGTTGTAGGCAACCAGAAAGGGTCGGGCGCCAATTGCAGTGGCCCCCGCTGTGGGGTGGAGCTCCGGCTGGCCGAAATCGGGGCGGCGCTCCGGATTCGTGCGTACTTCCTCACGGAGTCCCTCAAACTGTCCCCGACGCACGTCGGCGAGATTCTCACGGGCAGGTGTGGCAGCAGCGCGCTCGTAGAGATAGACCGGGATTCCAAGCTCGTTAGCGGCGCGTGCACCGAGCTCCTTCGCGAGCGCAATGCAGTCGTCCATGGTTGCCCCTTCCAGGGGAATGAATGGTACGACATCGGTGGCACCGATTCTCGGGTGCTCTCCCTGGTGTCTGGTCAGGTCTATGCGGTCACGAGCAACGCGCATGGCCGCAAGCGCTGCGGGAACGGCCGCTTCAAGGTCGGAAACGAATGTGATGACCGTTCGATTGTGTGACACATCGCTTGATACATCAAGCACGTGCACATCCGATGTATTGGCAATGGCATCACGGATGGCGGAGATAACCGCCTGGTCACGTCCTTCGGAAAAATTCGGAACGCATTCGACGAGAGGCACGGTCAGGATAAAGTAGGGAGAAGAAGGAAGACAACCGGCTGGTAGGTGGTTGTTCAATCACCGGACGCTCGTGCGTTGCTGGTGACGGTGGCTGAAACTACGTTTGAAGAATGGCACACATTTTCAGCGGCATCCAGCCTTCGGGCGAGTTGCATATCGGCAATTACCTGGGTGCAGTGAAGAACTGGGTTCAGTTGCAGGAGATCCACCCTGGAGCCCTCTACTGCGTAGTTGATTATCACGCCATCACCGGCAACTACGATCCGGAGGCTTTGCGTATGCGGCGTTGGGACATGGCGAGGTCCCTGCTCGCTGCGGGAGTCGATCCTGAAAAGGCGACGCTCTTCATGCAGAGTGATGTGCCAGAGCACACGGAACTGTCCTGGATATTCACTACCCTCACTCCCCTGGGCGACCTGGAGCGACAGACCCAGTTCAAGGACAAGTCGTCGAAAATGGAGAGCATTCCGGCGGGACTGCTGATGTACCCGGTGCTGCAGTCGGCGGACATCCTTCTCTATAGAGCAGACAGTGTTCCTGTGGGTGAGGATCAGGTCCAGCATCTCGAGCTGGCGCGCGATACGGCGCGCAAGTGGAATGCCAGGTTCGGTTCGGAGTATTTCCCGGAACCGAAACCACTGCTTACGCCTACACGGCGCATTCTGGGTCTCGACGGCAAGGCCAAGATGTCCAAGTCGCTTGGGAACACCATAGCGCTCAGCGAGAGCGACGAGGAAATCTGGGCTAAGCTTCGCCCTGCGGTCACCGATCCACAGCGTGTGAGGCGAACCGATCCCGGGCGTCCGGAAGTGTGCAACATCTTCCACCTGCACATGGCCTTTTCCGACCCTGAGACACAGGAGCATGTGGCATTTCAGTGCAGGACAGCCGGGTGGGGTTGCATGGACTGCAAGAAAGTGTTGCTGGAAGGGATGGTGCGCGAACTCACCCCGATCCGCCATAGGGTGGAGGAACTGGCGGCAGAGCCGGGGCGCGTACTCGATGCGCTTTCGGATGGCGCGTCCACGGCGCGCGGGATTGCCCGGGAGACCATGCGCGAAGTACGGGACCTGATGGGACTTGATGTGCTGGTTCCGCCGGTGACAGCGGAGACTGCCGTCACGTCCTGAGTACCTGGGCGCGATCTCCATCGCGATACGGATGAAGGTGGCACCCGCTGTGCGGCAAGACGCACTCAGCACCGTTTTGGTGGGGTCAGCATGGGCTTCTGACGGTTTGCCGACTCTCCGCTGATTCGGGCTGAGCAGCGTTGCTCGGGGAAGCGGCGATCGTCGTGCATGTAGCACATGGCAGCCGGAGGTCGCGCTGCCCATGGAGAAACTAACTGGGGCGAAGTACGGGACACTGACGCCGCGGCAACGCTGACTCTGAGACGGGAAGGTGATCGCGCGGAGCCAATGACGCTGCGGAGCACCGACACTTCACCTGATGCTCTTCCGGGGTCGCCTGTGGCAATTGAACGAATCATCAGGGCAGCGGTCGAACGAGGTGCCTCTGATGTACACATCAAGGCCGGTGACGTCGTGCGCGCGCGCATCGACGGGCGTCTGGTGGTACTCACCAAGCAATCGCTGACGGCAGAACAGACGCGTTCGATAGCGCTGCATCTCATGGCCTCTGACAACGAACGTGCGTCCATAGATACGCTGCAGGATCACGACTGCTCATGGGCGGCATCCGGAGTGGGGCGCTTCCGTGTCAACATCATGCGGCAGCGTTCGGCGCATTCCATCATCATGCGGGTGATTCCTGAGGACGTACCAACTGTGGCGTCGCTGCGCCTGCCATCATCGCTCACGCGGATAGCGCACACAGAACGCGGCATGGTGCTGGTTACCGGGGTAACAGGTTCCGGCAAGTCGAGTACCATGGCTGCGCTGGTCAACGAGATCAATGCGTCGTATGAGAAACATATACTCACACTGGAAAACCCGATTGAGTTCATACACTCCGACCAGCGCAGCTCGGTGACACAGCGGGAAGTTGGTATAGACACGCAATCATTCCGCATGGGGCTGCGTGCTGCATTACGTCAGGATCCCGACGTAATCCTGATCGGTGAGATGCGAGACGCGGAGACGATCGATACCGCCATGAAGGCAGCTGAGACAGGGCACCTGCTCATCTCCACACTGCACACACCGGATGCACAGAGTACGATCCTGCGTGTCGTAGCGATGTTCCCTCCCGAGGAGCAACTGGTGGTGAGAACGCGTCTTGCAGAGTCGCTGCACGCGGTGGTATCACAGCGGCTGCTGCCACGCAGGAATGGCCAGGGCCGCGTGGTGGCTGCGGAGGTGATGATTGTGACGAGCACGATCCGCGACCTGATTGCCGACGGTAATATCGCCGAGATTCGCGACTATATCGCTGATGGCATGCAGTATGGAATGCAAACCTTCGATCAGCACCTCACCGAGTTGGTCAATCGCGGCGAGGTCGATTTCGAGATCGCCAAGAATGCGGCCACCAACCCGGCGGATTTTGAGCTTGGTTTCCGCATCGGCCGTACCACCCATCGAGGGTCGGAAGGTGCGTCTTCGCCGTCCGTGAATCGTGGCGGGGGTACGTCTTCGCCAGACAGTGGGATCAGGACGGGGCCAGACGTACAGCAGCAGGGACCGTCTGCGGTATCCGGCCTTGGTGCCAATCCACTCGGTACCGGCGCGATCCTTCCTCCGCTGGCTGCCAGCCCAAGCGGTCATCGAACGGTGACAAGCCCCAATCCGCTGGCCGGCGACATTTCCATTTTCGGAAGCGGGTTCGAGGGTCTCTTCGGGAGCTGATCATGCCCCGGCCCGGCTGACAACCGTCCGGCCGATTTCGGACCTGCGGATATCCTGACCGCATTTTGCCACTGGGGATCGCTTGGTAATCATCAACGCGTTTTCAGAGACGGGTCAGCGTCGGGACTCTCGAGTTGTCTGCCTACAGATGAGCGCCGGGCAGCAACGGTGGCAACCGTTGTTGCTCTTGCCGTGGCGGAGCACCCGAATGAGAACCCGAGCGATGCTGTCAATGAGCACATGGTCTGATGCGAGCCGCCTACTAGGCACTTTCCTTCCGGGAAGCGATCGTACAAGCGGTGTTATCAGGGGTTTCCCAATGGAGGCTACCAAGGTCGACAAGGCCAAGTTGGGTACGACGTCATCCAGGGCGGCAACAGCCAAGTGGATTCTTCCATACTGGTTTCAGAGGTTGTTGGCGGCCGCTGCTCACCTTCAGGCGTAAGGGGCTGTGGTTGGAAAGATCCCGAGATTCCAAGCGCCTGGCTCGGAGCTCATGGGGCCTGCCTTGTACCGATGGTGTGCGTTGTGCGGAGATGGCCGAGAATACCATGACCTGCGGTTATGGTGTGGTTCCGGCGTGGGCCGATTGCCACCGGACGTGCGCAGGTTAGATTTCACCAACGCCTCGCGGGTCGTCCGCGAGGCGTTTTTGTGTGCTGCTGCCTGGCGGCCGGAGGCCGATCGCATGTTCGATTCGACTACACGCACCGTTGTGGTGGTGGGTGCCCAGTGGGGCGATGAGGGGAAGGGGAAGCTGGTGGATGTGCTGGCGGAGCGTGCCGACTGGGTCGTGCGCTATCAGGGCGGAGCCAACGCAGGTCACACTGTGCACATCGGAGAGAAGTCTTTTGTCCTCCATCAGATCCCCAGTGGCATTCTCCATCCGGGTGTGCGTTGTGCGATTGGCAATGGTGTCGTCCTGGATCCCGAACGACTCTTCACCGAGGTCGACAAGCTGGCTGCCGACGGGGTTGATCTGGAAGGTCGTCTTTTCGTCAGCGAGCGCACTCATCTGGTGATGCCTTACCACAAGCTCGTGGACAGGGCAAGTGCATCCAGCAGGGCGATAGGTACCACGGGGCGTGGTATTGGTCCGGCGTACGAGGACAAGATAGCGAGACGTGGCGTGCGAGTTCTTGATCTCAGGAATGCTGACCGTTTGCGTGAACAGATCACAACAGGCGTGGATCGGGCCAACGCCAGGCTCGAGCGCTCGGGTTCTGCCGAGCGTGCGTCGGTGGATGGTACTATGGCCACGCTCGAGATTCTCACACCTCGCCTGCTCGGTGTTGCTGAGGATGTGGGGTTGTGCGTGCACCAGGCGATAAAGCGGGGGGCCGCTGTCCTGCTGGAGGGTGCGCAGGGAACGCTGCTGGACATCGATCATGGCACGTATCCGTTTGTGACATCCAGCAACACCACGGTTGGCGGAGCAGCCACCGGCGTCGGTATTTCTCCTCTGGCGCTCGATGCGGCCATCGGAGTGGTGAAGGCCTACACCACGCGCGTGGGAAATGGCCCTCTGCCTACTGAGCTCGAGGAACCGCTGCACAGTCATGTGCGGGAGCTCGGGCACGAATTCGGTGCTACTACTGGTCGGCCGCGGCGTTGCGGTTGGTTTGATGGCGTGGTGGTGAGGTATGCCGTACGTGTGAACGGGCTGACGGGGTTGGCCATCACCAAGCTGGATGTCCTTGATACGCTCGATCGACTGGCCGTCTGCACTGGGTACAGGGTGGGTGATGACATTTTCAACGAGTTTCCGGCTGATCCTCACCTGCTTGCTCGGGCGGTTCCGGTCTATGAGTGGTTGCCGGGTTGGAAGCGGTCCACCCAGGCGGCGCGTGCACTCGACGATCTGCCGTCCGAGGCGCGAGCATATCTCGACCGGCTCGAGACACTATGCGAGACGTCGATCGCGTGTGTCAGTGTGGGAACACGCCGTGATCAGATCATTGACGTGCATTCGTCAGCCGTCTGAGTCATGAGTGACGTGGCATCGGCGTTGCTTCGCGATGGGACCCAGGATGTGGTTGATGTGGCTGTCGTAGGGGCCGGACCGTGTGGATTGGCTGCAGCGATAGCAGCACGGAATGCCGGTCTCTCGGCTGTGGTTTTCGATCGCGGTTGCATTGTCAACGGAATCGCAGGTTATCCCACGTACATGACCTTCTTTTCCACGGCAGACCGTCTTGCGATCGGTGGAGTACCGTTCATCGTGTCCACAGAGAAGCCGACTCGCCGCGATGCACTGGCGTATTACCGGGGAGTTGCAGATGTGCATGATCTTCGTGTGTGTCAGTACGAACGGGTGGAGTCGATGCGGCCTGTGCGTGTCGATCCACGGCCAGGGCAGGTGGAGCCGGTTCGCCCAGCACGATGGCTGGTACGATCGGTTACGCGCGTGGGTGCAGTACGTGAGACAGCGGCTCATGCCGTGGTGGTCGCAACCGGTTACTTCGGCCGCCCGAACCGGCTTGGAGTTCGGGGCGAGTCACTGCCTCATGTGCGGCACGGTTACGTCGAAGGCCACTGCGCCTGGCATGAGGATGTTGTGATCGTTGGAGGTGCCAACTCGGCGGTTGATGCGGCGCTCGAGATGTACAGGGCGGGCGCCAGGGTAACGCTAGTGCACTTCGAGGAAATGCTTGGCAGCAACATCAAGCCTTGGGTGCGTCCCGATATCGAGGCGCGTATACGCGAGGGCAGCATCATCTCTCATTTTCGGTCACGCGTTGTCGCGATAGAGACAGACGTGGTGATACTGGATGGTCCCGCAGGGAAGATACGGATACCGGCCAGTCAGGTCTACACTATGACCGGCTATTTGCCAGAGGTCGGTCTGTTGGAGGACATCGGCGTTCACGTTGACCCGGACTCTGGTATTCCGACCCACGATCCGTTGACGATGGCGACACCGATTGCGGGTGTCTACCTTGCGGGGGTGATTGCCTCGGGCAACGAAGCGAACCGTATCTTCATTGAGAATGGACGCGATCACGGCGACGCGATCGTGGCTCACCTGCTGCAGTAGCGACTTGCGCACTGTCGCAGTTGGAGTCGGTTCGTATCTTGCGATGATGCGTTTGCCGTCCCGGTTTCCCCGCGGTGTGTCGTAATAACCGAATTTTTCAACGTCAATCCATGCACGGCTATCCAGAAGTGATGGACAAGCTCGTGTCGCTGTGTAAGCGACGTGGCTTCATTTTCCAGTCGTCAGAGATCTACGGCGGGACGGGCTCCGTGTGGGATTACGGCCCGCTCGGTGTGGAACTCAAGAGGAATATCAAGGATCGCTGGTGGAATGCGATGGTGCGGGCCCGTGATGACATCGAGGGTCTCGATGCCGCCATCCTGATGCATCCGCGTACGTGGGAGGCCTCCGGCCACGTTGCAGGTTTCACAGACCCACTGGTGGACTGCAAACACTGCAAGGCACGTTTCCGCGCAGACAAGATGGATCCGCGAAAACTCGAGACCAATGTGTGTCCCAATTGTGGCAGCAAGGGAACGCTCACCGAACCGCGGCAGTTCAACCTGATGTTCAAGACGCACATGGGGGCCCTCGAGGAAAGTTCGAGCGTCGTTTATCTGCGGCCTGAGACGGCACAGGGGATCTTCGTGAATTTCCTGAATGTCCAGCAGAGCGCCAGACAGAAAATTCCGTTCGGTATTGCGCAGATCGGAAAGGCTTTCCGAAACGAGATTACTCCCGGGAACTTCATATTCCGTACGCGCGAGTTCGAGCAGATGGAAATGCAGTTCTTCGTCGAACCGGGAACCGACATGGAATGGTTCGAGAAATGGAAAACATTGCGTATGCAGTGGAATCTGGATCTTGGTCTTTCCGCGGAGCGGCTGGAGTTTCATCAGCACGACGAGGCCGAGCTTGCACACTACGCGCTTGCCGCATTCGATATCATGTTTGATTTCGGCGGCACCCTCGGGTTTCAGGAAATAGAGGGCATACACAATCGTTCTGACTTCGATCTGAAGCAGCATCAGCAGTATTCGGGCAGGAAGCTGGAGTACTTCGATCAGGTCCGGAACAGGCGTTACGTGCCATATGTAGTTGAGACTTCCATTGGTGCAGATCGGGTGACCCTTGCGGTCTTGGTCAATGCGTATCGCGAGGAGAAGGTAGAGGGCGAGGAGGAGGGACGGGTTGTGTTGCGTCTGACTCCTGCCATAGCGCCGGTCAAGGTGGCTGTCTTTCCGTTGACCAGGAAGGACGGGCAGCCCGAGATGGCCCGTCGCATTCTCGACGATCTTCGCCGCAGGTTTCCTGTTGCCTATGACGAGACTGGCTCGATAGGTAAGCGTTATCGTCGTCAGGACGAGGTAGGCACACCGTTCTGCGTGACTGTAGACAGCGAGAGCACGGCAGCTCATACGGTTACGGTACGTGACCGGGATTCGCTTGCTCAGGACCGTGTCAGTGTTTCGCACTTACGGGACTACATTGACGCGAGGCTGGCGGGGTAGGCTGCCGGGGGCTCGGCTGGGCCCACTCCGCAGGACAACGGCGGTTGAAGTCCGTGCGTATCATGTGCAGGTTACCTGTGTAACCCCTCCCGCCCCCTCAGTCTCCGAGGTTAACCAGATGTTTGCTATGCGTGCGTTAGCGTGGCTTGCCGTCTCTCTGGTGCTTCCAGCAACAGCCCCCAATCAACCAGCCGAGCGCGCTCCGGATCCGCCCTTGGGAGCCGTTTCGTCATCCTTGGATCCGGTTCCACTTGATCCGGCATTTCTTTCACAGTTCCGGTGGCGGAACATCGGGCCTGATCGTGGTGGTCGTTCAATTGCCGTCAGTGGTGTACGCGGGCGGCGAAACGAAGCCTACTTTGGAGCTGCAGGCGGCGGTCTGTTCAAGACCGTGGACAGTGGCGAAACATGGGTTCCGGTTACCGACGGTCAGATTACCAGTTCGTCCGTGGGTGCTGTCGCGGTGAGCGAATCGAATCCTGATGTTGTTTATATCGGCACAGGAGAAAGTTGCATTCGCGGCAACATTATGCCCGGCGATGGTATCTACAAGAGTAGCGATGCAGGAAAGACATGGAAGCATATCGGCTTCCGGGCGGTTGATGCGATCTCCAAGATTCGCGTCCATCCAACCAATCCGGACATTGTGTGGGCGGCGGTGTTTGGCAAGTACAGTGTGCCGAGCGATGAGCGCGGCATCTACAAGAGCACTGATGGTGGTGCGACCTGGAAACGGGTGCTGTTCAAGGACGCGAACACCGGCGGTGTGGATATCGCTGTAGACCAGAAGAATCCGCAGGTTGTTTATGCTGCGCTCTGGGAGGCCTACCGGAAAGAGTATCAGATGTCATCAGGTGGCCCCGGTTCCGGTCTGTACAAGAGCACCGATGGTGGTGAGACCTGGAAGGAGATCACC
>CAYSKN010000093.1:0-11256 GCA_964431565.1 uncultured Gemmatimonas sp.
ATCAGCAAAAGGGGATGATAAGTTTATCACCACCGACTATTTGCAACAGTGCCCTCACGCGCGAGGGTGAGCCTGACGATACACCTTCTTGAGACGATCCACGCTGGTGTGCGTGTAGATCTGTGTCGTACTGATGCTGGCATGGCCAAGTAGTTCCTGCACGGCCCGCAGGTCGGCGCCGGCATCAACGAGGTGTGTGGCGAAAGTGTGTCGGAGTGAATGAGTGGTGAGCTCAGCTCCCTCACTCACTGCGTCCATGAGAGAGACCATGGCGTGCTGCACCGCACGCGCACTGATGCGTCTGCCACGTTCGCTCAGGAATACCGCACCACGCGAGATGGAGCCTGTTCCTATCCTGCCACCACCTCCAGCATCTGCGTTCATATCAACCCTGGGAGAACGCCTTCTCTCCCTAAGTCCGGAAAGCAACGCATCTCGCTTCACCAGATAGTTGCGAATTGCGCGCTGCGCATGATCCCCCACCGGCACTATACGTTCCTTCCTGCCTTTGCCACGAACCTTCACCTGCTGTGACACCAGGTCGAGATCCGCAAGATCGATCCCGCGCAGCTCGGAAAGCCGGAGTCCGCTCGAATAGAACAGTTCGAGTATTGCGAGATTTCGCACGTCCGTGAACTCCAGACTCTGGGCGCGCGTTGCAGCATGCTGCAGAAGGGTCTCTGCCTGCTGTCGATCGAGATACGCTGGCAACGTACGCGCCAGCTTCGGCGATGCCACAGCACGTGCCGGGTTGCTATCAACGCGCTCATCACGATGCATCCACCGGAAGAAACTGCGTACCGCCGAAAGCTGTCGCGCGATGGAGCGCCTTGCGAGTCCTCTCTGCATCAGGTGCCCCATATAGCCGCGAATGGCGGTCCTCGTGATATCGTTCCAGTCCCACTTATTGATACCGTGCCGTGCTGCGAGCCATGAGGAGAATTCGCGCAGGTCACGGCTATATGCATGCAGGGTGTTTGGCGAGAGATCGCGCTCCTTCCCGAGATGCGTAAGAAACTCACGAATCTCGACAGATGCGGGCTCTCCGCTGCCCGGCGGATTCGACTCAGGTGTCGATTCCGAGACCGTGCTTGTCACGCCAGGCTCCGATGTCCCGAATGGAGCGCTCCGCGTAAAGTTCACGCTTGCGATGCCTGTCCTTCAGGACCTTGGTGGAAACGCCATGGAGTTCGTCCAGCAGGCCGAAATTGGCGTTCATGGGCTGGAAATGCAGAGGATCTGCCTCCCTCAAGTATCGGTAAAGAGCACCGAGCATGGTTGTTGTCGGCGGAATAACCGGATCCTTTCCGTGCATCATCCGTGAAAGGTTGATGCCTGCAATGAGCCCTGTGCCGGTGCTCTCAGTATATCCCTCGACCCCGGTTATCTGACCTGCGAAGAGCGTCGTCGGCGAGTCACGCAGACTCAGGTACGCAGAGAGCGCCGCCGGCGCATTGACATATGAATTGCGATGGATACTGCCATAACGCAGAAACTCGGCATCAGCGAGGCCCGGAATCAGGCGGAATACCCGTGCCTGCTCGGGAGTGCGAAGACGTGTCTGGAAACCGACCAGATTCCACATGCGGCCACCACGGTCTTCCATACGCAACTGGACCACTGCCCACGGCCTGCGACCACTACGCGGGTCGACCAACCCCACGGGTTTCATCGGTCCGAATCGAAGAGTATCAGGTCCTCGCCGCGCCATCTCCTCGATCGGCATACAGCCTTCGAAGTACGGCACCTCGTCGAACTGGTGCGCAGTGAACTGATCAGCAGCAGAAAGCGCCGCGACAAACTCCTCGTACTCATCCTTCGTGAATGGGCAGTTCAGGAAAGCTCCCGCTGCTCCGGCACCTTCCATCGTCTCCCTGCCCCAGCGTGAGGCGCGGAATGCAACTGTCCGATCGATGGACTCAACCGACACCACAGGCGCTATTGCATCGTAGAACGCGAGAGAGGCGATTCCAAGACGGCCGCGGATACGTTCAGCGAGCGCGTCACTGGTCAGAGGACCGGTCGCCACGACGCCTGTCTCCGGCAGCTCGGTGACTTCCTCGCGGGTCACTGTGATGCGGGGATGTGCATGCAGTCGTTCGTTGACCGCCCTCGAAAACACATCACGATCTACCGTGAGCGCAGTACCACCAGGCACGCGCGCTTCATCGGCACAGCTCAGAATGAGTGACCCGAGCAGCCGCATCTCCGCCTTCAGCAAACCATGTGCGTTGGATGTCTCGGTGCTCTTGAATGTGTTGGAACAGACAAGCTCACCCAGGAATTCAGTGCGATGGGCAGCGGTACCTCGGCCCGGACGCATCTCGTGCACAATGACATCATGCCCACACTGAGCGAGTTGCCAGGCAGCCTCGCTTCCGGCGAGACCACCTCCAACGATGTGCACAATCGAATCAGCAGCACCGCGGGATGTGACTATTGAATCGACTGCCAGGGTCATCACGCAACCTCTGCTACGTCCTCAACCTCCGTCGTCGCCGAAACATCCCATTCGTTCCCGCACCCAAGACACTTGCGGTACGCAGGGCGGGCCTTGCTGTGCTTGGCCTCGGCCCCTGCATAACCACACTCCGGACAGATCTCCGTCACCGGTTTGTCCCAGATGACGAAATCACACTTGGGGTAGTTCTCGCAGCCATAGAACTTCTTGCCACGTTTCTTCGATCTGCGCTCGGCAATATCACCACCATCCTTGGGACACTTCACGCCGGTCGGCATGCTGCGCGTACCACGACACTTGGGGAAGCGACTGCAGCCCAGGAAATCTCCCGATCGACCGTGTCGGATCACCATTGGTGCACCGCACTCATGACACAGGTAACTGGTCAATTCCGCCGGTCTTTTCTCGCCCTTGATGGGACGCGTGTACTTGCACGATCGGGGATGATTCTCACACGCAATGAATGGCCCGAAGAAGCCACCCTTGGCAACCAGTCTGCCACCACACTCGGGGCAGCGCTCGCTGGCAAGGCCGGAAAGGTCATGAGCCTCGCCAATGAGGACATCGAGATCGTTGTCGTTGAGCGTGCGCTGGAACGGTGTCCAGAACTCACCGAGAGCGCTCACCCAGTCGATCTCACCTTCGGCAATCCGGTCGAGCTCTCCTTCCATCTGTGCGGTGAAGCCGACATTGAAGACGTCGGGGAACTTCCTTACCATCACCTTCTCGACGGTCTCTCCGAGTGTCGTGGGAAAGAACCGTTTCTGCTCAAGCGAGACATAACGCCGTTCCACCAGAACCGAGATAATGGATGCATACGTCGACGGGCGACCGATACCCAGATGCTCGAGTTCCTTCACGAGTGACGCCTCGGAATACCTTGGTGGCGGTTCGGTAAAATGCTGTGAAGAGACAATGGCGTTTACTGGTACATTCTCGCCACGCTCAAGCACAGGCAGCGCCTGTTCGTCCTCAAGCGCCTTGCCGTCACCTTCCTCGCGAGCCTCCCTGTAAAGCGCAAGGAATCCCTGAAACTTCACCACTGAACCAGTGGCCCTAAAAAGGTAGCTCGTGACACCACCGACACCCTTGACTGGAATATCGAAATCGACGGTCGTTGTGTCGAAGATCGCGGGTGCCATCTGGGATGCCATGAAACGCTGCCAGATCAGCTGATAGAGTCGGAATTGATCGACCGTCAGATACTTCTTGAGTTGTTCCGGCCGGCGCGCAGGATCGGTGGGACGCACACCCTCGTGAGCATCCTGTGCGTTCGACCTTCCGCTCGGATGGAGCTGAGGTGATGACGCAAGGAAATCGTCGCCGAACTGCGAGCGGATGGTCTCCCGAGCCAGAACGGCTGCGTCCAGGGAGACTCGTGTGGAATCCGTACGCATGTAGGTAATCAAGCCGGTGGAACCATCTGCACCGATATCGATGCCTTCATACAGGTCCTGGGCGAGGCGCATACTGCGCTTCGAACCGAAGCCAAGTTTTTTCGCGGCTTCCTGTTGCAGCGTGGATGTCGTGAACGGTGCAGAAGGGTTCTTACGACGCTCCCGCCGCTTCACCTCGGTAATGGTGAACTTCTTCCGCCCCCCGAGATCGTCCAGGATGCGATCGGCTTCAGCTTTGTCCGGAATGGCCGGTTTTCTACCGTCCACCTGGTGCAGACGGGCAGTGAACTGCTGCTGCCCCTTCTGCATTTCGGCGGCGATGTTCCAGTACTCCACAGGTGTAAAGGCCCGGATCTCGCGCTCACGCTCGACGATGAGCCTGAGTGCCACGGTCTGCACGCGACCGGCAGACAGGCCCTTCCTTACGGTCTTCCAGAGAACGGGGCTGGCCTTGTAGCCGACGAGCCTGTCCAACACACGGCGTGCCTGTTGCGCCTCAACCTTGCGGTTATCGATATCTACGGGGTGCGCCATCGACTTCTTTATCGCGTCCCTGGTGATCTCATGGAACATCACCCGCCTGATGGGCGCCGAGACAGCGTTGCGCCGGGGATGGGTGAAGTACTGCTCGACATGCCATCCGATGGCTTCACCTTCGCGGTCAGGGTCGGTGGCGATGAATACCTCGGCGGCACCGCGAGCCGCCTTCTTGAGATCTGAAAGGATGTCTTCCTTACCCTCAATCGTGACATACTCGGGCATGAACCCGTGGTCGACGTCGATCCCCAGCTTCTTGGCCGGCAAGTCACGTACATGCCCCACTGTGGCCTTGACCGTGTAGGCACTGCCGAGGTACTTGCCGATGGTTCTGGCCTTGGCAGGCGACTCGACAATGACCAGCGACTTGCCTGACGCCGGCCCCAACCCGTTGTCATGCAATTCGGCAGCTGACTCGCTGCGTGACAGTGAGAGCCGCGTGGTCCTGCCGGCAGTATTCCGAGTGGTCTTTCGGGGTGCCGCCGTCTTTCCGGTCACTGCTTTGGTGGCACTCTTGCGCGCCGCAGTCTTGCTGGCGGTTTTCCGCGCAGCCGTCTTGCGGGCAGTCTTCCCTGCAGCAGTCTTTCTGGTGGCCTTCTTGATAGGCATTTGCTCAGTGAATCAGGGAGCGGCCCCTGCTCATGGCGCCGTCGTCTAAGCCGACGTTTTCCGCAATGGCACGGATATCCGCCAGCGTGACGAGGCCATCAACATGCGCAAGTGCGCGCTCCACAATGTGTTCGAAGTTGAAAAGATCAATTACGCCGGTCTGGTGCAGCATAGTGAGGTACCCCCAGGCGTCGACAGTGAACCGACCACGCTCGTGAGGACCCTGCAAGCGCAGAAATGGTTCCCCCTGCCCCTGGTCCGAACCACCCGCCAGATCAGGCGGGTGGGCCGGAGCGGATTCTCCATAAAGGAGTGAAAGGATCTCACCAATCTGGCGCCGGTCATACCCTTGTGACGACAGGTATGCCTCGACCTCCACCGCATCGGTATCGGCCGCAAATCGCTTCCGCAAATCGGCGAGGACTGGCACCCAACGAATGTCCATTTCCTAACCTATCCCCAACGTCCCACCCCGGGCAAGCGTAACGATGGAATCTGTAATTCCTTTTGTATCAATAACTTCCACATTCAGGACAATATCAGCCCGGTTATAAAGCTCCGCGCGCGCGCGCCAGAGTGCTTCCATTGCTGCAGCGGGATCGGGAACCATCAGCAAGGGTCGCGCAACTCGAGCGCGTGCCAGCCGGCGAAGTGCCTCGTGTGGTGAGATCAGCAGATGGATCAGGATGGCTGGCGGCCTGAGCAGTTCAATCGCACCCGGATTGGCAATCCAGCCTCCGCCAGGAGAGAGTATCATTGGCGGTGCTGCGGCCAGCTCTCGGGTGAGTGCCATCTCCAGCCCACGGAACTCCTCCTCGCCGCTTTCGGCAAAGAAACGGGCAATCGACATGCCGGTTCTCTTCTCGATCTCCTGATCGAAATCGAGGAGTGGGCGGCTCAGCCTTCGGGCAACTCGCCTGCCCACTGTTGTCTTGCCGGAACCGGGCAGGCCAACCAGTACGATGTGGCCATCAATCTGGAGGCCTGGGAGTCCCGGCTGCATGGTGGTCGTGCTCAGCGAGCGCGCTCGTCAAGACGGGCCAGATAGGCTTGGAAGTTACGCTTCAACTCGCGCAGTGAGTCACCGCCGAACTTGTCGAGCAGAGCGTCGCTCAGAACGAACGCTGCCATGGCCTCGGCGATGACCCCCATTGCCGGTACAGCAGTGACATCGCTACGCTCTGCGACGGCCTTGGCAGCTTCACCGGTGGCCACATCGACGGTTCCCAGCGGCCTCATCAGGGTGGAGATGGGCTTCATTGCTACCCTGACCACGAGTGGCTCCCCAGTGGTCATTCCGCCCTCCGTACCACCAGCCCTGTTCGAGAGCCGCCGCACATGTCCGGTACGTGTTCTTCCCGGTGCCCCTTCCATCTGATCATGTACGTCTGAACCGGTGCGGCGTGCCGCATCGAACCCCAGTCCGATCTCGACACCCTTCACAGCAGGAATCGACAGCATGGCCTGTCCGAGGCGGCCATCGATCCTCCGGTCCCACGATACATGTGACCCCAGGCCTGCAGGTAGTCCCTGTACCACCACCTCACAGATCCCGCCGAGAGTGTTCCCCTCCTTCTTCGTCGCGTCTATCAGACTGATCATGCGTGCTTCGGCATCCCTGTCGAGCGTACGAACGGGTGAAGCGTCGGCAACAGCGTTCAGGTCCGGCGGTATCTCGCCCGGTGGCAGCGCGTCGATTCCGCCCAGGTGCACCACATGAGATCCGATGTGTATATCAAGTTCACGAAGCAGGACGCGACAGATTGCGGATGCTGCAACGCGAGCTGTGGTTTCACGGGCTGAGGCACGTTCAAGAATATCCCTGGCGTCACTCCGGTCATACTTGAGAATACCGGTAAGATCAGCATGCCCTGGGCGCACCCGGGTGACATGCCGCTTCCTTGGGCCGGCTGTATCGTCCTCGCGCGGTGCAGGATCCATTATCTCCTGCCAGTTCTTCCAGTCACGATTGCGAATCAGCATCGAGACAGGTGAACCCAAGGTCTCGCCTGCCCGGACCCCTGAGAGCAGCTCGACCTGATCGGTTTCGATCTGCATACGACGCCCGCGGCCATAGCCCTGCTGGCGGCGAACCAGCTGGGTATCTATGTCAGCGGTGAGAAGCGGAACACCGGCGGGTATCCCTTCGAGCACTGCAACGAGCGCTGGTCCATGAGACTCACCAGCAGTGGTGAAGCGAAGATTGGACATACTCCACAACGTAGACGGGGAGACGGCCCGGCGTGTAGGGTCGATGACGCGTGATAACGACATCAAGCCTCCGCGCCGAGCCCTCCCCCCGGAGTGTCGGCTCTACCTTCGGGTTCCGCACGCTTGATCGCCAGCTGGAACCCGTACCCGTACATGCGCAGCTACATACAGCTCGTGGAGAAGTCGTCGGGGAGTGCGACCACGGTGACTCCTCGCATGGTGGCTCCGACCAGCACAAGCTGCCCGTTCTTGCTAATTGCAGCGCGAACCGGACCTATGATTGGATCGCGAATGGCTACCGACGCAACCTTCCGGTAACAGTAGGTATCGAAGACATCTATGACGGGATCACTTGAGGCCACGAACGTCAGCCTTGTGCGGAGCACCGCAGAACTCGGACCTGAATTCTGTGGATGGAAATCCAGACCGCCGGATCCGGACCGTGACTGAAGTATTCCCTGCAACCTAAGTCCACTGTCGAACAGGTAGGTCGAGTCTCCCTTGAGCGCGTTCAGTTCGCCATCGAAATTGACTCCTACTCCCTGAACCCGGGAGAAGGTATTTGCAATGATGTCGGATACATCGAGAGGACGCGATATGCCTCGATCGATGACCGGCAGGGGTGGTGTCATGTCAAAACCCATAGTCGCATCGTAGGTCATGGCACGACTGCCAAGTACCTGACCGCCCTCGCCGAACACTGCGCGACGGAAGTTGCCCGAGTTTCTGACATATGTGGTATCCCGGAAAGCCAGTCGGTCGATCCGGACGACGATCGAGTAATTGAACGTTGAACCATCTGCCGCAGTGATCTTCTGCGCATGTGGCACCAGGAGCGAATCGGACCCGACACCGCCTGATGCGAAGCGTGCGATCTCGAGAGTATCGGCGCGACCCTTCGACTGACCCATCGCCTGCTCGAAGAAGAAATGCGAGGTCGCCTTCGAGACATTCTCCCAGCGTATGGATCCCTGCATTCCGAACGGATCCGATTGTCCGGGGGTGGGCGTAGTGGAGTACACCGCGATGACATCCTCGCAGGCCGACGTGGGCGTGAGGCCACCGGTGCAGGTGCTTGCCAGGTACTGCGGCCTGTCGCTGAAGTCGTGGACCGTACGCTCCGTGATCACCTGATCGGTGGTCTGCGAGCGCGTGGATGTGACGGTGTAGACTATGATATTGGGGAGAGGATAGCGGTATACCTCGCGACCAGCGCCACCACTCGCCTTGAGATCCACGTAGCTGATGTTTGTACCGCCCGAGTTGGCAACCATGAGTGTGTCGGCCATCTCGCCCGCACGATTGCGCGGCCAGGCTGCGATGCCCCACGGACGCGACCCCACGGCGATCGGTGCCTGGAAGGAGGAGTCAGCGAGACTGAACACCTCGAGCCAGTTGCGCTCGATGTTGCTCATGTAGAGACGATCGTTTCGCTCAAAGTAGAGCGCGTCGGCAACCACTCCCCCTTGCGGCAGCGGACGGGTGTAGCCAGCCACTATCGTGACGGTATCCTGCCGCAGCGATCCATTGTCAAAGCGGGCTACGTCGCGCCGACCGTTGGAGTTGCGTGCGAAACCGTATACCGCCACCTGGGTCGGGAATCGCGGCACGGGAATCCGGGTGGTGAAGGTACGAACCAAGGTGGAGAAGGATCCGTTCGAGGATACCGAATCCGCAGCCAGGAGCTGCCCGTTGGCAGATCGCACCTCGTATCCCAGTGTGGCTATGCCGACCGGGTCACTGGCTTCAACAAAGATCGTGTCGGTCACCTCAATGCGGCGAGCCACTCCGGTGTGCACAACAGGCACCGTGTTGGCCGTTGCCGGACTCTGAACGGCGTAGGACACCGTGGTTCCGGCTACGCGCTGATTGAGTGAATCAACGATGAACGGAGTTACCTGTATGGTGGCGCCTTCGACCGAACCTGGGACCGCGACTGTGTCCAGTACCGCCACAGAATCCTTGAAGGGAGTTGTGAATACGGTGGAATCCGCCTTGTTGAATGCACCGGTAATCTCATAGCCCAGGGTTCGGACCTTGTAGCGTGCTTTACCGGACAGCGACAGCACCAGGGATTTCCCACTCACTATCGGTGAACTGGCAGCCGGACTGGTGATGATCGCAACCGGTGGCGCGAGATTGCCGATGGTGAGAATGACCCTGGACGTGTCTGACACGTTGCCGGCGCCATCGGTTGCCACTGCCGTGGCTGTGACTGTAGCTCCGATGGGTGCTGTGGGAGGCACCCGAATATCGACTGCCAGCGCCAGGGAGGTGATCGCACTGGTCATGACCGTGTCGTAGGCGGCATTGAGGCCACCTTCCAACTTCAGGCGCACCCTCTTGAGGCCTATGTTGTCGCTCGCATTGATCGTGACCGACAGAAGGGAGTCCGCGGCGTAGTTTCCCTTTGCGAGGGATACCGAGGGCCGTATGGCGTCTGCGAAGGGCGGGTCTATGACCTCGTCACTGTCGCAGGCGCCCAGAGCCACCAATGCTGCAATGGCAGTGAGCGCAACAAGGCGACGAGGCGGGGTTGGGCGCGATGGTTCGCGCCCTTCATGAATTGCTATCATGGGAGAATTGTCCTTGGCAGCGTCAGAGGCCCGGGGGCGTTACGCCTTCATCCAGAATGTGCGGCGTGACCAGGATCAGCAGATCGCGTTTGGTCTCGTTCTTCGTGTTCTGCGAGAAGATCCGGCCTATGAGCGGCAGGTTCATGAGCACCGGAATGCCACTGCGGAAACGTGTCGTTTCGGTGACGGTCAGACCGCCAATGACTGCTGCCTCACCATCGGCAACGAGTACCTGTGACTCGGCCCGCTGACGATTGAAGATCACGCCCACATCGGTGGCCGAAATCTCTGCGCTTGAGTTCTCTGCCTTGATGTTGAGCATCACCATCTTGTTGTTCGTGATCTGCGGCGTGACAGAGAGCTTGATGCCCGCCTCTTCCTTTGACACGGTTGCACGCGGGAAGAACGCTGCTGCGTTCGGCTGCCCTCCCGCGCCGCCGCCACCTCCGGCACCGCCACCCATCTGGCCACCCTGGCCACCGGCAGATGCATCGATGACACGGATGGGAATCTCCTGACCCACGAAGATCTCGGCGCTGCGGTTGTTCAGGATCGTGATGCTGGGTTCCGACTGCACGTCAGCGAGAGATGACGTCTGGAGGGCATTGAGAAAAGCGGTAAGCTGATAGCGACCCAAAGCCGTACTGTAGATAAGGTTCAACGCATTGGGCTTGATGGCATTGTTTGCATTGGCGATGCCGGATATGGCATTCCCGCCGAGATTGATGCGAGCGGGACCCTGGAAGGCCGAGCCACCCCCCATCGCATCGGGCACACCATCGCCATTCGTATCTATGGGGCCGAGTGTGTTGGGATCTATGCGCGGAACGAGCTGCTGGAAGAACTGTTTGTTGCCCTGCCCGAGATCGTAGGCGAGCCCGATGTCCTGAATGCCCGTTCGGTTCACGAAGACGATCTTCGCCTTGATGGCCACCTGCGGGGTACGGACATCGAGCTGCTGAAGACGCGCAACGATTTCCGGCAGACGCGAGGGGACTTCGGTGATTATGAGTTTGTTGGTAGCGCTATCCGCAGCCACAGAGCCACGTACCACGCAGCCCTGTCCCGCCATGACTCCGTTGTTCTGTTGACCAGACCCCATGCCCTGGTTCATTCCTATGCCAAGACCCATGTCGCGGCCGGTGGCAGCGGTTGTGAGGCCGGTGCAGTCACGGGCGAGCAGCGACTGCACCGTGCCACGCAGCACGGTGGCCTTGGCGTAGTTCACATCGACGATCTGCGTGATCAGTGGCTCGAGTGCCTGGTTCTGCGCCAGATTGCGGTAGCTGTCCACCGCAATGATTCCGCTGGCGTCCTCTGTGGCAGCCAGGCCCTGCGCCTGGAGGATGGCCTGGAGGGCAACATCCCAGGGTTTGTCACTGATGTCGGCAGTCACCAGACCCTCCACCTCCTTGCCCACCACGATGGTGCGTCCCGAGAAGGTGGCAAATGCAGCGATCACATC
>CAYSKN010000094.1:0-11061 GCA_964431565.1 uncultured Gemmatimonas sp.
AGACACGGGTGCTTACCAGATCGCGGCCAAGAGTCGGGTCTATACCGCTCTGCTCGATGCGCCACACCATGAGCTCACGCTGAAGCACGCTCTCAACCCGCTGCATCTCGAAGAATGCAGTGGTATTACTTCCATTGTAGCGTGCTTTGCCGGCAGCAAGTGTAGCCGAGTCCAGAACCATGTAGCCGCTCACCGAATCTGCAAGCACCAGTGTGGTGGCCAGTGATTCCGCTGATGCGATGCCATCTCCGTTCACAATGTCAACACGTGGTGGCCTTGCCGCAGCAACACCACCTGCCAGTTGGGAGGCCACGCGGGTACCCAGCGGCGTGCCAGTGGCATCGATTATCACCACGCGTGCACTCTGTGCAGTATGCTCTTTCGCAGTGACAATGCTGGGTATGATCATCAGCCCGCCGAAGAGCAGCGGCCCAAACAGCGTGGCTATGACGAACCACTTCGACCACACACGCTCCACATATTCGCGGCGTATGACCGCCATGAGCTTGCGATCAAACATGTATTCGTGCCTCGGCACCGCCTGCTGTGTCATTGATCGGCCTTGAGGTCGGTGGGTTTCCGATACTGTCCATTGCACCCACCTTCTCGAGAAATATCCGGTGCAGAGATGGCTTCACCACTTCGAAGCGTTCAATCGACGCGCCCGCTGAAACCAGCCTCCCGAGGACATCTGACGGCGTGGTACAACCAGCAAGATCCAGCTCCATCGATCTATTCTCGTCGCCCATGCGTTTCACCAGCGCCGGATTACGCAGCACTTCCATCACTGCATCGCCGGGCGGCCCATCAAATGTGATGGCCAAGAGGCGTGTGGATCCTTCCTGTCGCACCTCTGCAACGGTGCCGTCAACCACCACCTCGCCTCCGGCAATGATGCACACTGCATCACACAATCGTTCGGCATTGTCCATTATGTGCGTGGAGAAAACCACCGTGCGTCCCCGGCGTCTGAGATCGACCACCGAGTCCACAAGTACCTGTGCATTGATGGGGTCAAGTCCGCTGAATGGCTCATCCAGAATTACCAGCTCGGGGTCGTGGAGCAGCGCACCAATGAACTGAACTTTCTGCTGCATGCCACGTGAAAGTTCATCCACCCGGCTCCTGCTCCAGTCTTTGCCGTTGCCGCGCAATGCCAGTCGCTCGAGCCAGTGGTCTATACGTCGCTCGAGATCATGTCCACTGCACCCCTTGAGCTCCCCGAGAAAACGTAGCATTCGACGCACCTCCATCTTGCGATAGAGACCGCGTTCCTCGGGCAGGTACCCTATGCGATCGACCAGCGAAGGATCTGTACCAGGAAGGCCGAGCAGTTCGATGCGTCCCTCATCCGGCGCTACGATGTTGAGCATCATGCGGATGGTCGTGGTCTTGCCGGCTCCGTTCGGACCCAGCAGTCCGTATACCACACCGCGCGGTACTGTGAGCGAGATGTCCCGCACCGCGAGGTGGCTTGCATATGCCTTGCGTACGTGGTCTACACGGATGGCCGGCCCGGAACGAGCGGCCGGGGAAGGCGAGGCTGCAGGGGCGGCGGGAGCGTGGATCACGGCGGACATGGCCGGGCTGTGTGGTTGAGGCGAGACGGCTGCATGCTGCTACGATGGCAGGCGGCTGTGCAAGGTAACAGGTTGTGAGGGCAGCCCTGGCCGCGACCAGGTGATGAACAGCAGGTCGGAGGTTCCTCAATGGCGGCGAACCTGAGGGACTGGCATTCCTGATCCTGCAGGGTATCCTCATCTCAGATATCCGGTAATGCCCTGTCCTGACGGGCCAGCCGCTGCCATTCCCGTACTCCAATTTCAAGACGTCATGACCCGTCGCTTCCTCTCATCTGCAGCCACCGTGGGTGCTGCCATCACGTTCGCGCTCAGTGCTGCTGCTGCCGCACCACGTGCACTGGCCGATTTCTCGGGCAAGTGGAACATGAACATTGCCTCGCCGGATCAGGCGCGCTCGGCACTGCTCAACATCACCCAGCAGGGTGACTCCATAAGTGGCACTACCGAGTCTGAACTCGGAACTGCACCGGTGAAGGGGGTGGTGAAGGGCGACTCCATCTACTTCGGCTTCTCTGTGGACATGGGTGGTCAGCTGCTCGACATCAGTGGTGCAGCCTTCCTCAAGAACAAAGACCTCATTGAGGGCTATCTCGATGTAGCAGGAATGGGAGCCTTCCCGTTCAACGCGGCTCGTCTTCCCTGATGTCAAGGTCACGATACAGCTCTACTAGCCTCACGAACCCGGCACGGTAACCGCCCTCATCCCTTCCCAGCGCCGCACGGGCCTGGTCGAGCACCTGGGCGATGCTGGTGCTTCCCTTGTACACGGAGCTCCTAAGCAGCATCCCGAATGACGCAACGCTGCTGATGAAGCGCATGTCGATGCTGCCCTTACCGACCGTTGTCCTTACCGCATGGGTCATGAGTCGGCTCGTGGATTCACCCGGTAGCTTGTATCGGAGGTTGACGAAGAGCAACTCGTCGCTGCCGGCTGCGGCTGCGGCTGCTGATGCCCGGCCCGGCTGTTGGTAACGCCTGGGCTGGACCTTGGGCAACGAAACGGTGCCTGTCACTCCCACAGGCACCAGTTCGTAGAGTGCCGTCACCTGATGGCCCGCGCCAAGGTCACCCGCATCCTTGTGGTCATCAGTGAAATCCTCGTTGCGGAGCAGTCGATCCTCATAGCCGACGAGTCGGTAGGACTGTACACGACGTGGGTTGAACTCCACCTGCAGTTTTGTATCGTTGGCAACAGTGAGCAGGGTTGCCCCCATCTCGTGCACCAGCGCCTTCCGCGCCTCAGCCAGGTTGTCCACGTAGGCATAGTTGCCGTTTCCGCTCCTGGCGAGTTTTTCCATCTTTGCATCCTGGTAATTTCCGGTACCGAATCCCAGCACGGTCAGGTACGTGCCTTCATCACGCTTCTGTTCGATGAGACGTTCGAGTTCGCCATCGCTACTCGCTCCGACGTTGAAGTCACCATCGGTGGTAAGGATCACGCGGTTATTGCCGTTTGAAACAAAGCTGTCGCGTGCCACCCGGTAGGCCATTTCGATGCCGCTGCTGCCTGCAGTGGAGCCACCTGCTTCGAGGGCCTCAATTGCCTGTACGATGCGTTCCTTTTCATCGCCGCTCGTGCTCGGAAGAGCAAGACGGGTACCGTCTCGGTAGGTGACGACAGCCACACGATCCTGCTCACGAAGCTGGTCAACGAGCAGCCGCAGAGCCTGCTTCACCAATGGCAGCTTGTTGGGTGACGACATGGAGCCCGAGACGTCGATGAGGAAGACCAGATTGCTGGGCGGCAGCGCTGTGCCGGATATCCGCCTCGATTGAAGCGCAATGCGGACGAGCTGGTGGCTGGGTTGCCATGGTGCTGCGGCCACCTCGGTGGTGATGGACACCGGATCGTTGCCGCGCGGTGCAGGCAGGTCATACGGGAAGTAGTTGATGAGCTCCTCGATGCGCACCGCATCGGCTGGCGGCTGCTGACCGTTTTCGAGGAAGCGGCGCACATTGGCGTATGAGGCGCGGTCAACGTCTATGGAGAATGTGGAGAGCGGGTTGGTGGTCACGTCGAGGAATGGGTTGTCTTCGATACGATCATACTGCTCGCCGTTTCCGGGTCCGATGACCGTGCCCGGTGTGACAGGCGAGGAGTAAGGCGCGGGCTGCTGCTCTCTCGTCATCCCACTGACCGCGGCCATTCGTCTCGTTGTGGCAGCGGAAAAGTTCATCTCCGGAGTGAAGGTGCCGGAGGCGTCCATCGACTGTGCCTCGGGGGTGAGGGATAGCTGTTGTTCAGGAGAACCTGGTTGTGGCAAGGGTAGTGCTGATGGCGAAGGAGCGCCTGCTGCAGTCGGCAGCGAGTAGCCGCTGTCCTGAGCAGGGTAGCCGGCTCTCAGCCATGCCCTCATGCCAATCGCCAGTACAAGCGTCGCAGCGGCAGCAGCAGCTGGGTACCACCACGTGTGCAGGTAACGTTTCACCTCTGCGCCGATACGGTCGTTGCCGGGAATGTCGGATCGGTCGGAATCAGTGGAGCCACCGCTTTCCAGGCTTGTCGCGGGAACGGCCGTGGTTACCCTGACAGTCGATACCGGTGAACCTGATCCATGCGTCTCGGTTGCAATCCGCACTGCCGCCCGCACCGTGCCGGTTCTCGGTGCGACCCCGACGGGCACGGTGTCCAGGACACGGAGAATCCGCGCACTGGCCGCAATCAGACCGCGCGCTTCGGCCGCCATTGCAGCGCACTCGGGACACGCCTGGACGTGAGCCTCCACCTGTTGCACTGCAGCCATATCAAACACGCCGTCGAGCCAGGTGCCCACAGTGCCTTCCGTGAGATGACCGGTTGTGGTGAATTCCGGGACGATACGCTCGTCCGGCAGGTTGAATTCTTCAGGCGACATCGGTTCCTCCGGCAGTACTGTTGGCTTCGATCTGCAGCGATTCACATACGTTCACGAGCCGGCGACGGGCGCGTGACAGTGTGGTGCCGACACTTGCAACACTCAGACCCAGTGCAGCGGCTATCTCGTGGTAATCCAGCCCTTCCTCACGCATCAGCAGCGCAAGGCGATCACGTTCGGCAAGTGCTTCCACAGCCGCACGCGCCAGCGCCCGTTCGCGTAGCGACGCCCGCTCATCCTCGGTCTCCCGTTCGAGACGGAACACATCGGGTTCCCGACCATCACTTGCGAGTTCCTGATGCAGTAGCGTTAGACGTGCTCGTTCACGCGCCGCTCGCCTGGTTTCGTCGCGCAAGAGGTTTGTGGCTACGGTGAAGAGCCACGCGCGTTCGTTGACTACAGGTCCGTGACGCAACGCCCGCAGGAATGTCTCCTGAGCCAGCTCGTCAGCGAGATCATGATCGCCCAGCTGGCGCGCCAGGTAGCGCACCACCGGAGCGTGATACTCACGGAACAACCGTTCGACATTGTCCATGGCACGATGGGATTGGGCGTAACTCGCACCGTCTCCGACCGGTCGACGGGGCCGCTGCCATCAACGCGTGCGATGTCGTCATTCAGGGTCACACGCTGGAGACGCCAGCGAGCCGGGAACTTGCACACTCGCCTCCCACAGCGAATCCTATTGACTGTCGCGGTCGTGGCCACGGCGCACTGTCGGTTCGTTTCGCTTCCCTCAAGCCACGGTTTCTCTCCACTTCCGATTGCATGGCCCGCACACTGGCAGCATTCATCTCATTCGCCGTTGGGATTGGCGCCGCATGGGCTGGCGCGGTCGGTGTCGGACCTCTCCCACCTCTGAGCGCAGTACTCTCACCATCGACGGGCGTGTGGGTCAACGCCCTGGATGATCTGCCAGGAGAGGCAACGCTCCGAATGCCTGGACTCACTGCGCAGGTTGACGTTCGCTACGATCAGAGGAACGTACCTCACATATTCGCCACCAACGAGCTGGATGCGGTCAGGGCACTTGGCTATGTGATCGCGCGCGATCGGTTCTTCCAGCTTGAACTCCAGTCGCGCGCCGGTGAGGGAACGCTTACGGAGCTGGTGGGCAATGTCGCACTGCCGGCCGATCGGGAAACGCGCAGACTCGGAATGCCTCGCTCGGCGGAACGTCATCTTGCCTCACTAGATGCAAACGGACCATTGGTACAGATTCTGCAAGCATATGCAGACGGCATCAACGCATATCGCACCTCGCTCCTGCCCGCGCAGTATCCTGTGGAGTACAAGCTGCTGGGCAAGGCGCCGCGCGAGTGGTTGCCGGTCTACTCACTGCATCTTCTCAACCGCATGGGTTACACACTCGCGCATGCGCCGGTTGAACTCGATCTGTTGCGTGCGCGTGCCTTGGTCGGTAATTCCGCCGCGAGTGCCCTCTTCGACTCGCATTCACCTGTTCAGGAGCCCATACAGCCCGCACCACGCAGCGAACCGCGTGAGGTGCTCACGCCACTGCCTCCGCCGGGGAAACCGGATACCGCGGCGGCGAGATTCGTTACGGCGCTCCTGGGGAACGGGAGCAGACTCAGGCAAGGCAGCGCTGGCCTGATCGGTGAGTTCAGCCGCGGATTCAACGGTAATCTGAATGCTGGCGACAGCCGCACGGACGCTGATCGTGCCGCGATAAACGCTGAGCGCGCGTTCGCCAGCAACAACTGGGCGGTGGCTCCTGGAAGAAGTGCGAGCGGAAATGCGTTGCTTGAGGGCGATCCGCACCTTGAGCTAACCCTCCCCAGTATCTGGTATGAGGTTCACATCGTGGTGCCGGATACGCTGGATGTTGGTGGGGTATCCATCCCGGGGTTGCCTGGCGTGGTCATAGGATACACGCGCTCGCTTGCGTGGAGTTTCACCAACACTGGCGCCGATGTAATGGACTTCTGGCGTGAGACGGTGGACGATGCTGTGCATCCAGCCAGCTATCAGCTCGATGGCGAGTATGTGCCGCTCGCCGACACGCGGGTGGAGACCTACCGTGGTCCAAGGGGCGATGTCCTTGCCATTGATACCGTGTACTACTCGCATCGTGGACCGATGCGGCATGTAGGAAGCGAGTGGCTGTCGATGCGCTGGACCGTCCTGGAAGCCGGCAACGAACTGATGGGTTTTCGGCTCGGACAGCGGGCGCACTCAGCGACGGCCTTCCTCGATTCCATGGCAGTGTACTATCAGGCGCCGGCGCAGAACATGATCGTGGCTGACACGTCGGGTACAATAGCCATCCGCTCCACAGGGCTGTTCCCCGTACGCGCCGACAGCGGGAGCGGAATGGAGATCCGTGAGGGCAACACGCGTCGCAATGACTGGATCGGCTACCGACCAGTCAATCGCTATCCGCAGAGTGTCCAGCCGGCACAGGGTTATCTCGCCTCCGCCAACCAGGAGCCGATCGATCCGCTCTACGACAGCCTCTATCTCGGTGTGGATGAACATTATGAGATCTGGCGTGCGCTACAGATCAATCGACTGTTGCGCGCAGACAGCGCCATGACACCCGATCGGATGCGGCAATATCAGACAGATCCCGGCAGCGTGCGCGCCGATCGTCTTGTACCGGCTTTCATTAACGCGGCAGTGGCTCGCCGTGTGGCAGGGGCGACTTCACCATCACTTGCTGCCGCCGAAGGTTTGCTGTCCACATGGAACAGACGCTATACACGCGACAATACCGGTGCACGGCTGTTCGAGATGGCGATGTCATTCACTACCGCATTGCTATACGACGAACTTTCTCCGCCAGACTCGCGACATCGCGTCGCAACGCCGTCGGATTCGCGCCTCCTTCAACTCATTGGTGATTCTGCCAATGCCTGGTGGGACGATAGGCGGACCAGCGAGCTGGAAGGTCGTGATATTGTGCTTGCCAGCGCACTTGCCATGGCGTATGACTCGCTGGCCGTGGAGTACGGTGATCCGGGTAAGAAACCTTGGATCTGGGGCTCAGTGGCACCAGCGCATCCCAAACACCTGCTGGGCCTCGCAGGTTTCTCGTCGCCTCCTGTTCCGATTGACGGTGGACGTGGTACGCTCAACCCGTCGGTTGGGTCACGCTTTGCCAACTTTGGCTCGAGTTGGCGAATGGTGGTCGAACTGAGCGCCGATCCCGTGGTCAGGGCGACCTACCCAGGTGGCCAGAGCGGAAACCCGGCCAGCCTGCGCTACCTGGATCGTATGGCCCAGTGGGGAAGCGGTACACTGGACAGTGTACGCATCCCGCGCGTACCCGCCGACCTTGCGGCGCAAGATGTGCGTGCGATGCTGACTCTTACACGTTGAGGGGATGGAGGATGCCGAACGGTGGAGTGTTCATCCTGGCCCTGTTGATCCAGGTGGTTGCACAGACATTTGGTGGAGTATGGGGCGCTGCGGCCGGTGGTGTGCTCATAGGACTTGCAGCCCGCGGCAAGGGCCCATTTCGCACCGGATTCCTTGCTGCAGCGGTTGCAGCTGCTCTTCTGCTCGCTGTAACCTCCGCTCGGGGGGCGCCGGTGTGGCACTGGGCGGAAATGATGGGGGCGAACTTCAGCCTGCCCGGATGGGGATTCGTTGCGCTCGTGCTGTTGTTGCCCGCGCTGCAGGCAGGTGGGCTAGCGGGTGGAATTGGAGGACTGGCTGCCGCCATGCGTAGGGAACCCCGTTGAGGACGACAGCCAGATCCATGCTCACTTCTTCGTGTTGATGGCGAAAGTTCCAGCAGCTTCGGCATCACGAAAGAACCGAATGACGTTGTCGACGCTCACTGGCCCGAATTCGGCGCTGATGGCATTACGGATGTCGAGAATCGACCGCTCGCCATCGGCGAAGTTCCTGGCCTCCTGAACGTAGTAGCCGGTGAGCGCGGCCGGCCCCGCTGCGGCCGGAGTGCCACCTGGGCCACCGAATCCGCCTGTTGGGCCTGGCGGCAGTGGTTTGCGCACCGGAACGAGCTTGCTGGCCGCGATTTCCGCCGGTGTAAGCCCCGGCGTGAGTGTCACGGTTACCCCAATACGTCTTGCCCGTGCAGTGTATGCCTGTTGAACGCGCTGCACATCAACGGTCTCGGCGGCGTCGAGGGTCTTCGCGATTGCGGCGATATCGTTGAGGGCAGTCCTGTCGCCAAGCGCTAGTGAGCCGGCCGACTGGACATCGATACGCTCACGGATGTATGCCCAGCGCACGAGATTCAGTGCTTCTTTGTAGTTCTCGTTGAGATCTGCTGCTGAGCTGGACGAGATGAGACCAAGTGCATTGCCCAGATCATCGGCAATCCGTTTGCCGGCATAACCGAGGGCGGTATGAGCCACGGCTACCGCTTCGGCCGGCCCCGCAGTTGCAAACACGTTCCCGACTGCAACCTGCAGAAACGCCACCCGCTTCATCTGCGTCGCATCCTGGTAGGCTGGCGAATCATCGCTCGAGTGGTACACCACATCCGGCCAGTTGCCGAACTGAACGGCTGGAATACGGGGATTCCAGTCGAGGTAAACCTGATGATCGCTCGCTCCGTAGAACTTCTCGATGTTGTAGTGGAACGGATCGCGAGATCCACTCGGGTCGACGATGGGATTCTGGAATGCGTAGGCTATGCTGCGATTATGTAGCTTCTCGCGATTGGTCTCGCCGACATACTCGAAGAATTGACGCGACACATCGTTGATGATGCTCGGAATCGAGTACATCGTGGAATTCAGATGGAGTGAGTTGCGATTGAGAGTCTGGTTTGCACCCACCATATCAGTGGACACGCTGGCAATGACTCGCCCAGCAATTTCCGGATGCGCACGCAGGTAGGCCGTGGTGCCGCTGATCTCGGGAACCCAGAGGAAGCGCACGGTGCGCTTCGGCTTTGGCAGCGTACCATCGTTGATCATTTCGATCCATGCGCGGCCAGCCTCCATCTGAGTAGCTGGTCCACCGCAGTTGTCGTTGGCCCCCTGCTTGGCTATTCCTTCGAACAGATGCGCAGTGAAGTGGAACTCCTCGCTGGTGCTGCCATCGCCGGGGATTGTGGCAACCACCACATTCATGGGCGCGTCGTACTCAGTGGCTTTGACGATCGCGTGCACTCTTACGGACTGGCGTCTCTCGAGCATGGAGAGGAGGTCGCGGCCCATCCGCTGCGAGAGATTGAACCCCCATGTGTATCTCGTGTTCGGGTCACGCGCTGCCTGGAGGCCGCTCCACCCGATCTGGTCGGGCCGATCGTTGGGCTTGCCGGTACCGTTGAAGAAGCTCAGCACACCCTCGGCACCAAACCGCCCCACGGCAAGACTGTGGGCGGCGCCAACAGGTCCTGAAACCAGCACTATCTTGCCGGCAACATTCCTGCCTTCGTAATCGGCTTCCGTATCGCCGCGGCCCACATAGATCAGCTCTGCCGTGACATCCCCGCTCCTGCTGCCGGTTGCGAGTGTTGTCGGAATATCGCGGTAGCGACTGATAAGTCGCGGCGGGCCAGGCTCCGTAACCCAGAGCTCGGCCATTTCGCCATCCCACTGCTTGCTGCCCAACGGGAAGCGTTCGATGTGTACATCGCTGAATCCATATTCCTTTGCTGTCCTCTCTGCATATGCAGCCTCGCGATAAGTCTGCGAGAGGTACTCGGACGAAGGACGATTGCGCTCGTATGGACACATCTCCAGCACGTGATTGAGGGCTTGTGCCCCCGAAATGCGTGCGGCCATGTTGTTGAGTGTTGCTGACGGGACGAGCGTCAGCGGGTCAGGCTGCACCTGGGCTCCCGGCGATGTCGTGGCGATTGCGAGTGCAAACACGATGGACGCCGTGTACATGCGCAGCGGGCTGGATAGGGAGGATCTCATGGCAATTGGTTGGGATCGGGTGCGCTACGGACCGGACGATTCCGTAGTCCTGCATCAGGTAGCCATCAACATCGGTTCAGCTCCAGATCGGGCTTACAGTACTCAACATGGAATTCAATCGTCTTGAGACCAACGCTAGGTGAGGGCGTTGGTGAGGTCGCCCATTGACGGCATGCCGTTTGCCACCAGTGCTGAATCACGTCTTGAGAGTCTCCGCAGCATCGGGAGGTTGAATGGGCGTATTATGAGACGAAGCATCGATCCGGTGTCGTACTGTGTGTGGTCCACCGTGCCATGCCGCGCTAATAATGAGATGATTATTGCATGGATCCGCGTGCCGGGGCCAAGAATATTTCCCTTCGTCCTGTAGAACGATATGGACGGCAGCGGGCCTTCGTCCAGATCCTTCGGAAGGTCGCTGTAGTCCCTGATATGCTTCGCGCACGCTGACGGGTCTGTATCCGGATCAACAGCAGGGTAGTAGTTGAACGGTTGATGATGCGTCCGAAAAACCTGCCTCGCCGGGCGTAGAGATTCCCTACGTGTTGGAACGGTAGATGACACGCCGGCTCGCTCTTTCCAGAGGGCCGTCGTCCACTGCCGCGTCCCAGGAGCCTCCGTACCACTTCCAGCTGATACCCTTCGTCCGTCGGCAGATCACCGATGCTTTGCCCGGTTAGCGCCGGCAACGTGTTGGCCCGGCTTGGATCGGCATAGAGCGGATTTCCATTCTTCCCGGGAAGGACGCCACTCGGG
>CAYSKN010000095.1:0-11040 GCA_964431565.1 uncultured Gemmatimonas sp.
GGCCGACACGCTTCCCGTTCTGGTGCAGGAGGGTGATGCGCGGATCTTCGACCATGGTTCGGAGCACTTTGCAACGCGCCGTGTGAAGGCGAACATCGATCGACTCGCTGAGGATTGCCGTCTTGCGTACGTGGCCCTAACCCGGGCGCGGTTTCGCACCTATGTAGGATGTGGCCCAATAGGCGGGCGCAGCGGATCTGAGAATTCCGCATTGGCATGGCTGTTGTACAACCGGCATCCTCCGCAGGGCGGAGATACACCTGCAGATGATGCCGCATCAGTTGCCGCATCACTCAAGAAAGATCCTGGCAGGTGGGAGCGCATGCTTCAGGTGCTGGTGAGCGAAAACCCTCTCCTCATGGCTGTGGAAGAAGTGAGTGAAATCAGGTCGATCAGGCGAAAGACAGCCGTGCAGGAGCCAGGAACGACGACTGCTGGTGTACGTGTCCTCCCGCCCTCACCTTCGCCACAGGAACGTTTCTCGGGCTACTCGATTGCCAGCTATACAATGCTCAGCAAGCGTGGACCCGACAACTCACGCACCGAAGATGGCTCGGTGGTTGCGCGCGATATCGATGATGCTGATGATTCGCAGCGGGTGGGGAGTGTGCATACCAAGGCTGTTGATCTGTCTGACTTCCGGACATTTCCGCGTGGACCACGGACGGGTGATGTACTGCACGATCTGTTCGAGAACGCTGAGTTCGATGACGACAATGACAGGCTGCGGGAAACGATTGATCGTGGCCTTGCAGAAATGCACTTCAACGATGTCGAGCATACCGCCCGTGTCGATGCCGTGCTGTCGATGATGACCACGGTGTTGCGTGGACCTATGGGGTCGTTTCCATTCTCGCTCGACATGGTGCTCCGGGCACACACCAGGCGTGAGTGGCAATTCCTGCTGCCTCTGGCATCAGCTCACCGCCCCGTCACACAGGATGGACTTGCAGGGCTGTTCGAGCGATATGGTGGAGCCCGCGGTACGGCATACGCCAGACGACTCAGGCAACTGCACATCGGGCGTATCCATGGCTTCCTGACCGGGTTTGTGGATCTGCTTTTCGAGTACGAAGGCAGATGGTATATCGTGGACTGGAAGTCGAATCACCTCGGGTCGGATCCGCTGACGTATCTGCCTGATGCGCTTGCAGGAGTCATGGACGAGCATCATTTCACGATGCAATATCACTTCTATCTGGTGGCCGTACATCGGTTGCTGCGTCATCGCCTGCCAGGTTACCGGTATGCGACGCACATGGGTGGGGCTGCCTATGCGTTCCTGCGCGGACTGACACCCGACGCGCCTAGCGGCAGTGGCTGGTACACCGATGTGCCTCCGGAAGAGCTCATCGAAGCGCTGAGCAGCATGTTCGGCGACAATCCGATCGGTGTGATGGCTAAGTGAGTATCGCCATGGACAGCTCGGGTGTGTCCTGCGTTGTGGCGTCCTCGGCCCTGGATCGTGCCTTCGCAAGCCTGGTGGTCCGGCTGGCGTGCAGACACGATAACGTGAGAGTGGTTTATCACAGGGAATTGCTCAATTCGACGGCACTGCTGCTTAGTTCGGAATGCGCATCCGGCAACAGTTGTCTCAAACTTGGCGATCATGCCGGACACAGTGTGATCCTGGATGACCGTGAGGTGAATTTCCCATCGTTGACGGAGTGGAAGGAGAGTTTGCTGGCCAGCGGTGTCTGTGGGGAAGCAGGTCACAGTTACCCTTGCCGGTCGCCTGTTTCACTTCTCACCCTCGATGACGACCGGCTCTATCTGTCTCGCTACCATCGTTCTGAGGTACGCCTTGCTGAGGCAATACTGGTACGCGCGGCAGCCATCTCCGACAGCGACACGGCTCGCTCCCGCCGTAGATTCCGGGAGCTGTTTCCCGGCTCCGCGAACGAATTTCCGGACTGTCAGGCACTTGCGGCCGTGGCAGCACTCAGATCGTCCATGGTCTTTATCACCGGCGGTCCGGGCACAGGCAAGACCACCGTTGCGGCGCGATTGCTGGCTCTTCTGCTCGATCGTGATCCTTCACTCTCGGTTGCACTCGCTGCACCTACTGGACTGGCGGCCACACGGTTGGCGCAGTCGGTGGGAGCGACCGCGATAAACGACCGTCTCCACGAACTTGACGGTCTGCTGCCCATTGAGGGATGTACTCTGCATCGCCTGCTCGGATATCACTCCGGAACCGGTCGATTCAGTCATGATGTCGACAGACCGCTTCAGGCGGATGTGATCATTGTTGACGAGGCGAGCATGGTTGATGTGCTCATGATGGACGCATTGTGCAGTGCGCTCAGACCATCGGCACGCCTCATAGTTCTTGGTGATCCGGATCAGTTGGCGAGTGTCGGGACGGGGTTCGTGCTTGGAGATGTCGCGCGTGCTGCAGCCGCGAGTGATGCTATGGATGAAACCCGGTATTCGACAGGACTGCTTAGTGCATGTTCGTTGTTGACGGGCCGGCCGCTGTCGGCCCTCGGGTCAGCGCGGGAAGCGGGGCCGTTGCGCGATGTGGTGATACGCCTGCAGTACTCCTGGCGGTTCAGTTCCCGGCCAGGAATTGGCCGGCTTGCCGAGGCCGTCCGAGCCGGCAGGTTCAACGACGCTATGGCGGTGTTGCGGGACGACTCAACGGCGGAAGTCGCGCTGCATGCGACCCCCGGTTCTGCCGCCGAACTGCTCTCACCATTGAGAGCGCAGGTGGACCTGTATCTGCAAACCCGGGCGCCGGGCGATGCGCTCAATGCCCTTGCCGGCTTTCGGATTCTTGCCGCGCTCAGGGATGGACCAGCAGGGGTGGCGGGTCTCAACGTCGTCGTCGAGAAGTGGCTTCAGCAGCGGGGTATCGCGGCAGAGGGTTGGTATGATCACAGGCCTGTACTGATCACCGCCAACGATCCGTCCACCCAGCTCTACAACGGCGATGTGGGGGTGGTGCTGGCCCTAGGCGGTACACCCATGGTGCATTTCCCTGCTTCCGATGGTGCTTTGCGCAGCATGTCACCGTTCCAGCTTCCAGCACACGAGACCGCCTGGGCCATGACCATTCACAAGTCCCAGGGCTCGGAGTTTGATCACGTGGTGCTTGTGCTCCCCGATGTGGATAACCGCATTCTCACGCGCGAGTTATTGTATACTGGCGTGACACGGGCCCGGCAGGCCGTCACGATCTTCGGATCGCCAGGTATCATCGCCTCTGCTGCGGGACGATCAGTGGCAAGAGTATCAGGGTTGCTGACGCGATTGAAAGGGCAGAATTGAGATGTCGTCGGTAGAAGGAACGGCGGGTTCGCACTCAGCTCTCGCCGTCCTGTGTCACAGGGGTTAGAGTAGCACTGTGGTTGTCATCTTCCACCTCCCTGATTTGCATGATCATGTCTCAGTCTCGTAATGCTACACGTCTGATGCGCCTTGGCGCAGTCCTTGCGTTTCTGGGCGTCGGGCAGCCGGTCGGTGCACAAGCCGAAGCACCGTTCCTAACCGTTCGTATCGATGAAGCCCGTAATCGTGCGTTGCTCGAGATCCCGGCGGCGCAACTCAATCGCGACTTTCTCCATCAGGTGACACTCGCGACCGGATTGGGCAATGGCAGCCTTGATCGGGGGTCCACCGGGCCCAACGGCATCGTGCGACTCGAACGTCAGGGCAACCGTGTACTGATGAAACGCGACAACTGGGCGGTGAGAGCCACTGCTGGTGATGCCGCCAACCAGCGTGCTGCCAAGGATGCCTTTCCAACTTCGATCGTAGGCTCGTTCCCGATCGAGAGCGACAACGCTGGTGTGCTGACAGTAGATGCCACATCGCTCTTCCTGAGCGATGCCTACGGTGTGGCAGGCAGTCTGCGTGGCCAGGGCGGTGCCAATTACCGTGTGGACGCATCCCGTAGCTACATCGATGCCCAACGCACCAAGGCCTTCCCGCGCAATACGGAGGTGCACGTCGTACTCACCTTCGTATCGGACCAGCCAAATCGCGCACTCGCGCGCGTGGCTCCGGATGTCGGAGCGATGACCTTCGAGGAGCATCACTCGCTGGTGGTACTGCCGGATACCACCGGCTTCCGCCCTCGACAGAGTGATCCACGGTATGGCTTCTTCGGAGCCCAGTTTGCCGATCTGTCGCAGTCGTTCAGCGAGAACTACCGCTCCGGCTACGTTGGCCGTTGGCGACTGGTGCCGAAGGATCCTGCGGCGTACGCACGTGGTGAGCTGGTCGAGCCCGTCACCCCGATCACCTATTACCTCGATCCAGGCATGCCTGTACCGTATCGCGAAGCGATGCGCGAGGGCGGCAACTGGTGGGCCAAGGTGTTCGAGGCAGCCGGTTTCAAGAACGCGTTCCGCGTGCTCGACCTTCCCGCCGGTGCTGACATGATGGATGCACGATACAGCATGTTGTTCTGGCTGCATCGCTCAGGGCCCGGACCGAGCGTGGGTGCCAGTTACACCGACCCGCGCACGGGCGAGATCATCCGTGGCATGGCCCGCATGGACGCCTGGCGTTCGCTGGTGGATTACAACATCTGGGCCGGTACCGTGCCCGCGTCCGGCCCCAGTGGCCCCAACGTGAGTGCTGAGGCATTCGCCCTGGCGCGCAGACGCCAGCATTCTGCGCACGAGATCGGGCATACCATAGGGTTGTCGCACAACTACATAGCTTCTTCTCAGGGACGGACCAGCGTCATGGATTATCCTTTCCCGCTCATCTCTGTGGATGCCGGCGGTGGAATCGATCTGCGCGACGCATATCGGGCAGGCCCCGGTGCGTGGGATACCCTCGCCATCCGGCTGGGCTACACGTGGTATCCCAACGCGGCCGCCGAGAAGGCAGGGCTGGCCGCAATCATGAAGGATGGGATCGCACGGAACGTTCGCTTCATTAATGACACCTACGCCAACGACAACGGCTCCATTCCTGCGGTCACCCGCTGGGTGGAGGGTGCTACGATGTTCGATGCCGTCACGCGCACCAGCAAAGTGCGGCGTGTGCTCATGGACAAGTTCGATGAGCGCGCGATCCAGCCTGGTGAACCTATGGCGCTGCTCAACATGCGGTTCGTGCATATCTATCTGCAGCATCGCTACTCGCTTGAGGGACTCAGCAAGTATGTGGGTGGAATGGACTTCACCTTCGCCATGCGTGGTGATGGCCAGGTTCCCACTACCGTTATTCCCACGGCCGAGCAGCGGCGTGCCCTGGGTATGGCACTCGATGCGCTGGCTCCGTCGGAACTGACCATTCCCGAACGTGTCCAGAGACTTATTCCACCCGCTCCGCCGGGATTCAACACGGATGAGATATGGGCAAAGAGTGCCGGTGGTACGGAGTTTGATGCGATCTCGCTTGCAGGTGGACTGGCAACCGAAGTGATCGGCTATCTGCTCAATCGCGAGCGTGCGGCAAGACTTGTGCTGCAGGCGGCACGAGACGGCCAAGCCCTCTCGCTGAACGAGGTGATCAATACGATCGTCGAACGGACGTGGGGAGCCTCTGCACCAGCCGCAGCCGACGAGCGGGCAGCGCTGCGTGCGTCGCAGCGGGCCGTACTTGACAAGTTGCTCGATCTGGGCGGCGATGCCAGTGCGCTGCCTGATGTACGTGCGGCGGCTGTGGCGCAGATCCGCCAGTTGCAAACCAGGTTGAGCTCGGTATCCACGGCTGGCGATGCTGCTGCTGCGGCTCATGTCGAGACGGCAAGATATGACATCCAACGATTCCTCGATGGCAACGACAATCCCGAACTTCGTCCCCGCTATCCGGTGATCGTATTGCCATGGCCCTGATTGGCCCGGGGTGAGCCAATGAAACAGCGAGGGGGAGCAGATATCGACATCTGCTCCCCCTCGCTGTTCCGATCCGCTGATGGTTTTCTGATCGGATGATCGACGTTACGGTGCAGGCGCGCGGGGTAATCAGCAACCGTGTGTTGGCCAGTCGGTGACCAGCTGGACGGCCTGTTCCGCGAATCGGGGGGCAAGCAATCCTTCACGTGAACGACCGTGCGGGTCCTGTCTGGCGCGGATGGCGTTCACCATCTCAAGGGCACTCGGGTGATTCGGCGGGAATGCAACATCACTTACTCCAAGCGGTGCTACTCGATTTCCCCAGCGTACAAGCAGGGCCCCGAACGTCAGCCCGCCGCCGAACCCCGGCATCAGCAACAGACTGCCGGGCTTGACGCGGCCTTCCTTGAGTGCGTCAACGAGTGCCACCGGTACCGTTGCGGCACTCATGTTTCCATAACGCTGAACCGTGAGCATCACCCGTTCCATGGACACGCCCGCGTACTTTGCCACGGCTTCAACGATGCGGAGATTGGCCTGGTGCGGCACCAGGAGATCGATATCGTCTGCGCCGACACCGGCTTGCTGCAGCACGCGGGCACAGGCCTGGCTCATGCCGTGCACAGCACGTCTGAAGATGGCCTGTCCATCAAAGTCCCAGATGGTATCGCCGTAGGTGACTCCGCCGCGCGCATAATCGCACCCTACTCCGCGTACCCTCAGCGTATGCCTGGCTTCGGCATCACATCCGAGAACAGTTCCGATGACTCCGGTGGGTGTATCGGAAACTTCGAGAACGACCGCAGCCGCCCCATCGCCGAAGAGCACGGCAACACCGCGATTGGACCAGTCCATGTACTGGCTGATGAGTTCGACGCCAATGACCAGCGCATTTCTCACCATGCCCGATTGGATCATCGCTGTGGCGCTCGACAGGCCGTACAGGAAGCTTGTACACGCTGTGTTTACATCCATGGCGGCGGCCCTTGATGCACCGAGCGCTACCTGCACACCCGACGCACTGTTTGGGACCTGTTCGTCAAAGCTGCAGCTGCCGTAGACGATCAAGTCGAGCGCATCGGGAGAGAGTCCGGCACATGCCAGGGCGCGCATCGAGGCTACCGTAGCCATCTCGATCGCCGAGACGTGGGCAATGCGGCGCTCCTTCATTCCTGTACGCTGAACTATCCATTCATCCGATGTTTCCAGGAACGTGGAGAGGTCGGCGTTGGAAAGAACAGCAGGCGGTAGCCCCTCTCCCCAACCGGTGATCGCTGCGTAGAGTCGTGTGGTCATGGAGCAGGGCGGGGGATGCGCACGATCACTTCCGGTGGAGACCCGTCGGACAGCAGAGCGGCCGACATTCCGGAAGCCTATGGACTGGACAGCAAACTCACAAGAAGGTGTCCCGACTGACGGCGCACGGCCATCGTCAGGGGCCCTCAGACGAGCAAGTCCAGGGCGGCCTCCAGGTCCCGGCAAAGATCATCCGTATCCTCGATACCCACGGACAGGCGAAGCAGGCCGTCAGTGATTCCAGCCGCCTCGCGCGCTGCCTGATCCATTGATGCGTGTGTCATGGTTACCGGGTGCGCTACGAGGCTCTCCACACCACCAAGAGATTCGGCAAGGGTGAAGTAGCGCAGTGATCGTGTAAGTGCACTTGCCGCATTGAGTCCACCCACAAGCTCGAAGCTAACCATGGCACCAAAACCGTCCTGTTGTGATGTGGCAATGGCGTGCCCAGGATGACTCGCGAGTCCGGGATAATGTGCGATATTCACGGCTGGATGCTTTTCGAGCAGAACAGCCACGGCACGGGCATTGGTTTCGTGCTGAGTGATGCGCGGATACAGAGTGCGTACACCACGCAGCGTCAGGTAGCTGTCGAATGGAGCTCCAGGCAGCCCCATGCAGTTGGCCCAGTATTCCAGTGATTCCAGCACGGCGGAATCGCCTGCCACCACGGCACCACCCACTACATCACTGTGGCCATTGAGATACTTGGTGGTTGAGTGCACTACGATATCCGCACCAAGTGAAAGCGGACGCTGAAGCGCAGGCGAGAGAAATGTGTTGTCAGCAACGCTCAGAGCGCCTACCTCCCTTGCAGAGCTGCAAATCGCCCTGATATCGGTAATGCGCAGCAGTGGATTGCTCGGCGTTTCTATCCACACCATAGCCGGGTTGTGGCGACGGATGTCTTCAACGCAGTCATCGCGGGTCAGATCGACCAGATGGAGGGTGAACAGACCACGTGCAGCAAGCGATTGCAGCAGGCGCCACGTGCCTCCATAGCAATCATGTGCACAGACCACTGCAGCACCGGTGGGGACCAGTTGCAGTACAAGCGTGATCGCTGCCATTCCGCTTGACGTGATCACCGAACCCGCACCTTCCTCGAGTTCGGCGAGAGCGTCGGCCAGAATCTGTCGCGTGGGATTGCCGCTCCGCGTGTAGTCGTAACGCCTTTTCTCGCCAAATGACGCAAACGAGAAAGTGGACGACAGATGTAGAGGCGGCACCACTGCCCCCTGGGCAGCGTCGGTATCGATTCCGGCACGGACAGAGCGCGTACGACGGTATGTGCTGAGGACTACAGGTGGCTGCGGCAGGACTGGCACGGGAGACCTCGTGGTTTGTGTGTGAAGGGGAGGCCCTAGAACGCGAAAACCCGGCGAGCCGCCGGGTCTTCGCGTTTTAGCACCTTGTTTTGCGTGGCGGCAATAGCGGCAAATGACCACGGAGGAACAGTTCTTCGGTTTTGGTGCTACTTGTCATGCCACATCAAGCACTGCTTTTTGACGTTAGTGAAAGGCCGGGTGTCACGTCAAGGGTATGGGCATGACCGGGAGATGCGAGGGATGAGGGCGCAAGCGGAACTGCACCAGCGGAGGATGACGATGATAGCTGCCTTCCTTGCAGCAGGGGGTGCTCTGTACGGTTGCTTCAGTCGTGCACCGCTGGATCTTTCCGATGACATCCGTACGCATCCGATTCGGGAATCCACAGATGCCATTACAAACGAGGGTGACGAGATCCGGATCGATGTCTACCGACCGGATATTCCCGGGCGTCACCCTGCTGTGGTATTGCTTCACGGATCTGGCGGCATTCATGAAGTCGGACCTCAGCAGGTGACGCGATATGCAAGGACACTGGCCGCGCTCGGTCAGGTGGCCATGGTGGTGCATTATTTCGACGGCACCGGCAATTTTGTGGCTGACGAGGACATGGAGCGCGAGCACTACTGGCGGTGGGTTACGGACATACGTGCGGCCATTACCTGGGCCGATTCACAACCGTACATCAATTCCCGACGGATTTCGTTGCTGGGAATTTCGCTTGGTGCATGGCTGGGGGTGGGTGTGGGCGCCGTCGACAAGCGCGTGCGCCGGCTGGCGTTGATAGGTGCCGGGCTGGAGCCGTTTCTTGCAGATTCACTGAGTCATGCTCCGCCCGTGCTGCTGCTGCACGGAAGCGATGATGAAGAGGTACAACCGGCGAAAGCCAGACAGTTACTGAACGCGATGCACGCTGCTGGGCGACAGGCTCGGCTCGTGGTCTATCCGGGCGAGGGGCACACGCTGGGTGACTCGGCTTCGGCAGACGCGCTGCTCCAGGCCACGCGCTTCTTCGATGGTCGCCATTGACCACCGCCTGACCAGGCCGAGATTCCCGACATGATCACACCTGTGCCTGTACATGTCTCTGCGGCGCGATGACTGATTCCATCGTTCCTAACGCTGCCGATGCAGTTGTATGTGGTGCGGGTATGGCCGGCATTGCCGTGGCGCACGCACTTGCGCAACAGGGTTGGTCTCGTGTCCTGATCGTAGATGACCTGGCACCTTTGTCGCTTACGAGTGACAAGTCGACCGAGGCATATCGTAACTGGTGGCCCGGCCCCGATGATGCAATGGTGCAGCTGCTCGATCGGAGCATCGACCTGTTGGAATCATGGGCAGATGCCAGTCACAATCGCTTTCACCTAAACAGACGCGGCTACCTGTATGCAACGACCAGCACAGCAGGTGTTCGTCGTCTGGAAGACGAAGTCAGAGTAGCTACTGCTCAGGGTGCAGGCCCGATTCGTGTTTATGGTTCGCTGCATGACGCGCGTCGATACACGACGTCGGAGCACCGGGGATATCGACAGCGTCGGGAAGGCGCCGATCTGTTTCTCGACAGGGCAGCCATCCGCCACTACTTCCCCTGGCTTGCACCCGATGTGCGCGCGGTGCTGCATGCACGACGATGTGGCTGGTTCAGCGGCCAGCAGCTCGGCATGCATGTGCTGGAGAAAGCACGTGAGGTGGGCGTGACACTGGTTCCGGGACGCGTCATGGCTGTCGATATCACTTGTGGAGAAGTATCGGGCGTTCATGTGCGTTCTGTCATGGGGAGCGAGGCGCATATTGCCACGTCGGTGTTTGTGAACGCAGCCGGACCACATGCACGGGAGGTCGGCAAGCTGGTCGGCAGTCAACTGCCACTGCTGTGCGAGCCGCACTTCAAGGTGGCCATTGATGATGTGCAGGGTGCTCTTGACAGGAATACCGGTCTGGTCATCCTAACTGACGTGCAGCGTCTCGAGTGGTCCGACGATGAGCGCATTGAGCTTGCCGCTTCGGAGGAGACCCGATGGCTCACGGAGCTTCTGCCGGCCGGTGTACACCTGCGTCCTGAAGGATATGGTGCGGCCCGTACGGTGTTGATGTTGTGGCACCATCAACCCACACGTGGTGTCGACGTGCCGACCTTCCCCCTTGCACCTCACCAATGCCACGCAGAGGTAGTCCTTAGGGGCGTAGCCAGACTCGTCCCTGGCTTTGCAGCGTACGTCGATCGGCTGCCGCCCATGTTCATCGATGGCGGTTACTACACAAAGACCATCGAAAATCGGCCACTGATTGGCGCAGTTGGTGACTCCGGATCCTTCGTTTGTGCCGGTCTTTCGGGTCTCGGGTTGATGGCGTCACCGGCTGCTGCGGAACTGCTGGCGCTCCAGATCGCCGGCCGCGATTGTCCGGCTTATGCTTCGGCCTTCAACCCCATGCGTTACGACGACCCCACATATAGTGAGCGCCTGGCCTCATGTGGTACTACCGGCCAGTTATGAGGCATTAACCCACGAGGTCAGGGTTGTGAAGTCCCTTTCCTGACCTGTGCGTCCATCATGCGCAGAAGCTCCTGGTAGCTCCACGGTTGCCAGCCATGCGGCTTGAGTGGCCGCCCGTAT
>CAYSKN010000096.1:0-7860 GCA_964431565.1 uncultured Gemmatimonas sp.
GTTCGTTGCGTGATGTCATTGCGTTTCCGAAGACCACAGCTGCCCGCTCGCTCTTTGAGGGTGCGCCTGTCACCCTCGCAGCCAGCGATCTTGGGGAGTTGCATATAGCTGTAGTCGGTGGAGAGATACTCGGAACGACATGGCCGAACCCCGTGGTGACCGTGGCGGAGACGGCATTGTGACGATGCGGGTCTCGGTCGAGGGAGTGGACCAGCAGGTGCTGGCTGGTGTGAACGATGGGAATCTCGCTGAACTCAGGAGTGCTACAGGTGTTCGTGTAGCCCTGAGAGGTGATCACCTCTCGCTCACTGGCGATACCGATGCGGTCGCTCGGGCCGAGGCCGTGGCCCAGGCAATGGTTGCAATGGTGCGTGAGGGCAGGGTTGTAGGTGTGGATGACGTGCTGAGGTTCTCGCTTACCGAGCGCAGCGAGGGTACCGGCACGGGTAACGGCACACTGATCCTTCCCGGTGCCAGGCGGGGGGTACAGCCCAAGACCCCCGGACAGGCCGAGTACCTGACCCGGATAGCCGAGCATGACATCGTGATCGGAATTGGGCCGGCTGGTACCGGAAAGACCTATCTTGCGGTCGCGGCTGCGGTCGATGCCCTGATGAGGAAGCGGGTGCGTCGCATCGTACTTGCACGCCCCGCTGTCGAGGCCGGCGAAAGTCTCGGATTCCTGCCCGGTGACCTTCAGGCGAAAGTGGATCCGTATCTTCGGCCTCTCTACGATGCCCTGGATGACCTGATTCCGTTTGAGCGCATCCAGAAGTTCATAGAGACACGTACCATTGAAGTCGCGCCACTGGCCTTCATGCGTGGCCGTACCCTGTCGGATTCATTCGTCATTCTCGACGAAGCACAGAACGCGACGGGCATGCAGATGAAAATGTTCCTCACCCGTCTCGGTGTGAACTCGAAGGTGGTAATCACGGGTGTCAAGACCCAGGTCGATCTGCCGCGTCGCGAGGAATCCGGCCTCATGCAGATCGAGCGAATCCTGCATGGTATAGAAGGCATCTCATTCCATTATTTCACGGACGCTGATGTGGTCCGGCATCGGCTGGTCCGGGAGATCATCCGGGCCTACAACGCTGACGTGGCGGGTGTCTGATGGCAGAGGGTGGCAGTCGCGGCAGCATCGTTGACAGAGCCGAGCCTCTCGCAGTTGCGGTCGAATGTGATGGCGTGCGCATTCCGGTAGCAACTGGCCGTATTGCCGCGCTGGCGAGGCAGGTGCTGCGTATGGACAAGGTGTCCCGTTCGATGCTTTCCATAACGTTCGTGACCTCCCGTGCAATGGCACGGCTTAACCGCACCTATCTTGGACATGCCGGGGCCACGGATGTCATCACGTTTGCACTCGATGGCAGTGCTTTCGACGGTGTGATCGGCGACATCTATGTCTGCCCCGATGTTGCACGGAGGCAGGCAAGAGCCCATGGTGTGGGTGTACGCGAGGAAGTGGCACGACTGGTCGTCCATGGAACGCTGCATGCGTGTGGGTGGGAACACCCTACCGATGATTCCCGCACCAAGTCGCCGATGTGGCGACGGCAGGAGCGGCTTCTCGCGCGCTTCTGGATGCCCCCTCCCCGTTCTGTATGAACATCATCGCGTGGGGGGTGGCGTTTGCGGGTGCAGCCCTGGCAGGTCTGTCCGCACTTGCAGACGGTGCATTGTTTTCCGATGCGCAACCCCGGACCGACGACAACGGTCGTCCCGGAATTATCGGTGGGGAACAGTCGAGCGATCGATCCGGCCAGGCGAGCAAAGTTTCCCGGGCCACATACCATTCCGGTCGCAACAACATCGAGCGCGAAAGATCGCACCGTGCATTGGCCTTTGCGCGTGTCATAGGCCAGCTTGCTGCCGGCAGCGGTATTGCCTTCGCTCTCGATCTTGCAGGGGAGCCCACAGGTCAGAAGCTGACGGTCGCAGCTCTGCTTGGACTCCTCACGGTGCTTCTCGCCGAATCCGTTGCGCGGGCCATCGGTGATGGCATTGGTGAACCTGTGACGCGTGCACTGGCAGGTATCGTGACTGTCATTGAGAGACTCCTGCGTGCGGCGGCCCTTCTTGGTGACTGGCTCAACAGGCTGTTTGCCGATATGGCGCCGGAGCCGGACGATACGTATGAGAGGCGTGAAGAGGCCGCTGCGCAGTTCAGGGAAGTTGTTGCGGCTGAAGCCGATGTCTCGCGCGACGAACGTGAGCTCCTGCTCGGGATTTTCGATTTCGGTGAGACAACCGCCGAGGAGGTGATGGTACCTCGGGTGGACATCATGGGCGTGGAGCGCGGGGTTCCCTGGTCAGAGATGCTGGATCGGGTACGGAGTTCACAGCACTCCCGCATTCCCGTCTACGATGAATCGATCGACGAGATCGTAGGCATCCTCTACGTGAAGGATCTGCTCCCATCGGTGCTTGCGGACGAAGAACCATCTGAGGGCTGGCAATCGCTCATGCGTCCACCTGTATTCATTCCGGGGTCGAAGCGTATTGCCGATCTGTTGCGCGAATTTCGTCAGGCGCGACGGCACATAGCCATCGTGGCGGACGAATATGGTGGTACCGCCGGCCTGGTGACCATCGAGGACGTTCTTGAGGAACTCGTGGGCGAGATACGCGACGAGTACGATGAGGAGGAACGTCTCGTCGAAACAGAGGACGAAACGAGATACTGGGTATCGGGTCGCCTGACCCTTGATGACCTCTCGGAAGTGCTTGATTTCGACTTCACGCGCGAGGATGTGTCCACGGTGGGCGGACTCATCCTCGAGCTTCTGGGCCGTGTTCCGCGAGCAGGAGAATCACTCAATATCGGCCCGTTCCGCGTGATCGTGGAGCGACTGATCCGACGTAAGATCGACCGGGTATTTCTTGAGCGTGTCCCGGATGCCGCGGGTGACGCCGCCGCCAGACGGGAGGGCCAATCATGACAGCTCTGCTGATGTTCGTGGTCATCGCTGCTACGGCTGTGTTGACTCTCGGCATTTCCGCAGTGCGTACCGTAAGCCGGTTCCGCCTTCGTCATTGGATGGACTACAGGAAGGACGGCGGCGGTTCGGCTCAGCGACACCTCGAACGGCCGGCCCGGCTCGTACAGTCTGCCGGCACGGCCGCCATGCTCATGGTATTCACAATCGGGGTCCTCATCGCATCCCGCGCTGAATCGAATGTGCCGGAATTCGCGTTGGATTTCGTGCTCTTTCTCACCCTGTTCCTGCTGTTCGGCCATCTCCTGCCACGGTCCTTCGGCCGTCGCTGGGCAGCTGCCATTGTTCCTGTGATCATGCCTCTGCTCAGTGCTGTGGACATCGCGGTTCAGCCATTCAACTTCATCGCGTGGCGGGTACGCCGGCTGGTGTTGGTCCCGAGGAGTACGGATGATGGCGAAGAGAGCCTTGAGAGTCTCGAAGGATTGCTGCGTGACAGGGCCTTCGATGATGTCAACACCAGTGAGGAATTGGCGATGATTTCGGGGGTCATGCAGTTTGGTGAGAAGAGGGTCAGCGATGTCATGAGACCGCGCAAAGAGATATATGCGATTCCCGATGGACTTGATCCGCTGGATCTTGCACGACGCGTATCGCAGTCGGGCTACAGCAGGGTACCGCTCTATCGTGATGGCCCTGACGACATTGTCGGAATGGTGCATGTCATAGACATCTTCAAACGACGCGGCGAATCAAGGCCTCCATTGTTGCCCGTTACGCGCACGGTGCAGGATCGCCCTGCCAATGAATTGCTGTTCGAATTGCTGCGCGCCAGGAGACAGCTCGCAGTCGTGCGGGAGAGTTCGGCATCCGATGCGTCGGTGGTCGGGCTGGTGACGCTCGAGGATCTTCTTGAAGAGCTGGTGGGGGACATCCGTGATGAGCATGACGACAGCACCGATTGACAGCTCAATCGTGCAGTTGCTGGAACGGTTTCGCCTCGGCAATCCCGCGGCGCTGGCACGTGCCGTCACCATCGTGGAAAATCATCTGCCAGGATTCGAACAGATACTGGCGGCACAGCAAGCCCTCCTTGGGAGAGCGCGGCGGATCGGACTCACCGGACCACCGGGAGCAGGCAAGAGCACGATGGCCACGCGGCTCGCTCGCGCCTACCGTGGCCGTGGCCTGCGTGTAGGAATCGTTGCAGTCGATCCCACATCGCCGTTCACGGGCGGTACACTGCTGGGCGATCGGATCCGAATGGAAGAGATCGCGCTCGATCCGGGAGTATTCATCCGTTCAATGGCCACTCGCGGATCACTCGGCGGGCTGGCCACTGCCACCCGCGAAGTGTGTGACGTACTGGACGGTTTCGGAATGGATGTGATCCTCATCGAGACCGTGGGTGTGGGTCAGAGCGAGCTGGATGTTGCACGCGCGGCCGATTCGACTTTGGTTGTACTGGTACCGGAGGCGGGTGACTCCATTCAGACGCTCAAGGCAGGCTTGATGGAGATTGCCGATGTCTTCGTCGTTAACAAGGCCGACCGTCCGGGGGCAGACCGACTCATGCGTGACATTCAGCTCATGCTGGGCATGCGGACCAGAGGTGAGGGATCGGATCCTCTGAGCAGTGTGGAGCGAAGGCCGGTGAATGCCTGGATCCCACCGGTGCTTCTCGCAGTCGCCGTCAAGGATGAGGGCATCGTGGAGATAACAGAAGCGCTCGAGGGACATCGCACATTCCTCGTAGAGAGTGGTGAATTGCGCAGCCGGCGTCGCGCTCGGCTTCGCGAACGCGTAATGGAAATCGTCGAAGAGTGTATTCGCCAACGGCTGTGGCACGATGTGGCCACGCTCCAATGGCTGGATGCCCAGCTAGACGGCCTGGAAAACGGATCGCTTGTGCTGTTCTCAGTTGCGGACGAGCTTCGTTCGCGCAGCGGAATCCTGCTTACCGGCAGCAGCCGTGAGGGGCTCTTGCCTTACGATCGTCATTCGGTGCGTCCGTTCACGAGGCATCGGCCATGACAGGACGCCCCCTCAGCGGGCAGAAGCTGATCGAAAGTGGCTCCGGAGATTCACAGAAGAATGCTGGGTCGCACGTACCATGGTGGCAGCAACACTTTGACGCGCAGTACCTGCAGGAGTATGAACCCCTGTTCGATCCGGAACAGGACCGACGGGAGGTAGCAAGGCTGATCGAACTCCTGGGCTTGCCATCAGGAGCACGTATTCTCGATTGCCCGTGTGGTCAGGGACGTCATACGCATCTCCTGGCCGAAGCCGGATTCGATGTCCACGGTCTTGACTATTCGGATGCGCTGCTCGCCCTTGCCCGCCAGCGGGCCAAAGGCAGGCGACTCCGTTACACGCAGGGTGATATGCGGTCGCTGCCCGCGCGCTGGAACAGGCGGTTTGATGCTGTCGTGAACCTGTTCACCTCGTTCGGCTTCTTCGATGCGCCGAGTGATGACCTTCGGGTGCTGGCCCAGTTTGCGCGGGTTCTCAAACCCGGAGGTAAACTCATCTGGCACGGCGGTTCACGCGATGGGGTGATGGCAAAGTTCCTTTCGCGTGACTGGTGGAGTGTGGCTGATGGCACGATGTTCGGCCAGGAGCGGCGCTTCGACCCATTGTCAGGTTTCCTCGAGATCACATCCACCTGGCGCGGGCCGACAGGCGCAGGCGAGCGCACTCATCGGATCCGGCTGTACACCGCCTCGGAACTGGCCGCCCGCATGCGTGAACTTGGATTGGTCGTTGAAACGGCGTGGAATGGCTGGACCAATCGGCCTCTGACGCGCCTTGCGAGCGAAATGCTGCTGGTGGCACGCAAGGAACAGTGAGTAGATTTGGCCGTTGTATCCAACTAATCCGAGTGACTGCTTCAGCTCCACCGTGCCCTGTTCGGGCCGCATCCGGAAACAATCCCAACTGATGACCCGACCGATTCGCGTGCTGGTGGCCAAGGCAGGCCTCGATGGGCATGATCGCGGCGCCAAGGTGGTTGCCGCTGCGCTTCGCGATGCCGGTATGGAGGTGATATACACAGGTCTGCATCAGACCCCCGAAATGATCGCCACGGCGGCTATTCAGGAGGATGTTGACGTCGTAGGGTTGTCGATACTTTCGGGTGCGCACATGACGCTTTTCCCGCGCGTGCGGGCACTGCTGTCAGAAGCAGGACGTGACGATATCCTCCTCACCGGAGGCGGCATCATTCCCAGGGAAGATATGGAGGCTCTCAACACCCAGGGCATAGCCCGTCTGTTCGGTCCCGGAACCAGTACGCAGGACTTGGTGGAATACATCCGTGAGTGGTTTGCGACGCGCCAGACCCTCAACTCATGAGCAGCCGCCTGCGTGACCTTGCCGACAAGACGCGTCAGCTGGAAGATCAGCTCCGGCAGGGTGGTGGCCCGGACAGGATCGCCAGACAGCACAAGCAAGGGAAGCTGACAGCCCGCGAGAGAGTCGAGCGCCTCTCAGATCCAGGCTCGCAGTTTCTGGAAGTAGGGCTGCTCGTGGCTTACGACAGATATGACGGCCAGGCACCGGCGGCAGGTGTCATTACCGGGATCGCCATAGTTGAAGGCCGGGAAGTGGTGATTGTTGCTAACGATGCCACGGTGAAGGCCGGATCCTGGTGGCCCGAGACGATAACCAAGATGCTGCGTGCACAGGAAATCGCGATGCGTTGCCGCATCCCGATCATCTACCTGGTGGACTCGGCCGGGGTGAATCTCCCCTATCAGGGCGGTGTATTCCCGGGCCAGTATGGGGCGGCGCGTATCTTCTACTACAACTCGATCATGCGACGCTACCTGCGTATACCGCAGCTGGCGGCGGTGATGGGACAGTGCGTAGCGGGTGGGGCGTACCTGCCAGCGCTCAGTGACGTCATTCTCATGGTAAAGGGCACTTCCTTCATGGGGCTCGGTGGCCCCAATCTCGTGAAGGGTGCCACGGGCCAGACCATTGATGGCGAGACCCTGGGAGGTGCAATCACCCACACCGAGATCAGTGGCGTTGCGCACTACGCCCTTGAAGATGACGAAGCCTGCATCGCCAAGCTTCGTGAACTCATTGCACGCCTGCCAGGTCCCTTGCCCACACCGGAGCGTACCTGGCGCCCACCGGCGGAACCGCCATCGGTACTGTACGATCTGCTGCCTGCCGATCATCGCATGCAATACGACATGCATACGCTGTTGCGCGCGGTGCTCGATGAAGGAAAACTTGATGAATTCCAGGGCCACCTGGCCAGGGAGATGATCTGTGGTGATGCCCGCATAGAGGGAATTCCCGTGGGCGTCATAGCCAACCAGCGTGGCCTCATCAGGGGCAGAACCGGTGAGAAACCGCGCTTCGGAGGCATCATCTACACCGAAAGTGCCCAGAAAGTGGCTTACTTCATTGAACGCTGTGACAAGCAGGGCATACCCATCCTGTTCGTTCAGGATGTGTCTGGATTCATGGTTGGCCCGGAAGCGGAGCACGAAGGTATCATCCGTGCTGGTGCGCAGTTCGTAGAGGCCATGGCGTGTGCCCGTGTGCCAAAGCTCGTACTCACTGTGAATCATGCAAGCGGCGCCGGCTATTATGCCATGGCCGGGCAGGGCTTCGATCCTGACTTCATCTTCTCGTGGCCCACGGGACGCATGGCGGTGATGGAAGGCGAGGCAGCCGTGCAGGCAGTGCACGGCCCTGCCTTCGATGCCGCGAAGAAGTCGGGCACCTCGCCATCTGGTGACGTGCTTGAGGCAGTGGCAACGATGCGCGCAGACTACGAGACGCAACTTGATGCGAGATATGCCGCTGCACGCGGTTTTGTGGACACCATCGTATATCCGGAAGACACCCGTACAATGCTGGCGCTCGCACTTCGCGCAGCGCTGCAGAACCCTGGTCC
>CAYSKN010000096.1:7870-10964 GCA_964431565.1 uncultured Gemmatimonas sp.
CTGGGAGCATTCGTGCTGCCACCGATGCCTACTCTTGGAGCGCAGTGATGTCGCAGGAATCCAACGCCCGCGTGGTACGTGTCGCCAGTGGTCAGGGCTTCTGGGGTGACGCGCTTGATGCGCCTCGCCGTCAGGTCGAAGGCGGACCGATCGACTACCTGATGCTCGATTATCTTGCAGAAGTCACGATGTCGATCGTGCAGAAACAGAAGGAACGTGATCCCCGCATGGGCTATGCGCGTGACTTCATTGGCGCCATGGAGAGCGTCTTTCCAGCGGTGGCGGAACGCGGCGTGAAGGTCATCGCAAACGCAGGTGGCGTGAACCCGGACGCATGCGCGGCCGCTTTGCTGGAGGCTGCCGACAGGCACGGCGTTCGCGGCAGGATCCGGATCGGGGTCATCACTGGCGACAACATTCTCGATCGACTCGATGAACTGCTTGGCGCGGGACATGAACTGCGCAATATGGATACCGGCGAGCCGCTCTCGACCATACGGGGCCGTGTACTGTCGGCCAACGCGTATATTGGTTCGACGCCCATAGTGGAAGCGCTTGCACTGGGCGCCAATGTTGTGGTAACTGGGCGCAGTACCGATACCGCTCTCACCATGGCTCCGCTGCGGCACGAGTTCGGCTGGGCCGCGGATGACTGGAATCGACTGGCAGCCGGCATTGTTGCTGGCCACATCATCGAGTGTGGAGCTCAGTGCTCCGGCGGTAATTGCCTCTACGACTGGCGCAACATCCCCGACCTTGCAAATATCGGCTATCCGATTGTCGAAGTAGCTGACGATGGCACATTTGTCGTTGCCAAGCATCCGGGTACGGGCGGACGTGTGAGCGTCCCGAGTGTGACCGAGCAGCTTGTGTACGAGATGGGTGATCCGCATGCGTATATCACCCCCGATGTAGTGGCTGACTTCACAAGCATCCGGCTTGAGCCGGCGGGCGAGAACAGGGTGCGCGTGCACGGTATTACCGGTGGTCCACCCACACCGTTCCTCAAGGTCTCGATTGCCCATCGTTCCGGCTACAAGGCTGTCGGTACACTGGTTTACGCATGGCCGGACGCCATGGAGAAAGCCCAGCTGGCCGATCGTGTGCTGCGTGAACGATTGGACCGTCTGGACCTCAGGTTCGACCGTGTGCTGAGCGAGTTTGTCGGTGCAACCGCCACACATGGCTCACTCGCCGGCGATGGGCTCGATGCACCCGAAGTGCAGTATCGCATCGGAGTCCGTGGTGATGACAAGGCTTCCGTTGAGCGGTTTGCACGCGAGATCGCACCGCTCGTGCTCAATGGCCCGCCCAGTGTCACTGGTTTTGCGGGTGGTCGTCCCAAGGTTGAAGAAATCGTGGCCTACTGGCCCGCGCTGCTCGACAAGCGTGCCGTATCAACCGCCGTTGCCATCGTGGAGTAGACATGCGAGTCCGTCTTATCGATATCGCTCACGCCCGCAGCGGCGACAAGGGCGACACCGCCAACGTTGGCATAATTGCACTCAGGCCGGAGTGGTACCCGATCCTCAGTGAGTTCGTGACCCGGGAAGCCGTGACCAGGCACTTCAGTGGCCATATCACCGGCGATGTCGTAAGGTTCGAGCTGCCCAACCTGAGTGCTCTCAACTTTCTGCTCCATGGAGCCCTCGACGGCGGTGGCACGTTGTCGCTGAAGACCGATGCACAGGGCAAGGTCTACTCAACGGCACTCCTGCGCATGGTCATTGATGTACCCGACGGGAAGGCGCTGGCCGTGGGGCTTCCTTCTGCGTAATGGAAGAGGTGACGGCCATGTGCTCACGTGGCCCAGTTACGCAGCCTTGCATCAAACCGGATGCAGCCGATTCAGTTGTCAGGATCGCTTTCACGCTTGCTGAGGGAGCCCCTCAATGATGGTTCAGGTGCGCGTGGCATTGCTGTTGCTGGGAATGATCGCTTTCGTTGCCGCACTCCAGACCGGGATCGAGTGGTTGCGTTGGCTGGGGATAGCAGTAGTGATTATCGCCCTGCTGCTCCGGTTCTATCGACCGAGGCGGGACTAGCAGATTCTAGTTGTCGCTGGCTATGGTGTTGGCAATGAAGACACAGGTCAGGGCGCATGCAGCAGATCCCTGAGTTGCTGGCGCCTGCAGGCACGCTGGATTCCGTGCGGGCAGCGGTGGCCAACGGCGCCAACGCCGTGTATCTCGGTGCGTCGATGTACAACGCCAGAGACGAGGACGCGCAACTTTCGCTTGATGAACTGGCACAGGCATGTGCGATGGCACACGCCCACGGCGTGCGTGTTTATCTCGCATTCAATGTCCTGCTGAAGTCCCGGGAACTGATTCCGGCACTCGAGTACCTCGGCGACTGCATCGATCGTGGTATCGATGCTGCAATCGTACAGGATCTCGGCGTCGTACGTCTCATCAAGCAGGTGTATCCGGATCTCGAAATCCACGGCAGCACCCAGATAACCGTCCACGATGCAGCAGGCGCGCGGGTCATGAAGAGGCTGGGCCTTTCACGCGTTGTGCTCGCACGTGAAAACACGCTCGATGACATACGCGCAATTCGCGAGGATGTACCTGATCTCGAGCTGGAGACGTTCGTGCACGGTGCGCTCTGCATCTCCTATTCGGGACAGTGTTTCATGTCGGGTATGATCAGCGAACGTTCAGCCAACCGCGGATCCTGTGCACAATCGTGTCGTAAGCACTACGTACTCCGGGATGATCTCACCGGAGAATCGCTCGACAGGGGTTACCTGATCAGTGCAAAGGATCTGGCAGCTCACGATTATCTTGCTGACCTTTGCATGCTGGGAATCGGTTGTCTTAAGGTGGAAGGTAGAAAGAAGAAACCGGAATATGTGGCCACCGTGATCGGGAGCTACCGTGCCTGGCTTGATGCGATCGCGTCTGGAGAGTGGCGTGGGCCGCCGGCCGTGGGAGTGGTCGAACCCCTGGTTCAGATTTTCAGCCGCGGTAATACGGGAGGCATGTATGGTGGTCGTCAGGGCCGCGACTATGTCACTCGAACGCAGCCCGACAATCGTGGACTCCAGCTCGGCAAGGTTGTGGGACGCAAGGGCAGGGACCTGGTGGTG
>CAYSKN010000097.1:0-10940 GCA_964431565.1 uncultured Gemmatimonas sp.
GGCCCAAGTGGCTGCACGAGCGAATGTACAACGATCGCGAAGCCGAACTGCAGGCCCGTGTCGATCGTACGCGTCTTGCCACAGGCGTGATGGCTGTGGGTGATCTCTCCGGTACGCTGGATGCGTGGTCTGCGTTCACGAAACAGCTTGAGGACAACGAACACCTGACTGCGGAACCCTTTGATGATCCACTGGATCTGATCTGTGTTCCGGTACCGCTGGAGGACGAATGATGCGGGCAGGATCAAGGTTGGCCGGCGCTATGGGAGTGCTCGTGGCCGCTGTGGCACTGGTCGGATTGCGGATGGGCTCGCTGGTGTCTCTTCCGACCGCGGCAGCCGGTGAGTCGGTGCTCAGGCTCTCATGGTCCGCGCGTCCGGAGCGGATCGAGGAGTGTCGAAGGCGTTCGGACGAGGAGGTGGAGGCGCTGCCACAGCACATGCGTCTGCGCTGGGAGTGCGAAGGACGTTTCGCACGTTACCTGTTGATCGTTTCCGTGGACGGCAACGTGGTGGCCTCAGACACTGTTCGGGGCAGCGGACTTCGCAGCGATCGTCCCATGCACCTGTTTCGCGAATTCGGTCTGGTTCCTGGTGAGAGGCATCTTGAGGTCATGCTCCGTCGTCTTGATGCGGGTACGATGCCTGATACGGGCACTGGCATGACTGCGGAAGGCGCAGCTGCGGCTGATCGGGAGACCAGGGAGGCGCAGGAACGTCGCGCACGGCGCGCGGAGGCGCTTCGGGAGGTCACTACGCTTGATACGGTGATCAACATCCCGTCGGGCCGTGTTGCGTTGGTGTCATATGCGCCCACCGAACGCATGTTTGTGCTTCGAACAACGCCCTGAACGAAGGTGTGACAGCGCGCTCCGGTGAGCCGCGGTCTCAGTCTGTTCTGAAGCGCAGGAGCGACGCCGCGTCGGCATCAAGCCACCAGGTGAGCTGACTGCTTCCTGAGGGGAGGTACTGTGCAGGCAGTTGCACAGGATTTACCGGACCCTGCAGTACTCGCTGAATCACGGAAGCCTTGGCTCTGCCGGACACCATCACCCATACGTGTGCAGCAGCGTTGAGAATGGGTCTTGTAAATGTCAGACGCCATTCGCGTTCTGACTTGATGTACTGCGATGCCACGATATGGGTGGTTTCCTCCAACGCTGCCGTTCCCGGAAACAGCGACGCGGTGTGTCCGTTTTCCCCGAGTCCCAGCAGTATCAGATCGAACCTCGGTAGAGCACTGTCAAGGGTGATCCGGACTTCGTTCTCGTAACGTGAAGCCTCCACCGCCGGATTGTTCTCACCGCGCATGCGGTGCAATCGCACCGGAGGCAGGCCAACATGCCTGAGCAGTGTATCCGCTGCCAGCCTGTAGTTACTGCGCTCATCGTCCGGCGGAACGCATCGTTCATCACTGAAGAACACATCGGTCTGCTTCCAGTCCATCCTCGTGACGAACTCGCGCGAAGCCAGCCTTTCGTATAAGGGTCGCGGTGTACTCCCACCGGAGAGTGCCACTGCGAACCGTTCCCGCCTGGCAATTGCATCATTGGCAAGCCCCACAAATTGCTCAGCCAGCACGTGGAAGAGGGCGGATGAATCGGTCAGCACGCGGACCTCACCGCCAAGTATATCAGAGACCCCCTGCTGGCGGATATATGACAGGGGAGCCTGCATCATGCTGGTCCTTCGGAGCAGTCGTCTGCATCTAGGTGAATCTGCCAGTCACGATGCTCCCACCCGCGTTGTCCGGCGAACATTCGGGTGAAGTCGACCCAGCCGGTTGCACCCATGCTTGCCGGGTCGATCTCGACAGAGTGCATACCCATGCTAATGGGGACGCTCTGGCAATCGATCACGGACTGCCACCCGTCGTGTCCGATATGCAGTTCGAAGGGCTCAGTGGCTTCAATAGACAGCCTACTTCCGGCGGCGATCCTAAGGCACGGTGAGTCATCGCGCCAGTGAGCGGTCTGGGCGGGACGCGCACGCCGGTAGCGTTCAGCGACTGCATTGAGGCGTTCGATGGGCGCGCCACGATCCACAGCGAGCGCGAGCTTGAGGAACTCTGCGTGTGCCCACACCAGCGGCATCGCGCTTCCGGTGGGTCTGCCAGGCTTGAGGAAATGTCCTGGCAGGGGAGCCGTGTCCCACACCTGCTCGGGGATCATGCCGCCGCCACTGGCACTGCCCAGCATCGACATGAGATAGGGCATGGGGTCTTCGTGCGCATCAATGGCATAGTGTCCGCGTTCGCCGGATAGAAGCGGCCATGCCCTTCCGATACCTGAGCCGTTGAACGGACTCCCGTCGGCGTGTTCTCCGTAACCATCCTCGTTGTAGCGGTGGTAGAACGCACCGGTGGGTGTCTCCACCCGCAGGACCTTGTCCACGAGGGTGATGGTGTCGCGGATTCGCGGATCATTGGCATCGCGCAGGCCCAGGCGCACCAGTGTCAGGAATTCCATGCCAAGCAGATCCCGTGTGCTCATGCTTTCACCGTCACGATTCTTTAGCACCACGCGTCCGCGCTCTGCGGTCTCACAGGGCGGTGTAATACGCACATAGTGACCGGAAGTGCCATGTTCCCGGTCAAGATCTGTATCGCTCACATACACCCATCCCTCCAGGCGGGCGTTCCAGTCATCCGCCAGCGACAGCGCATACTCCCGTTCGGCGTCGGTCAGGAAGCCGTGGGCAGCACCAGCAACGAGCGCCGCAATCGTGGTTGCCAGCGTGAACGGATTTACACCCGCGTTTTCCTCCCAGCGATCCTGGGGACTGAAGGGTCCCGTGCGGACAATGAATCCGAGCGCAGATCGCACCATGTCCCTCGCGTCACTACGCATGGCGCCCAATACGCCTTCTTCATCGAGCTTCGCTGCCAGTAGGGTCGGCAGTGCCACTTCATCGAGTTGAATGCCGGTCCAGAACGGACGGCCGTCACCGAAGTAGTTCTGCATCCAATGTCCGTCTGCCTGCTGGGTAGCGATGAGGTACGCCATCATGGCGCGTGCCTCCTGTTTCTGACCGCATGCAAGAAATGCAAATCCGGCTTCGACGGCATCGCGCGGCCACACCAGGTGGTATCCGCCCGGATCATCGCGGCTCGAACCCCACGGCGTACTGAGGCTGGCTACCACCGCACCAGGGTATGTTCGGTCGTTGTGAACCTTGAGCACCATTGCTGCGCGCCGTACATCATCGACCAGCGCTGGAGGTGCAGCCGATGTGTCGAGCTCGCGGGTCCAGCGTTTCCAGCCCCTGATGAAGCGGCGTCTGGCGGTCTTGAAACCCGCAGCGAGTGACGACAGTGCGAGTGTTCGTGCACCTTCCGGTGTCTCCGAGAATGCCAGGGCAATGGTACCCTCGTTGAGGGCCAGTTCGCCAATGAGAGCGACATTGCCGTTGCTGGCCGAGTCGTACTGCCATGTCATTGCACCATTCTGATGGAAATCCTGCCATCCGTCAGACATGCCCACATGGCCCGCACTGCAGCGCGCCAGTCCTGTGCTGGCCATCAGCGCGAGTGAGTTGGAACCCTTGGTGGCCATAAGTGCCTGTGGTGCCACCCACGTACTGTTGTCACGCCCGGAACCACCAAGATGCGGCGCAAGCAGCGCGTAAAGCTTTACATTCTGTCCGCTCAGGCTGTAGTTGATGAGTACAACATCACGGAGCGGATCGACCAGGAACTCCAGCTGCAGCCTGTAGAGCGCATGCTCGTGCAACACTCGGGCCAGGGGGATATCCGGTGCAGGTGTCGTGAGTGAATACCGATGCGAACGCTTGACCTCGACCCAGGAGTCCTTGCCTGCCACAATGAAGCCAAGATCCCGTATCTGTGGTGAGCTGCAAGTCGGCCAGAATACTTCATTGAGGATACCGTAGCCTACGGAGAACCAGACGCGGCTGGCACCGAGTGCGGTGCCAACCAGATCTATGGCGCTGGTCGTCCATGTGGGAGAGAGTCCCGGTCCGCCAGGTGCCTTCACGGTAAGTCGCCTCCTGATGGGTGTACCGGCCGCCATGCATGACCGGGTGCGAGCAGTCTGTTCTGTGTTTCCGGCCCATCCGAGCCAGCAGCGTACTCATGGGGTATGCCATGGCCCCACGCGCGCAGCACCGGATCCAGCAATCGCCAGGCCCACTCCACTTCGTCGAATCGCAGGAAGTGGGAACGGTCGCCATCAATTGCATCAATGAGGAGCTGTTCATATGCGGAAAACTCCTTGTCGGGGTCGCAGGCATAAGGCGCCGTCAGTGCAACAGTGTGAACCTCCATGCCCGCGCCTGGCACCTTGGTATTCACCACCAGGTTGAGACTCTCCTTCGGCTGGAGCTTGAATACCAGCCAGTTCCGGGCGGCGGGCCTGCCGTCAGGGAGAGATCCCGGTACCTCCTTGAACTCAACTGCAATCTCGGCACAGTTGTCGGCAAGACGCTTGCCGCTGCGCAGATAGAACGGCACTCCCTGCCAGCGTCTGTTGTTTACCTCAAGGCGCAATGCAGCGAATGTTTCCGTGGTTGAATCATCGGGGACAGCCGGTTCGCTCTTGTATGCACGCACAGTCCGGCCACCGATCCTTCCGGCAGTGTACTGCCCCCGCGCTGCCAGTTCATGCACGTTCTGCGATGTGAACGGCACCACGGCCCTGAGTACCTCCACCTTGTGATCACGCAATACCTCGGCGTCCCAGCTCGAAGGTGGCTCCATGGCAGTGAGACAGAACAACTGCATGAGATGGTTCTGCAGCATGTCACGCAACGCTCCGGAGTGGTCGTAGTAGGCAGCGCGATGTTCGACTCCGAGTGTCTCGGGCCAGCTTATCTGCACCTGTTCTATGTGCGTGTTGTTCCAGAGTGGTTCCAGAAAACGGTTGGCAAAACGGAACACCATCAGGTTCTGTGTGCTCTCTTTGCCCAGGAAGTGATCTATCCGAAGTACATCATCCTCAGCCCAATGATCGTGGATCTGCCTTCGCAGTTCCTCTGCACTAGCAAGATCCGTACCGAATGGTTTCTCCACCACAAGCCGTCGCCAGCCGCTGTCGGATCTGGCAAGCCCGGCCTCGCCAATCGCGGTCGCGGCTGGACCGAACAGTGCGGGAGGAAGTGCTAGGTAAAAGAGAGCAGGTCCCTCCAGCATCCTCGACAGTCCATCCATCTGCGCCGCGTCGAGCCCGCCACTGATGTATTCCAGACGTGAGCAGAACAGTCCGGCCGTGTGTTCATCATGATCGGGAGCGAACGACCGGAGCGCCTTGCTCACATGGTCACGAAAATGCAGGGTGCTCCAACCCTCCCTCGAGTACCCGACGATTCGCAGGTCGCTCACATGGTCCAGCCGGTACAACCGGTAGAGAGCCGGCATGAGCAGTCTCTGTGTCAGGTCGCCGGTCGCGCCCAGAATCACCAGATCACAGCCAGGCATATCAATGTCCCTTGCCGTAATCCGGCCTTTCTTCGTGCCCTCCGAACGCATGACGCATTGCCGACATCACCTTGCCACTGAAATCAGCATGACCGCGTGAAGCAAATCGACTGAACAGTGCCGATGTGAGAACCGGCGCCGGTATTCCTTCCTCAATGGCGGCGAGTGCGGTCCAGCGCCCCTCGCCGGAATCAGAGACGCGGCCGGTGTACCTGGACAGCATGGGGTCGCCCGCCATCTCCATTGCCACAAGATCGAGCAACCATGATCCGATGACGCTGCCGCGCCGCCACACTTCCACGATGTCTGCCAGCGGAAGCTGGTACTGATAGTACTCCGGGTGCTCGAGAGGGGTGGTTTCTGCGTCGGCTTCGCGCTTGCCACTTCCGGCATTGGCACCGTGAAGGATGTTCAGTCCCTCTGCGTAAGCCGCCATGATACCATACTCGATGCCGTTATGAACCATCTTGACGAAATGTCCGGCTCCACTAGGCCCGCAATGCAGGTAGCCATGCTCCGCGGGTGATGGTGTGTCGATCAGTCCGGGTGAACGCGGCGCTGCAGTCACTCCTGGGGCAAGTGAGTGAAAGACAGGCTCGAGGTGCCTGAACACTTCATCCGGGCCACCGATCATGAGGCAGTAGCCTCTTTCACGTCCCCACACGCCACCACTCACTCCCACATCCACGTAGCTGATATGTCGCTTTGAAAGCAGCCTGCTTCGCCGCAGATCCTCCACGTAGTGCGAGTTGCCGCCATCGATGACTATGTCGCCGGCGGCGAGCAGTGGTGTGAGTTCTGAGAGCACTGTATCCACAATCCCTGTCGGCAACATCAGCCACACAGCGCGAGGGTGAGCGAGTTTGTGCACCATCTCGTTCAACGATCCGACTGGCTCGGCTCCACTCTGCGCTGCTCTCTCCCGTGCCTCGCTGCTGGTGTCAAAGACCACGCAGTGCAAGCCTGCCTGCTCCAGCCGGTGCACCATATTGAGGCCCATCCTTCCGAGTCCTACGAAACCCAATTGAAGCGACGGTTTCGCGTCTCCTTCAGCGTTCATTGCTGATTCTCCCACAGGCGGAAGCCGCCCTTGAATGCATTGTCGTTGTCGCCGCGGCGGACACCATCAGGCAACTGGTCGAGGTGCCGCACGTTACCTCCGCCCAGTACCACACAGTCGGGTTCGAGCGCGGCGCGAAGCACATCGATCACTTCATACACCTCGTGCGTCCACTTGTGCAGTCCAAACCTCTGCCTTGCGTCCTCACCCACGTAGTGTTCGCAGGTGTGTTGCTTGTAGGGCAGATGTGCCAGTTCCATCGGTTGCACTACACCTTCCACCACCATCGCACTGCCCAGCCCGGTACCCAGTCCGAGAAACAGCATCCGGCCGCCTTCATAGCTGCCGAGTGCCTGCATTGCAGCATCGTTTACGAGCCGTACCGGACAGCCGAATTCAGCCTGAAAATCGAATCCCAGCCAGCCTTTTCCGAGATTGACCGGCTCATGAGCGATGCGTCCATGTACTATCAGGGCAGGGAAGCCTATGCTCACCACGTCATAGTTCCAGTCGTGCAATTGCATGCGCAGAGCCGACAGCATCCCGTCGGGGCTCAGATGCCGGCCAGATTCAATCTTCACCTCCTCCGTTCGGCCGGTCATTCGGATCTTTACATGACTGCCGCCCACATCCAGTACCAGTACCTTACGCAGGCTCCGCACCACCGGTGAACGACGCTGGCGGGCCTCACGGTACCATTCGATCGCTGAATTCGTGGCGCAGTCGTGCGCCAGAGGCATGTGGGGCGATCCAATCTCATCGGCAACACGCTGTGCCAGTTGCTTGCCCAGCTCCACCCCCCACTGATCGAATGGGTTGATGTTCCAGATTGCCGCCTGCGTGAAGACGCTGTGTTCATACAGTGCGATGAGCGCGCCCAGCGAGAATGGTGTCAGCCGATCGCACAGCAGCAGACTGGACGGACGGTTTCCTTCCATGACCTTGTGTGGAGCAAGCCCTTCCGGGACACCGTCGGCCAATATCTCATCCTGCGTCTTGCCCACTGCAAGAGCCTCAGCCTGTGCAATCACATTGGCAGTGAGGAGATCGTGGTGTTCACCTAGCGGGTTCAACGATTCACCGAACGCAATGAAATCGCAGGGAATGAGATGCGTCCCCTGATGAATCAACTGATAGAACGAATGCTGTCCATTGGTGCCTGGTTCACCCCAGTACACCGGACCGGTGGAGTAGTCCACAACGCTGCCATCGTGGGTCACGTGCTTGCCGTTCGATTCCATCGTCAACTGCTGCAGATACGCCGGAAATCGCTTCATGTATCGATCGTACGGCAGCACTGCAACCGTCTGTGTACCGAAGAAATCGGTATACCACACGTTGAGCATGCCCATGATGACCGGCAGGTTCCGCTCAATTGGCGTACTCCGGAAGTGCTCGTCCATCGCATGGAAACCGTTGAGCATATCGCGAAAGGCCTCGGGTCCTACAGCAATCATCGTGGAGAGGCCAATGGCCGAATCCATCGAATAACGGCCTCCCACCCAGTCCCAGAAACCGAACATCTGCCCGGTTGGTATCCCGAACGCGTTGACCGCTGCCTCATTGCTTGAGAGAGCCACGAAGTGCCGTGCAATGGTGCCGTTGCCGATGCCGGTGTGGAGCCACTCGCGCGCCGACCGGGCATTTGTCATGGTCTCGAGCGTCGTGAACGTCTTCGAGGCAACAATGAACAGCGTTTCGGCTGGATCGAGGGCATGCACGGCTTCGACGAAGTCGGTGCCGTCCACGTTGGAAACGAAGCGGAACCGCAATCTGCGGTCGCTGTAGTGCAGCAGAGCCTCGTATGCCATGGCCGGACCAAGGTCAGACCCACCGATGCCGATGTTGACGATGTTGCGTATGGGCCGGCCGGTGTGTCCGGTCCATACGCCCGTTCGGATGGCGTTTGCGAAATCGGCCATGCGTGCCAGTACGTCGTGCACTTCAGGCAATACATTCTTGCCGTCCACGTTCATGACTGCTCCGGCTGGTGCACGCAGTGCCATGTGCATCGCAGCGCGACCTTCGGTGCTGTTGACCTTTTCGCCCGCGAACATTGCATCACGACTGGCTTCGATGCCACGATCGCGCGCGAGCGCATACAGCAGTGAGAGCGTTTCGTCGTCGACCCGATGTCGGGCGTAGTCAAGTCGCCAACCTGCCGCCGTGGCGCTGTAGCGGGTAGCCCGGCTGTCGTCGTGAGACAGAAGCTCGCTCAAACGACGGGTACTCACTTTCCTGAAATGGGCCTCGAGATTTCTCCAGGCTGCCGATTCGCGGAGTTTGTTCATGAGCAGTACCTCACTGTGGGTACCACTGTGATCTGCCGCGTCATTTCCCTTTCCCTTGCCGCCGCGTGCAGACATGTCGTCCCGATCTGGGGCGGAGCACACCCTGAACACCTCACTGCAAGCGGTCTGGCCATACCGGGTGCAACTGCAATATTGCGAGCGTAGCGCCCGGGCGCGAGGTACACTGCGCCGGGATGGCATGAAGCCGCTGGCTGTCGGAAGTTGAACGCCCGTATCTCTGTATGCAGGGAGGATGGAATGCGGTTGACCGCCGACGTTGCCGCTCACTGTACCATGACTCTTGCCGCCTGCGGAGTCTGCAGGCAGTATCCATCTGTCCATTGGCGGACGCCGCTCCCCTACGACGTATTTCTTCCGTTTCCGACATGCGCCTCCACATCAGTGATTCCTGCGCCAAGCGTGCTCGTGGTGCCGTGACCTTCTGTACGATTGCACTCGTCACGTCATCATCGCCCCTCATCACAGGATTGCTCAGCGCTCAGTCGCCCACTGGTGACGACCTTGACCGGTACGAGCTTCGCATCCCTGTCCGTGACGGTGTCAGGCTCTTCGCCGCAGTCGTCGCACCGCAGACACACTCCAAGCCGCTCCCCATAATGCTGGTGCGCACGCCGTACGGTGTGTCACAGAACCTGAGGCCGGGCCCAATTCCGATTGCCTACTCCGAGCTGGCCAAGGATGGTTACATCTTTGTGTTCCAGGACATCCGCGGCACAGGCGGATCGGAGGGACGTTTCACCATGAACGGTGCGCTGCACGATCCAGCCAGCGATCCGAAGGGAGTTGATGAGGCGACGGACACCTTCGATACCATTGACTGGCTGATCAGGAACGTTCCGAACAACAACGGGCGTGTGGGTTCGATGGGTGTGTCGTTCCCGGGATGGCTTGCTGGTATAGCGGCGCTTTCAAATCATCCGGCACTCAAGGCCGTCTCACCACAGGCTCCCATGACGGATACCTGGATGGGTGACGACTTCTTCCATCAGGGTGCATTCCGGCAGTCGTTCGGGGTGGAGTACGCCACACGCATGGACTGGTCGCGACAGGTTCCGATGCCATACAACATTGATCGGTATGATCGTTACGATTGGTACATGCAATTCCTGACTCTCGACCAGCTCGGGCGGGTGAATGGAATCGATACGCTTCCCTCGTGGACCGGATTCAGGACGCACCCAGCCTGGGATTCGTACTGGCAGGCCAAGGCTATGCAGGTAGTGTGGACGAAGCCCAATGTCGCGGTGCTCAACGTGGGCGGCTATTGGGACCAGGAGGACGTTTTTGGTCCGCAGGGCGCCTATCGTGCATTGGAGAAGGCCGACACAAACCACTGGAATCACATTGTTCTGGGCCCCTGGTTCCACGGCGGATGGGCTGGACGCATGAGCGATTCGTTTGGTCCGATGCATTTCGGGAGCGACATTGGTCTCTACTACCGTGCCAACATTGAGCGGCCGTGGTTCTACAATTATCTGCACGGCGACGGCAAGGCCGCCTTCAAGGAGGCGTACCTGTACGAGACCCAGGGCAACCAGTGGCGTACCTTCGACACATGGCCACCGCGTGAAGCCCAGGCATCCAGACTCTACCTGCATGGAGACGGAACGCTTTCATTCAATGCGCCAACTACGGATGGAAAGACATCTTACACCAGTGATCCGTACCATCCCATTCCCTATATTGCTCGCCCGGTGGACGGCACAAGATGGCGGCAGTGGCTTGTGGAAGACCAACGGTTCGTCCACAACCGTCCGGATGTCGCGAGCTGGGAAAGTACCCCCCTCGAGCAGGACATCGTGATTGCAGGAGATGTGATTGCACGCCTTTATGCCAGCACAACGGGCAGCGACGCCGACTGGGTGGTCAAACTCATAGATGTGTACCCGGAGTCTGTTTCGAGCGATCCCAAGCTCGGAGGATATCAGCTGAGGGTGGCTGGTGATATCATGCGTGGCCGTTACTACAGGAGCTTCAGTGAGCCCACGCGCATTGTACCAAATGAAGTGACGTCATTTACCGTGGACATGCATCAGCAGGTATACCGGTTCCGGAAAGGTCATCGCATCATGGTCCAGGTACAGAGCACATGGTTTCCGCGCTATGATCGCAATCGGCAGAGCTTCGTGCCGACC
>CAYSKN010000098.1:0-10903 GCA_964431565.1 uncultured Gemmatimonas sp.
AATTGGCGTTCTGCCGAAACGCGAGAAGCGCCGGGTGGCACCCGGCGCTTCTCTGTGTCGCAAGTGGAGATTCATAGCGACGGAGTCGCGAGAGCCCAATGCCCTCTCAATCCACGTCGACACCCGATCGCCAGGGACTGCGACCCCGACGCCGGAGCGTTCCACACGGAGGTGGAATGTTGCAGCGGGTCAGCGCGCACAACGCCGTTGCACTACGCCTCTTGGGAGAACCGCGAGGAATCGGGATCAACGCCCGACCTGCCGCGGAGCTGCGAAGCCACCGCCCTCTCTCTGCATCGCCAGCATGTGGGCATGCACAACTTCGCGCAATAGGGCATTCCCCTACACCGACTATGCAGTGACGTCCGAATCACGCTGCGACCAGTCCTTCGAGCAGGTAGGTAGGCACGATGTCACGTGACGCAACAGCACTGGCACGGCTCGTAACCCCCGTCAGAACGATGGCGGAATGAATCCCCGCTGCGCTTGCCCCCGCAATGTCGGTGTGCAGCGTATCACCCAGCATCACTGCGTCCCGTGTACCGATTCGTTCGATCGCGGCATTGAAATGGATAGGAGAAGGTTTCCCGAGCACTTCGAACCGCAACGATTCCCCAGGCAACAGAAGATCAAGAGCATCTTCCAGCATATGGGCAAACGAGCCGGCGGTGAAACCGAATCGGCCAGCTCCCGTGGGGTAGACGAGATCGGGATTCGCCAGAATCAGACGCGGCGTACGTCCGCGATTATGGCCCTGGAGAATCATCGACAGGATGTCATCGAGTGCATCAATCAGTTCACCTGTTCCTTCGTCTGCGACCACCACTGCATCAGCAGGATCGTCTGGCGAAGGGTCCACTACACTCGCTCCGATATCACGCACATACTGGGCAGAATCGCTTGTGCCCAACACAACGATGCGTCCTGCCGCCAGCCCGTGAGATACCAACACAGGTCCCACCATCATACCCGAGGAAAGGATGTGCCCGGCTTCGACAGGTATTCCCAGACTCCGCAAACGTGCTGCGGCCCGTCGCGGTGATCGTGATGCATCGTTGGTGACGATGAGAAACGGCTGTCTCGTCCGCAGCATATCGGTAATTACCTCACTGGCACCCGGAAGCGCACCGGACGCATTCACCAGCACACCGTAGGCATCAAAGAGCAGGGCCTCATGCCGACGACGCAATTCGGATACGTCCAGTTCCCTGATGGTTTTCGAAGCCATCTCAATAGGCCGGGAAACTGTTCCTTGAGTCAGGTCTGCCATGGGCCGGTAGTGGATCCGGGGAGTACAACGTCATCAATGTGCGCGTTGAGCCGCCTCAATGGCGGCTCACGGGACAGGGTGGAATATGCCGGAATCACACGGGAATCGCCCCGGCCGCCGCCCCGGATATTCCTCCATCACTTGGACAGCATTCCCGCTCCATTCAGATTGCGTACATGAGCAAGTCACCTACATCAACGGCAGACACATCACCTGAACGTTCCCGACCGCTGCGCCGCTGGGTCGTCAAGGCAGGCAGCAACATGGTATGCAACGGCGGACCGCTCTTGCTGCGGGCGTGGATGCAGCAGGTTGCCCTTCTCAGACACGACCACGGCATCGAAGTGATCTGGGTGACATCGGGAGCCATTGCCTCGGCTGCGAGTCGCGTCACGGCAGCCCGAAAACAGAACCGGACCCTGTCTGAGAAACAGGCGCTGAGCGCCATCGGGCAACCCATGGTCATGGACCTCTACCTCCTTGCACTCGCCGCCAGTGGATTGCTTGGTGCACAGATCCTGCTCACATATGACGATATTGCTGACCTTCAGCGACGCACGAACTTCCAGAATACCCTAGAGCAGTTGTTGGCCTGGGGAGTCACGCCGGTCCTCAACGAAAACGATGCCGTTGCGACGGAGGAGATCAAGTTCGGCGACAACGACAGCCTCTCGGCACGCGTTGCCGTAGCCACCAACGCCGACAGGCTGGTTATCCTGACAGACGTGGCAGGACTCTACGACAGCGACCCGCACAGGAATTCCAGCGCCCGTCGTGTGCCGCGATTGAGTCACATCTCCGCCGAACTTATCGAGTCCACCGACAGGGGAAGTGAATCATCGCGCGGTACCGGTGGCATGTACTCCAAGCTCAGCGCAGCGAAACTCGCCACTGATCAGGGTATTGAGACATGGCTCGTGCAGGGTGATGAACCATCAGTACTTCTCAAGATCACGAGCAATACCGACATCGGAACCAGAATCGATGCGGCAAGGACTTGCACGGCTGATTCCACAGCCGACATTGTCAGCCATACAGCCAACGGCACCAGAGCACCAGGGAGGGTGGTGTGGTGAGCACGATTGATCCGAATGCAGATCAGTTCATCAATTCACCTGTACAGCAGGATGTCATGCGCGGACAGCTTGCCTCGCTGCGCAGGGCGGCCCGTGTACTGGGTGCCACCGACAGCACGACACGCAACGCAGTCCTTGACATGGCGGCCGGTCTGCTGGAAGCCCGTACCGATTCAGTCCTCGCCGCCAACCAGCTGGATCTCGAAGCACTGCCGGAGTCGGCCAGCGGTGCTTTTCGCGATCGCCTCATGCTGGATACGGCCCGCATCGGTCACATGGCACAAAGTCTCCACCAGCTTGCCGCACTGAGCGATCCAGTGGGCGAGGTCGTGGATCGGCGGATACTCGGCAATGGCCTCGATGTGCGCCGGGTGCGTTCACCGCTGGGTGTCATCTTCATGATCTTCGAGTCACGCCCGAACGTGGCTGTCGAAGCCTTCTCGCTGGGCTTCAAGGCCGGCAACGCGATGATTCTGCGGGGTGGAAGGGAGTCCGCCAATACCACGGCAGTACTTTATGAGTTGCTGGGGGATACTCTGGATACCGTCGGTGTTGGGCGGGGGTGCCTATGGGGAATCACCGATCCCGACCGCTGCATTGTCGAGTTCCTGCTGAAACAGAGACAGTGGATCGATGTCGTTGTACCCCGTGGTGGCGACGCCCTCATCGACTACGTCACGCGTGTGTCCGCCATTCCTGTCATCAAGAATGATCGCGGCATGTGTCACGTGTACGTGCACAGCGATGCCGACCTGGCAATGGCGGTTGATATAGTCGAGAATGCGAAGACACAGCGTCCGGGTGTCTGCAACGCAATGGAAACGCTGCTGGTACACGAGAAGGTGGCACCGGAGCTGCTGTCCGTACTGCAGCAACGCATGCCTCAGGTAGACTGGTTCGCGTGCCCACGTGCATTGTCGTGGCTTACGGCTTCACCCCTGGTGTCGGCAGCAAGCGATGCAAGCTGGGATACGGAATACCTGAGCCTTACGATGAATTGCCGGGTGGTGGACACACTTGATGAGGCACTCGCTCACATTGAGGCGCATGGTTCCCGGCACTCGGAAGCGATCGTCACCTCCTCGCCCGAGGTGGCACACCGTTTTCAGAATGAAGTCGACGCTGCAGCGGTGTACTGGAATGCATCAACACGCTTCACCGATGGCTTTGAGCTGGGCCTCGGCGGCGAACTTGGGATCAGCACACAGAAACTGCATGTCCGCGGGCCGGTTGGGCTGCGGGAACTCACCAGCGTGCGCTGGCTGATGGATGGTACCGGACAGACAAGACGCTAGAGAGATAACCTGAAGATGAAAATCGGGATCGTTGGAATGGGGAAGATGGGTGAGGCCGTGGTACAGGGGCTCGCACAACACGGCGTGGAAGCCACGATACGGGGCTCCACGCGCACTGCTGAGAGTGCGGCCGCCGTGCGCGAACGGCTCGGTATTCCGTGCAGTACCGACAATGCTGAAGCGGCAAGCGGTGCCGAGGTTGTTCTCCTGTGCGTCAAGCCTCATCAGGCGGAACGGGCGGTACGCGTCATTTCACACGTGCTCACGCCCGATCAGCTGCTCCTCTCCATTTCCGCATCCGTAACCATCGCACAGCTTGCCGAATGGTCCGGTGGCAGGACCAGCATCATAAGGGCAATGCCCAATACGCCCTGCCTTGTTGGTGAGGGGATGACAGTATTCAGCCCCGGACCCGGCGTGACTTCACAGCAGCTTGCTGCTGCCAGTGCCATCTTCGGACCTCTGGGGCGTACCGCCATCGTCGAGGAATCCTTGATGGATGGCGTGACTGGTCTCAGCGGTTGTGGGCCGGCCTATGTTTACCTCATCATCGAAGCGCTGAGCGAGGCTGGCGTGAAGATCGGTCTCTCGCGCGAGACTGCAACGCTGCTTGCCGCGCAAACACTGGCCGGCGCAGCACGCATGGTTCTTGAGCGTGGCGTGCATCCGGCCGCACTCAAGGACGAAGTGACAACCCCGGCGGGCTGCACCATAGACGGCCTCATGGCCCTCGAGGAAGGCAAGCTACGATCGACGCTCATCAAGGGCGTTCTGGCTGCCACCGAGCGGAGCAAGAGTCTCGGCCGTTCGTAATATCGGTGTTTCTTCGGCAACGCTGATGCCCCTCCGGCTCCGCAGTTCACTACTGAGGTGCAGCGGGGCCATCTTTGATTGATGACGACGATCATCCAATCCGACTTCATCCAGTCCATCGCAGACGCACTGCAGCACATCTCGTACTACCATCCGCTGGATTATATCCACGCGCTCGGAGAGGCATACGAGAAGGAGCAGTCGCCCGCTGCGCGCGATGCCATCGCACAGATTCTCACCAATTCGCGCATGTGTGCCGAGGGGCATCGGCCGATCTGCCAGGATACCGGCGGCGTGGTGGTGTTCCTCAAGATCGGTATGAACGTGCGCTGGAATGCGACCCTGTCCATCCAGGAGATGGTCGATGAAGGGGTAAGGCGAGCCTACCTGTTGCCCGAGAACATCCTGCGCGCTTCCATCGTTGCCGACCCCGGCTTCACCCGGAAGAACACACGCGACAATACACCTGCAGTCGTGCATGTGGAGCTCGTGCCTGGCGACACTGTAGAGGTGAAACTTGGCGCCAAGGGTGGCGGGTCGGAAAACAAGTCCAGGTTTGCGATGCTGAACCCATCCGACAGCATCGTGGACTGGGTTCTAAGGACAGTTCCGCAAATGGGTGCGGGATGGTGCCCTCCCGGAATGCTTGGCATAGGAATAGGCGGCTCGGCAGAGAAAGCCATGCTAATGGCAAAGGAGTCGCTCATGGAGCATATCGACATGGCCCAACTGAAGGCACGCGGTCCACAGAACAGCATTGAAGAGCTGCGCATTGAGCTGCATGACCGGATCAATGAGCTTGGCATTGGTGCACAGGGGCTCGGCGGACTCTCAACCGTGCTTGATGTGAAGATCTGGGACTATCCCACGCACGCCGCATCCAAGCCCATTGCGATGATACCCAACTGCGCAGCCACGCGGCATGCACATTTCGTGCTTGATGGCAGCGGGGTGGCTGAGCTGCCAGTACCCAGCCTCTCCGACTGGCCCGCCGTGACATGGCGGCCAGACCACAACGCAAAGCGCGTTGATCTCGACGCGCTGACACCCGAAGTGGTGGCAAGCTGGAAGGCGGGTGACCGTCTTCTCCTCAATGGCAGGATGCTCACCGGGCGCGACGCTGCCCACAAGCGCATTTTCGACCTGTTCGAGCGTGGTGAAGGCGTTCCCGAGGGCGTGGACTTCACAAACCGTGTCATCTATTACGTGGGGCCCGTCGACCCGGTGCGTGACGAAGCAGTCGGCCCGGCGGGTCCAACGACGGCAACGCGAATGGACAAGTTCACCGAGATGATGCTTGCGAGAACCGGGCTCATTGCGATGATTGGCAAGGCGGAACGCGGTCCGACTGGGCTTGAGGCGATCCGCAAGCATAAGGCTGCGTACCTTATGGCAGTGGGCGGTGCTGCCTATCTCGTTTCCAAAGCCATCAGATCATCACGTGTGGTGGCATTCGAAGACCTCGGTATGGAAGCGATCTACGAGTTCACGGTCGAAGACATGCCGGTGACCGTCGCCGTCGATGCTTCCGGCAACAATGTCCACGAGACCGGCCCCGCGATCTGGCAGGACAGGATCCGGAAAGGACTTCCGGTTCTCTCCTGATCACACCGTCCAACCGAACGCCTCAACTCATGATCATGTGCCGCAGATCCTGGATCACTCTCGCATGCTTTCTGTTCGCAATTCCCGTCCCGGCCCAGCAGGCTGTCCGGTACCCGAGCAGTTGGGATCCCGGGATCGTCGATCGGCAGGATGTGAAAGCCGTCATGGCTCGCCTTGAGCAGGGCTTCCCTCAGCATGTCGAGGAATGGATCACCCTGACGGAGATGCCGGCCAAGTCTGGTCAGGAGCAGGCTCGTGGCGCCTATGTGAAAGCCGAGTTCGAGAAGGAGGGGCTCAAGACATCGGTTGACTCGATCGGCAACGTGATCGGTGTACGCAAGGGCACCGGTGGAGGCCCTACCATCGCAATCATGGCTCACATGGACGTAGTGTTCGAGAACAGTACGCCCAGGAAGGTCCGTCGCAGCGGTGACACGCTCTTTGCCCCGGGAGTTGGTGACAATACTGCCTCCGTGGCGAACATGCTTGCCATCATCCGCGCCATGAATGCGGTGAAGTTCACTCACCGAGGCGACCTGATTTTCATCGGCACCGTGCAGGAAGAGGTGGGACTCAAGGGCTCCGGGTACTGGCTCGCCAACAATCCGAAACCCGATCTGCTCATAGCGCCCGATGGTGCATATGGCAGTGTCTCGTACGGTGCGCTTGGCATCTACTGGACGAAATACGTGTTCACCAGCCCCGGGGGCCATACGCTTGCCTCACGCGGCCGCCCCACACCGGTACGCGCGGTGGCGGAGGCTGTCGACAGGCTCTATCAGCTCCAGTTCCCTGCTCTGCCCGAGGGCGCTGTGATGAACATCGGCCAGATCCACGGCGGTGAGATCTTCAACTCGATTCCGCAGGAGCTCTTCTTCACCATTGACCTTCGCAGTTCCGATCCCGTCCTGCTCGATTCGCTCGACCGAACCATTACGCGTATCGCACAGGAGGTGGCCGATAAACAAGAAGTCACGTTGCGTGTTGAAATTGACCAGAAGAACCAGGCTGGAGGGACGGAGAAGCAACTCGCGGACGCACGTGCACATCCGCTAGTGCAGACTGCAATCGATATCAACAGGTTTCTGGGCACTACAGAGGGCATACCTGAAGAGCGCCTTGCATCTCCCACAGGCGCTACCGATGCGAATCCCGGAGTCGTGCGCAAGATCCCGAGTATTGCAATTGGCGGGTCACGGGGCAGCGGTGCACACCAGCTCTCGGAATACACACTGGCCTCATCAGCATTACCATCTTCCAAGCTGCTGTATCTGCTGCTGGCAACCTTCGGTGATGGAGTTAAGGTTGTAACGCCAGACAATGTCGTGCCCTGATCCGCTGAGGCACTGACGAGAGTTCTGCCGGCTGCTGCCTCGGTTTCTGCTCAGGCAGTAACCGAGGCAGCAGCCACCCGCGCCGTCACGAGAAGCTGTCCCATGTGGCGCATTCCATGTTCCGCGCCATGAACAAGGCAGCCCAGGGTGGTGCTTGGTATACGCTTCCGACCTACGTAGCGTACTTCAGTGAGGCTGGCGGGATCAATTGTTCTGAGTTCGGACAGGCACTGCTCGATCCGGTCCCCGAAATCCGATAACAACTGCTCGCGCTCGTCACCCTGCATCGGTTCACTTTCGATGCGAATGGACGCGTACTGGGCCTCGTTGAGTACTTCACCACGGGCATATGTGAAGAGCCGGTCGAGCACGCCCGGAATGTGACGTACATGAAAAGTCACGCTTGCTACATCTGCCGGCCGCATGTTCCACGCTTCCAGCGGAATCGTCCTGACCTTGGTGGGCAGTTCGTCGCGCAACTGAAGAAGTATGTGGGCAACGGGCTGCAGTATGTCGGGTACCCCATCCACCGGACCACGCTGCCACCACTCCGGAGCTGATGCTGCCATGATCGCCTCCTTGCAAGGAACAGTCCGGGCGTTCACGCCCTCACCGCAGATGTCATTTCATCGACCCCTGCGGGCCGTACCATGGAAGATACTACCGGTGCTGACGAAGGCGGCATCCGTCTGCCCCTCCTGCACTCACCGCATCAGGTGTCATTGCTCCATTCATCGACCCAGCGTGAAAATCTCGAGCCGTGAGGGCATCGCGGCCGAGCGGTATATGCGCATGACAGCGGTGCGATAGTCAGATGGACTGGCTTCGAAGATATCGGGCACGAATTTCTGCGGATTCCGATCGAAGACCGGAAACCAGCTGCTCTGCACCTGCACCATGATTCGGTGCCCTTTGCGGAATGTATGATTTACATCCGGCGTCTCGTAGCTCAGCGAATCAGGAACATCCGGCACGAACGGTTCGGGATTCTGCCAGCTGCGACGATAACGTGCGCGGAACGGCTCGCCGCGTATGAGGAGCTGTGCTCCAGCTCTCACAAAACCACGTTCGTCATCCGGCAGGTTGGGAGCATCAGCCGGCTCCACGTCGATGAGCTTCACAATGAAGTCCGCATCGGTACCGCTGGTGGCAACCACGAGATGAGGGTTCAGCGGACCTACAATGGCTATGTCTTCGGTGAGCACATCGCTCACGTACGTCAGTACATCCGGTCTGCGCGATGCAAAGCGCTGATCTGCGGCAATGTAGTCACGCGGTACACCCTGGGGGTCAATGCGATCTACCACCGGCACCGGCTTCATGGGGTCACTCACGTAGCTGTCGTACGCACCTTCGCCGGTGGCCGGCGGCGGTGACGAAAACGACAGTCGTCCACCGGGCTGGAAGAAGAGCGTGCGCCGAACTGCATCTGCTGGCGGGAACTGATCATAGCTGCGCCAGACGTTCGTACCAGTCTCAAATATCGTTGCTTCGGCCAGCGTGGGACTGGGGCCGCCCTTCAGGTAATGCATAAAGAACGGGTACTCCACCGAGTCACGGAAGTAGGTGCCGAGCGAGGCCTGGCCAAAACGCTGGACACCGAGCGCATTGGCATCACCACGCCCCCAACCACCGTGCGACCACGGCCCCACGATGATGCGGGCGTCATTGTTCGGCGAGAGTCGTTCAACGGCACGCCAAGTGCGCCACGGACCCTGTATGTCCTCAGTGTCATAGAATCCACCCACGATCAGCATGGCAGGCTTCATGTTTCGGACGAACCGGCTTATGTCACGAGCCTGGTTGTATTCGTCATAGGTGACATGAGGCGTGAACTCGTACCACACGGGTGCCGAATCACGCGGCATGATCCTGCGTGCAGCAGGGCCTATTGGTCCCAGATCAAGGTAGTACTGGTAAGCATCGGGTCCCATGTCCAGCCGGGGACCACGCTCGAGCCCCGGAGGACTGCCATCTGGTCTGCCGAACCGGTAGAAGAACCCGAAGTTGTTCGCCACCTTGAAGACACCGTTGTGGAAGTTGTCATCGCCCCTCCACAGGTCTGTCATGGGTGCCTGAGGCGAACACGCAACCAGCGCCGGATGCGCGTCGATGCAGCTTGCCGTGGCATAGAAACCCGGCCATGAACCACCGTATATCCCGGTCTTGCCGTTGTTCGGCTTGATGTTCCTCACAAGCCAGTCAACTGTATCCCACGAGTCGGTGCTCTCGTCAACGTCGCCCTTCTTTTTCACCGGGATATGCGGTGTCATGCTGGTGAAGTTGCCTTCCGACATCCAGCGACCGCGCACATCCTGTATCACGAAGATGACTCCGTCACGCGCAAATCGCGGGTTGTTGCTGGGGCCGAGGGATGAACGGATCGCATCCCCATAGGGCTGCGCACTGTAGGGAGTACGCGTCATCAGGAACGGGAACTGCTTCCCCGTCGTGTCACGCGGTACATAGATGGAAGTGAACAAGTGCACACCGTCGCGCATCGGAATACGCGCCTCCACCTTGCGGTAGTTCGCCTTGATCCACACGGAATCGATTGGCTGTGCCGGCAAAGGCTCTGTGGCGCACAGCACGCCAACAAGCACTGCAACACCGGTTACGGTGGTTCTGAGAACTGACATCATGGCTGATATCGTGACTGTCACTGTGGTCGGCCTTGTGGTTGGTACAGCACCGGACACATGCTCACCGGCGATTGCGCCGAGGAGCCGGAAAACAAGAGTAGATCTGGTCCAATCCATTCAAATTGGCACGGTTGCACACATCACAACAGGCAGCAGATTACCTGTGCAACCTTTCCGGTCATTTCCACCTACCCGCCCCAACATCATGATCCGCCCTGTTAAGCTGCTGGTCGCTGGCCTGATGATCCTGCCCGATATGATGCAGGCACAACCTGCGGAGGCGATCCCTGCCAGATACCGCGATGTGGCAAACCGTATTATTGCGGCCGCCAGGGCGGACAGCGCTGGCGCCTGGAACCGCATAGCGGAGCTCACCGACCGTTTCGGAAGCCGCCTCTCGGGTTCGCAGGCGCTTGAGCAGGCCATAGACTGGACCGCCGCCAGAATGGAAACTGATGGCCTCGTGAATGTGCGCAAGGAACAGGTGATGGTTCCCCACTGGGTTCGCGGTGAGGAGTCACTAGATCTGATCTCACCGCGGCGTCAGCGTCTCCCGATGCTGGGCCTGGGCGGGAGCATCGCTACTCCCCCGGCCGGTATCACCGCGGACGTGATGGTGGTAGGGTCATTTGAGGAGCTGGAACAGCGTGCATCCGAGGCCCGCGGGAAGATCGTGCTCTACGATGCAGAATGGCGTGATTACGGATACAACGGCACGTTCCGCAGGCAGGGTGCCATCGCCGCTGCCAGGGCAGGCGCGATAGCCAGCCTTGCCAGATCAGCCACCCCCTACAGCATGCGCACACCTCACACAGGCAACATGGCCTACGACAGTGCGGTTTCCAAAATCCCTCACGCCAGCGTCACG
>CAYSKN010000099.1:0-10835 GCA_964431565.1 uncultured Gemmatimonas sp.
TGACGTGCGCAAGCAGTACCAGCGCAATCGCCGCCGGTTCGATCAGCCGCTGGAACGGATGCCGGTAATCGGAACTATCGCCTCCCAGTTCAATGATCCGGGTACGACTCGATTGTACCGGGTGTTGATGGACCGGATCACCGAGAAGGGGCAGGTGTCGTTCCAGTCGCATCTCGACTGGCACGACGATGAATCGGAGAAAATCACGATCATCCCGGCCGAGCGTGTGCGTTACCTGGCGGAGATCAGCGATACGGTGCGGCGCTACAATACCTGGGTTGGTGAGCAGGCACAGACTGCAAACAAGCTGCAGGCACTCAACGAGGCTGAACTCATCGTTGGTGAGGGAACCGGCATATCTGTGGCGAAAGAGGAGGTCGGCCTCAGGCTGGATGGAGAGAATCGGCGGATTCTCGACAACTGGGCGTCCCTAAACGAGCGTTACGAGGGCACAACGTTCACCTATCAGGTGCGCGACAGGGATATCACCGTGCCGCTCACCTCCGAGACGCTCTCGCATCTCCACGTACCGAGAGTGGCGTTGCCATCCTACACCGCCTGGGGTGACATTCTCCGGTGGGTGCTGCAGGAGAATGTGCCAGGTGAGTTTCCGTACACAGCTGGAGTGTTCCCGTTCAAGCGGGAGGGTGAGGACCCGACTCGCATGTTTGCCGGTGAAGGGGGGCCCGAACGCACCAATCGCCGGTTTCACTATGTCTCCCTGGGGCAACCAGCGCACCGTCTGTCAACCGCATTTGATTCGGTGACGCTCTACGGCAACGATCCGGCCAAACGTCCGGACATACTGGGTAAGATAGGCAACTCGGGAGTCTCGATCTGCTGCCTGGACGACGCCAAGAAACTCTACTCAGGCTTTGATCTCTGTGACGCCAAGACGTCAGTGTCCATGACGATCAACGGACCAGCTCCGATGCTCACGGGTTTCTTCATGAACGCTGCCATTGATCAGCAGTGCGAGAAATACATCAGAGCTGAGGGCATGGAAGCGGAGGTGAATGCAGCCATCGATACCCACTTCCGGGAGATTGGTCAGGAGCGACCTCGCTACAACGGCCCCATGCCCGAGGGCAACAACGGGCTTGGTCTCATGCTTCTGGGAATGACGGGTGACATGGTGCTGCCTCCCGACATCTACGACCGAATCAGGCGTGATACACTGACGAAAGTCCGTGGTACCGTGCAGGCCGATATCCTCAAGGAAGATCAGGCGCAGAATACCTGCATATTCTCGACCGAGTTTGCCCTCAAGGTCATGGGTGATGTGCAGGAGTTCTTCACGCAGAATGGTGTCCGGAACTTTTATTCCGTGTCCATTTCGGGTTATCACATTGCGGAGGCCGGAGCCACGCCTGTCTCGCAGCTGGCGTTCACCCTGGCAAATGGTTTCACCTATGTGGAGTACTATCTCGCGCGCGGACTCCCGATAGACAGCTTTGCGCCGAATCTGTCCTTCTTCTTCTCCAATGGCACCGATCCTGAGTATGCTGTCATAGGTCGGGTGGCGCGACGCATCTGGTCCAAGGCCTTGAAGCTGCGCTACGGAGCCACGGCGCGCTCGCAGATGCTCAAGTACCACGTGCAGACAAGCGGCAGATCACTCCACGCCCAGGAAATCTCGTTCAACGACATACGCACAACGTTGCAGGCACTTTACGCCATACTGGACAACTGCAACTCGCTTCACACCAACGCCTACGACGAGGCCATCACGACTCCCACGGAGGAGAGCGTGCGCCGGGCTATCGCGATTCAGCTCATCATCAACCATGAGTTCGGATTGACGAAGAACCAGAACCCGCTTCAGGGCTCTTTCATCATCGAGCGGCTCACCGACATGGTGGAAGAAGCGGTGCTCAGGGAGTTTGACAGAATCTCGGAGCGTGGTGGTGTGCTGGGTGCCATGGAGACGATGTACCAGCGTGGCAAGATCCAGGAGGAGTCGCTGCATTACGAGCGCCTGAAGCACTCGGGAGCATTGCCGGTCATCGGTGTGAACACCTTTCTTTCTTCTGAGGGATCGCCGACCGTGTTGCCACGGGAAGTTATCAGGTCGACCACGGAGGAGAAGGAGCAGCAGATTACTACGGTGTCAGCGGTGCAGGGGCGTAACCGTGAGAGTGGCCAGGCGGCGCTGGAGCGACTGCGTCAGATCGCGTTGCACAATGGCAACATATTTGAAGAACTGATGGAGACTACCAAGGTGTGCACGCTCGGTCAGATCACGCAAGCACTGTTCTCCGTGGGCGGTCAGTATCGGCGGAGCATGTAGACCCTCTCGCTGGCGTCCGTGGCCAGGCGGCATCTGCTCATGTCGCCTTCATTGTAGCTGTATATAGACCGGCACCGGCCAGAGCCGCAATATTGATTCGCGCGTGGTTCTCGGGTTGTCATTTCTCGGTTTGGTGAACTGCTTCCATCCAGCGTACTGAACTGGTTCCTTCTTGATGTAGCTGTAGAAGGAATCGCGTTTCAGCCAGGGCGCGCCAAATCCGTCCATCTGTATGACCACCTGCACCCGCGGATCGAGCCTGATATTCTGGTAGTTGACCAGGCCGCGCTGGGTAAAACGATGAACGACGAGGATCTTGGGCGGCAGGTTGTGCCGGTCAACCAGGTTCGCAAGAAATCGGATGGCGAAATTGATATCATCGGCGTCATAGCTGCCGATCCTTTTTCCGGGTATGCCCCCGGTATGCTTCATTGCAAACTCTGGATCGATGCCCAGATGCACATCAGGTCGCTTGAGGAATTTCTCGATCCACGGCAATTCGTCCTGCAATGTACTCTGGCCGATCTGGAGATCAACGAACATGAGTGCATTCTTGCTTCGTGCCCATCCATGGACTTTCTCGATGAGAGAACTGTCCATGCGCGTCCGATACTTGCCACTCGGCCCAGGGTGCGGATTGGCCACCTCGGCTATGAGATGCAGGGCTGGCTGAACCGGGGTATTCGGGTCTGCCTTCTGCCATTCGGCAACTTCCTCATCGAGTTTGCGAAGCATGAGCTGTGGTTCGAACTCGCCAAGTATGCCCATGCGTGTGCTGAGCGGATTACCGTAGAAAGCCACAATACGCTTGTTGGGCAGAATGGCGCCCGGGAGCTGCTCTGGCATTTTGGGAGGCCACAGGGAATCGAGGCTGCTCCCGTTGTGGCGATATGCGAGGTGCCTGTCGCCTGATTGACGGCCCAGCATTCCGCTGTTGCCCTGCCTGGCGGTTTCCTGTTGCGAAGTCGGTTTGGCTTCAGATGGCTGAGCTGACTTCATTGCTGCCCTGGCCGTTGTCCTTGCGGCAGGCTGCGGTTCTGTCGATCCCGCCGTCGGCGGTTGAGTGGATCCGGAACGTGCAGTGGCCGATCTGGCAGAGGTCGAATCTGAACCACTTGCGGCTTGTGTACTGACTGCTGCGGACAGCAGCACCAACGCACCGATGACCACGGGCAACGCAAGGCGGAATGGCTTCGGAACGAAGTGAGGCATCACGATGGGCTTGAGTAAGGACGAACGGTGGAGACTAGCGACCGGACGAGCCACGACCAACCCCGCCACGCACGGGGCGATCGATATCGAGAGCCAGTCTGCCAGCTGCTTCAGCGCGTACCACCAGCCACTGTGGATACACAAGAACATCCACAAGCTTACCGGTCATCACTGCCCCAGTAAGACGTACACCACTGGTGAGTTCGCGGTTCAGCGCCCCCTCAACGCGTCGGCGTGTTTCCTCAAGCGCCGAATCGAGCGGGAAGCGGGCGCTGGCACGCAGCATCTGTACGAGTTCTCCCTTTCTGAGCCAGGCCAGACCGGCAACCAGTGCATTGCTGGTTGCCACGTCGAAGTCCAGATCGGGCACAACGAGTGCACGCTGTTGATGGTCGATCGTGGGGGTGCCAACCAGATACGCTGTTCCACGTACAGCACCGCTCACGGTGGTGGCGAGTACAACGCGCCCGTCACCAAGCGGGTAAAGACGAATAGAATCGATGACCACTGAACGACCGAACCGAAAGAACCGACGATGCGCGAGTTCACGTTGCATCATGGCGGTTGCGTCATCGTAGTCGAGCAGCCCATCCATAAACAGGCGAGCGCTGTCGCCGACTTCTCCCTGTGCGGTGTTCAGTCTTGGGAGCCCTGTAATGACCTGACGAGGCTCCGGGCCCGAGACCATCATGGGACGGGCCCACATGCGGATGTCAGCAACGAGCGTGCTGTCCTCGAGCGACAGCTCACCCACGCTTATTCGTTCCGGTCTGAGTTGGAGCCAGAGGCTGTCCGCCACCCTGATGTTGCGTTGCAAGGCAGCGAACCAGCCAGCCGCACGGGATCGAACGTCGATACGGGCCACGGTTCGGTCCACTGTCGGCATGCGTGAATTGATCTGCGGCATTACCGCCCTTGCGATATGGTCTGTGACATCGATGCCAAGAAATGTCACCCGACAGATATCGCGTTCCGTCCTGGTCAACGGTTCCACTGCCCTGACCCGTGTGCGAGATGCGAGTTTCCAGTCGGGAGTGAGGTTGATGTCGCTGCTGAGGACTATCCGCACGCGCGGCTGTGGTGCGGTTGCCCTTCCGTCCCTGTCCTTCGAATCACCACATCCGGCGCTGATTGCAGGACCGAGCAGCGGACGATACCAGCCACGCGCCTCATACGACACGGTCGTTTCGAGAATCAGTTTGCCATCCCTCACATCAACGGAGAACGGCCTGCGTATTGCCTCGAACGCCACCTGTGTTCGATCATGGCCCTTCACATCGATACGCTTCTCCAGGTTCCCGAAACGTCTGGGTACGGCACCTTCGAGCGCCGAGAGCAGGGGTGAGAGGGCATAACGAATGGGTGCATCGACGACCGATACATCGAGTTCAGGCAGAGCAGGTGTCGCATGGGTTACAGGAATCGCCTGCGGCATGTCGGGCGACAGCGTATTCGTATCACAACCCTGAAGAGCCGATGTCAGCAGGAGACAGGCCGATGCAGCAGATGCACGCGCGAGCGCCGACGCGAATATGTGACTGTGGATGAATGAACAGCGCGGCCTCACTTGTGTCCGTTCCTCAGCGTATCGGGGCTGCAGGAGATGGCGAACTGAGCTTGGGTGCAGGATACCTCATTCTGCCAAGAATGGCGACTGATCGGTTGAGCGCAGTGCGCCCGTTGACCGTCCATCGGCGTGGTGAGGGAAGAATTGCCGCCATCCGTGCGGCTTCATCCCGGGTCAGTGATGCCGCACTCTTGCCGTAGTGATAGCGCGCGCCGGCTTCTGCACCGAACACATCGGGTCCCCATTCGGCCATGTTGAGGTACAAGTCGAGAATCCGCTCCTTGCCGAGCAGCATATCCATCCACAGTGCAACGTACGCTTCCAGCGCCTTACGCACGAATGAACGGCCGTTCCATAGGAAGGTGTTCTTTGCAACCTGCTGAGTGAGAGTGGAGGCACCGCGCAGGCGACCTCCCGAGCGCCGCGCCTCCAGAGCCTTCTTCAGTTCAACGAAGTCGATGCCGTGGTGCAGGTAGAAACGGTCATCCTCCGATGCCAGCACAGCACGGCGGAGGTTGGGTGAGAGCTCATTACGGGATACCGGTGTGTGTACAGGCCACACCGGGCGCCGGCCCGCAGCAACATTCTCCCCCACGCGGGTCAGCATGACCATGGTTACCGGAGGATCAAAGACCCCCAGCAGCAGAATGAAGGGCAGCGGGGCAAGAGCAAGCAGGAGAATCAGGCACCCGATCTGCTGCCACCATCGCAGTGTACGGAAACGCCGGCGACCGCAGCGGATTCTCATGGTTCACGCAGGTGTGGCGGAGTGTCCGGGGGTTGTCTCCTCCAGCGCCGGTGCTGCCAGAAGTACTGATCGGGGTACTCACGTATCACGTTCTCCAGCAAAATGGTGAAGCGCAGAACGATGGCGTCGACGTCGGCTTCACGGTCACCGGTGCGTGCGACCTGAACTGGTTCTATCATGAGCTTGTAGCGTCGGCTGGGAAGCCGTACGGCTGCCATGAACAGTATCGGTGCACCAAAGCGCAGTGCAAACACAGCCGGTCCACGTGGCGTCTTCGCAGGTCGACCAAAGAACGGAACGAACGTACTTGCCAGTCCAAGGGCATCATGATCACTCACGAATGCAACTGCACGGTTGGCTCGAAGTGACCGCGGTGTGCGCCTTACTGCATCGCGATCGTGGATCACTTCCATGCCGATCTGATGGCGTGTTCTGTTGACGTAGTCCTCGAACACCGGGTTGGCCATCCCGCGTGCAACCGCGTCGAGGGCAAGTCCTCGTGCTGCCAGATAGGAACCACCGAATTCCCAGTTGCCGATATGACCGGTGACTATGATCAGCCCGCGTCCGCCTGCGAGTGCGTCTTCCACATGTTGCCATCCTTCGACACTCTCTATGCGGTCGAGGATCTCCCCGCGTGGTGTACCCGGCAGAATTGCGGTTTCCACCGACGTCCGACCGAGGCTTTCATACGACCGTACGGCAATGTCCTCGACCTCGGCTGCTGCCAGTTCTGGAAAGGCGGCAGCGATTTGCCTGGTGGTGACTCCCCGTCTTATGCCCAGGGGACGGTAGGCAAGGCGGGCAATTCTGCTGCCAATCCAGCTTGCTGCCTGCCAGCCGAGGAGACCCAATGCACCGACTAAGACACGGGTGGCGGCATATTCAAGTCGATGCGCAAGGGTTGCTTTGCGTTGCCGGGTGGGTTCAGTCATGCGCCATTGAATGTAATGTCCATCACTGGGGCGGGATTCGGTCGCTGAAACTTCGCGTACTTCGTCATATTTCCCTGATGTCCGTCTCCGCGCCGACCCAGGGGGTTACTTCGGTTTCGCCCGAGGGAACCAATAACGGTACCTCGGGGGCGTCATCGCAGCGTCTGGTGCAGTTGGGTCTGGTGATCAATGCCATGCTGGCCGTGGTGAAGCTGGTGGCTGGCCTGCTGGGCAATGCGTATGCACTCGTTGCCGATGCAATTGAGAGTTCGATCGACATGGCCGGATCACTGGTTGTCTGGGGTGGCTTGCGCATAGCAAGCCGTGATCCGGACGAGCGCTATCCGTTTGGATACGGGCGTGCCGAGGCAATAGCGGGGGCGGTTGTTGCTGCACTCATGCTCGGGGCTGCAGCAGGCATCGCGATCGAGGCTGTTTCAGGCATTCGTACACCACACAAGTCTCCCGCCGGGTGGACGCTGGGTGTACTGGCGGTGGTGATCGTCATCAAGGAACTGCTGGCCAAGCGCGTGATGGCGGCGAGCGAGGCCACCGGAAGTGTTGCTGTTGCGGCTGACGCATGGCATCATCGCTCGGATGCAATAACGTCCGCAGCGGCCTTCGTCGGTATAACCGTTGCTGTTGTTGGCGGGCCAGGATGGGAGGCTGCTGACGACTGGGCTGCGCTCGTGGCTGTCGCAGTGATTGCTGCGAATGCCGGCTTCCTGTTGCGAACAGCGGCACATGACCTCATGGATGGCGCGCCGTCGCGGGCCCTGCAGGACGAGGTATCGGAGGCCGCACTCGGGACCGATGGTGTGCTGGCCATAGAGAAGCTCAAGATCAGGCGATCGGGCACTGCTTTCTATGTAGACCTTCATGTGCAGGCCGACCCATCCATGTCGCTCTATGATGCGCATGTCCTCTCGGGCTGTGTCAAGTCGGCAATACGGCTTCGCATTCCGCACACGGCGGGTGTATTGATACATATGGAACCGTACGAGTCAGTGCCGGTGGGTGAACGTGTGTTTCCCGGCGGGTAGAGGAGCTTTGTGTATTGGCTGTAACATTTGGCGCTGTTGCCGTGCCATGATATACGGACCAAGGTACTAAGAAGAGGTTCTGCGCCAGCCGTCCCGGCGGGCCATTCACATCTCTGGAGGGAGCATGGGCAGCGTTCCGGGTTTGCGTGTCCTCGACGGGACCGAATGCGAGGAGTTACTGAAATCACAGATGGTGGGGCGACTAGCCTTCACGTACCGAAACCGCATTGACATCACACCCGTGCACTACGTGTTCCATGAAGGGTGGATATTTGGGCGCACGAGCGCCGGCAACAAGGTCAGTATGGTGGCCCATCATCCGTGGGTGGCATTCGAGGTGGACGAGATCGACTCATCCGGCGGACGCAGTGTGGTCCTGCATGGCCGCATTGAGTTCCCCGATCCGGAGGGAAGCGAGCATGAGCGCAGGCAGCATGAAGCCGGCGTGATGGCGTTGCGTTCGCTCATTCCATCAGCATTCTCAGAGAGCGATCCCACGCCCGAACGCGACCTGCTGTTCCGTCTTCCGGTAAGCGAGATGACCGGCAGAGCAATCACCTACGGAGGCCAGTGAGACCATGGCCAAAGCTTCGCCGTTCGTTGATGGATTGCGACTCGAGCCGGTTGACACGTCAGCGCATATCGGCCTCGGGCGGAAGGCAGCCCATTGGGATGACGTGCCGTCGCGAGCGGAACTGGAGCCCCTCACAGGGAGACTGCTGGAACGTCTGACGGGGCTGCAGAACCTCTTTAACGCCGACGGGAGCTACGCCCTGCTTCTGGTGTTCCAGGGGCGTGATGCTGCGGGCAAGGATGGCGTGATCCGGACCGTCTGCGGTGCATTCAGTCCAGTTGGGGTACAGGTATCAGCATTCGGGCCGCCGACGCCGCTGGAGCTGAGACACGACTATCTGTGGCGCGTGCACAATGTGATTCCGCCGCGTGGTGTGATCGGCGTTTTCAATCGTTCGCATTATGAGGACGTTCTGGCCGTGCGTGTGCGCAGGCTCGCACCAGAGGAAGCATGGCGCGCCAGGTATGACCAGATCAATGATTTCGAGCGCATGCTCACGCAGAACCGGGTGATCATTCGCAAGTGTTTCCTGCACATCTCGCGTGACGAGCAGCGTGTGCAGCTGCAGGAGAGGCTGGACGATCCCGCCAAGAACTGGAAGTTTAGACTCGATGACCTTGATGACCGGGCCAGATGGGATGAGTACACCGAGGCATATCGTGAGATACTCATGCGCTGCAGTACCGATTATGCACCGTGGTATGTGGTACCGTCTGACCGGAAGTGGCTCCGTGACTATCTCGTGGCACGCATGCTGGTGGAGACGCTCGAGTCGTTGGCGCTGGTGTATCCCAGAATGTCCAATGATGTGCGTGCGGCAGCGCTAGGGTTCGATTGACTCTCAGCGCGATGCGGGTGCAGCTGACTGCCTGCGCTTCCGAACTCTCCTGCACAAGACGGTTCGATTAACTCTCAGCGCGATGCGGGTGCAGCTGTTGGTCAGAGCGGCGGTAGTTTCCTGGGCAGTCTGTTGGCTCCCTTGTTGATGCCGTCGGGAATGCGCACCATGCGCCGGCAAGCCATCCGGCCACCACCGCTGTTGTCGAGCCGGAATATTGTGTCTGCTCTGCTTCGATCCCGCGTGTGACGTGGCCAAGCCGCTTACGTTCGGGGAGTAGATATCAAGACTTCAACGAGGTGCGTAGTCATCATGGCGGCCATGCCATGGGCCATGGTTGTCGTAATCGGCCTTACCTGTGTTGTAGTCGAACGCAAGAACGGCAAGCACAACCGGTTGCGCCGGGGGACGGGTGGAGACGTGCGGACCGTGGCCGGCAGAAGCCTCAGCAGCAGAAAGACAAAGGCGGACACTGTGGTTTCCACAAGAGCCGTGGCAAACCCGGCGCAATCACATGAGCGATTGCGAGTGTGATGACGGGAGCCGGCAGCTCACAAGGCCGAGCCTCAACTGAGTGGAGGCTCGCAGGGCATGGCGGGTCGTCGGGGCTGTACTGAGAGCGGGGCGGCACGAATGCCTTGCCGCAGGGCTTGTAAGTCTCTTGTAAGTACTATGCGGTATGCTCATCACCGTCCAGAAGGTTCTCCTGCTTTGCGTGTGAACATCGGGGTCCGAGCATGCGAGGAATTCCAGTCAGAAGGCGGGTGGGGGGGGGGTACCGTTCGCTGGTTTGCGGAGTGACTGCAGGACTGCTGCTGGCAGCAGCGCCTGGGCGCGGTGCAGGCCAGGATGGTGCCCAGATATTCAAGACCACTTGCCAGGCGTGCCACAGCATTGGTGGCGGCCGTATTGTGGGGCCCGACCTGGCAGGGGTGACCGGGCGCAGGAACGAGGCCTGGTTGATCGGATTCATTCAGCGCTCGCAGTCGGTCATCAAGTCGGGCGACAGCACTGCAGTGGCGCTCGCCGCGGAGTATCCTGGCCTCATCATGCCAGACTGGCCACTGTCGGATGCAGAGGTGCGCGCTGTTCTGGCTTATATCAATACAACGGCCGCGTCGGCGCCGGTAACGGCGTCAAACTTGGCCGAGCCTGTGGCGGGTGACCCGGCGCTGGGACGTCTTCTCTTCCAGGGCAATACGCGCTTCGCCAACGGCGGCCCGTCGTGCAATTCGTGCCACGACGTTGCACACGAGGATGTCATCGGCGGTGGCATCCTTGCGAAGGATCTCACCACCGTGTTTTCGCGGCTTGGCGGTCCGGGTGTGCGGGCGGTGGTGGGAAGCCCGCCTTTTCCTGTGATGCAGCGCGCCTTTCAGGACAGACCGCTGACAGAGCAGGAGGTCAGTGCTCTTGTCGCGTTCTTCGAGCAGACCGATGTGAAGCAGTCGCTCCATCAGCCGTTGGACTACGGGCGGCGTCTCTTTGTCGCGGGAGTAGCCGGCGCGGTGCTTCTCCTCGGCCTCTATTCGCTGATTTGGCGCAGGCGCCGCAGGGGTGCCGTCAACGCATCTGTATTTGCGCGCCAGGTACGGTCCACCTGAGTAGCGGGCATCGCTGATGAACTT
>CAYSKN010000100.1:0-10818 GCA_964431565.1 uncultured Gemmatimonas sp.
CGGGATATAGTTGCGTAGCATCACGTTGGGGAACTTCGAGGTACTTCGTGAAAGAATTCACAAAGAGGACACCAAAAGTTATCAGATGGACCGGATTCTCTCAACGCCATCCCAGGTGCATGGTGAACGGATCCACACTGGCCACTGTGGGCTGCCCTTTCCGTTAAGTTATCCGCCGATTCCCGTTTCCCGCACAACCTCAGCCCAACCAACAACATGGGTCTTTGCTCTGACCGCTGGATAACCCGCATGGCGCGTGAACACGCCATGATCGAACCATTCGAAGATCGCCAGGTCCGTCAGGGAGTCATCTCCTACGGCGTCAGTTCCTACGGGTACGACATGCGAGTCGCGAGCGAGTTCAGGATCTTCACCAACGTCCTCAACTCCATCGTGGATCCAAAGGCGTTTGATCCCAGGAGTTTCGTCGAGTTCGAAGGAGACGTCTGTATCGTACCACCTAACTCGTTTGCCCTCGCTCGAAGCGTGGAGTACTTCCGCATTCCGCGCAACGTGCTCACCCTCACTGTAGGCAAGAGCACTTATGCACGGTGCGGGATAATCACGAACGTGACGCCGTTCGAGCCGGAATGGGAGGGTTACGTTACACTCGAGATCTCGAATACCACGCCGCTGCCGGCGAAGATCTACGCCAATGAGGGGATCGCTCAGGTTGTCTTCTTCACTGGTGATGAACCTCCCGAGGTCAGCTACGGCGACAAGAAGGGGAAGTATCAGGGCCAGCACGGTGTAACCCTTCCGCGGATCTGACTGTTTGTGCTGTCGGTACCGCTGCAGGCCGGCCGCTACATGGAGTGCGGGCTCATCCGCCGGCGTACACGTACCGACAGCCTCGATCCTGTGCCTGTTGTATGGTCACGATCATGGCCTGTACCACTTCAACTCCCGGCAGCAGTTTGGCTCGGGCCTCCTCGGCAAACGCAAGGCCAGCAGCGTCATTTTCGCGGTCCGGTGAGGCCAAATACCTCGAGCCCGCCCGCTGCAGCGAGTTGTGGCAGAGCAGCACGATGACGCCGCGGGGTACCAGCGATGCTACGAGCTGTGAATAGGGATTTCTGTCGCCTGGGGCACCCATCACCCCGCCGATGGTAGGGTACTTCGCCCACATGGCGTCGTTGAACAGCCAGGCGATGGATGGACCATTGAGCCCCACCACTACACCACAGTCACTTTCCGGGATTCCATAGGTCCGCTTCTGGGTGTCCAGGAAAATCTCGGCCCAACGGATAGCCAGTGCGTCCGTGGGCATGTGTGAATGAAACACCACCCGGTGGTTGCCCGAGAGCCTGGCCATCCATGGATCGTCGGCCAGTAAAGGCAGTTTGTCTGCTTCCGTCTGTGCCGTTAGAGCATCTGAAGCTCTTGCCGGTGACAGGAACCCGACGCCGGCACCAAGTGCCGCAAGGCGGGTCAGGAATTGTCTGCGGCCGCGTGATGAGGCCTGCTTGTCGTAAGGAGTCGTCATCGGTCGAGAGTATCGGGTGACAGGCGTCGTGGCAGAAGAGGTCGCTCGGGAGGCATCGCCCTACCTGCAGCGCGTGCTGCGTCCGTTGCATAGGCAGCATCGGCTGGCGGATCTGCGTTGGGCCAGTCCCGTGCCTTCAACGGCATGTCCTGTCGCGGGTGTAAGAGTACGAATGCAGCAATATCAGCTGCCTGCTGATCGGTGATGGTGGTGGTGTCACCACGAGGCCTGTTATATGGCATATTGTGCCGTACAAAGGTTGCCAGCGTGTACTGGCGTGCCATGCCTGCGCCGATGGAGAAGCTCTCCGCTCCCCATAATGCGCGTCCGAGGCCGCTCACACCTTCACCATCCAAACCGTGACATTGTGCGCATACCCTGCCGTATTCCGTGCGCCCCGTCATGATGTCACCAGCGAGAGTCACCTGGGACGTTGGGTCGGGGCGCGGTCTGTCGCGCAGTGATTCCATGTACGCTACAATGTCGCGCATTTCCCGGCTATCTTCGTGAAGCATCCGCCCGGCGAGGCTGCGTGCTATGCATTCGTTGACGCGTTGTTCCATCGTTTCCGCATACCCAGGGCGTGCTCTGTATTGCGGGTAGCGTGCAGCGCTCCCCAGCCAGGGCAACGCAGACTCGTTTGTACCATCGTCCAGATGGCAGGTGGTACAACGCAGCGAATTTCCGCTGTTCGCGGGCAGAGAATCCGGAAAATCGTTGAGGAGAGCGAGGCCCCGGCTCACGCTGGCAACCACGGCTTTACCGTCGTTGTTGCCTGCGTCAACCCGATCGCAGGCAGCACTGCCAAGTGCAAGCACCAAGCCGGATGCCGCTGCTGCCCGGTTGCCGAACCGGCGGAAATTACGTAGGGATCGTATCGCCGCCAAACCGTGTGACAGTGATCGGATGTGTCGTCGAGACATGAGGGTTGCGTCAAACAATAGTTTTCAGACGTCTGTGGGGACCGCGATGACTACACATCGGACAAGTGAAAATTAGTCACGGGTGACGCAGGAGTGTTATCGTCACCTCCGCCAACAGGGTACACGATGAAACCCGCCAGCACCCGAAGAGGACGTACCGAAGCGACCAGAGTTGGCTCGGGTGCCGGTGTACCCGCTCCAGACGCGGGACAACCATCGTTCGGAGATCTGGAATTGGCCATTCGTGCATGCCGTATCTGTCGGGACGAGCCACGCTACGGAAAACCATTGCCGCACGAGCCACGCCCCATCATCCAGGTGTCACAGACCGTGCGGATTGCAATTGCAAGTCAGGCGCCTGGCATAAGGGTGCACAAGAGTGGGCGTCCCTTCGACGATCCGTCAGGTGTGAGGCTGAGACAATGGCTCGACATCACCGAAGCGGAGTTCTATGACGCCTCGCGGGTGGCAATCATTCCGATGGGTTTCTGCTTCCCCGGTCATTCCCAGGCCGGCGGTGACCTGCCCCCGAGACGCGAATGTGCCGAAACCTGGCACAGCCGCTTGTTCGCCAGGCTCCTCAGCCTCGAACTTCTCGTCGTCATCGGCGGCTACGCGCACAAGTGGCATCTCCGGTCGGATATCAGAGGCAGGAGTGTCACCGAAATCGTCGGAATGTGGCGGGAGTTGCGCTCGTCGAACACGCGTTTGAAGTTGTTTCCCCTGCCCCACCCATCTTGGCACAACAATCGCTGGCTTACACAGAATCCCTGGTTCGAAACCGATCTGTTGCCGGATCTCAGAGCCGATGTAAGAAGCGCATTGCGCGGATCAGACGGGGATGGATGAGTCACGAAACGTGCTGGTATTGTGTGGGAAAGGAAAGGAGGCGACGACACAGCATGTCGTCGCCTCCTTTCCGTTTGATGGATGAAATGATGGTCGTCAGCCTGCCCCTGATGCTGAACGGGGCTCCTGGCGCCGGAGGCTCGCACCGAGGTAGTCATGATTCATGCGCTTGATGACATCGATGCTGATCTCTTTGGGACACGCTTCGTGGCACTCACCCACAAACGTGCAATGGCCGAAGCCCTCGATATCCATCGCTTCGACCATCGTGAGTGCCCGGTGATCCCGCTCGGGCTGCCCTTGGGGAAGTAGGCCCAGATGGGTGATCTTGGCACCGGTGAAGAGCGATGCTGATGCGTTCGGACACGCAGCCACGCATGCGCCGCACCCAATACAGGCAGCAGCATCCATCGATTCCTCGACGGTATCCTTTCCAATGAGGATTTCGTTGGCATCGCGCGGGCCGCCGGTACTCGCGGAGATGAACCCACCCGACTGGATTATGCGATCGAGCGCACCTCGGTCAACGACCAGATCCTTGACCACCGGGAAGGCAGACGCGCGCCACGGTTCGACCGTGATAGTCTCACCGTCCTTGAATGCACGCATGTGGAGCTGGCATGTCGCAGTTCCTTTCCACGGACCATGCGGCTGTCCGTTGATCATCATCGAACATGAGCCGCAGATACCCTCGCGGCAGTCGTGAGAGAACGCCACGGGATCCTTGCCTTGGACCGTGAGCTGTTCATTGAGCATGTCGAACATCTCGAGAAACGACATGTCAGTGCTGACGCCATCAATGGTATAGGTTTCAAGCTTGCCGGGCGCCTGCCGGGTCGGCTGGCGCCACACGTTGAGAGTGAGCTTCATTACTTGTAGCTCCGCGTGGACATGTGCACGTTCTCGAACACCAGGGGTTCCTTGTTCAGAATGGGAGCCTTTCCGTCGCCGGCATAGGCCCATGCAGCAACGTAGGCATAATCCTCATCGTTGCGCTTGGCCTCGCCATTTTCCTGGTATTCGGTCCGGAAGTGGGCTCCGCATGACTCTTCACGATGGAGCGCGTCATGGCACATGAGTTCGGCCAGCTCGAAGAAATCTGCCACTCGTCCCGCCCGCTCGAGTGACTGATTGAGCGATTCGGCACTGCCGGGCACATTGAGGTTGTGCCAGAATTCCTCCCGGAGAGCCGGAATGAGTTCCAGGGCCTTGTTGAGTCCTTCGCGCGAGCGCCCCATGCCGCAGTACTCCCACAGGATGTGGCCCAGTTCCCTGTGAAAGGAGTCGACCGTTCGTTTTCCCTTCATACCGAGGAATCTGGTCTGCTGAGCCCTTAGAGCCTCCTCCGCACCCCGGAACTCGGCATGCGAGGTGTCAACCTTGTCAAGCCTGGTCCTGGCCAGGTAGTCGCCAATCGTGTATGGCAGTACGAAGTAACCATCGGCGAGGCCCTGCATCAGCGCCGATGCGCCGAGGCGATTGGCACCGTGGTCCGAGAAATTCGCTTCGCCGGCTACATGCAAACCGGGAATCGTGCTCATCAGGTTGTAATCAACCCACAGACCACCCATGGTATAGTGTACTGCGGGATAGATGCGCATCGGACGTTCGTAGGGGTTTTCGTCCGTGATGCGCTGATACATGTCGAAGAGGTTTCCGTAGCGTTCGGCAATGACGTTCTGCCCCAGCCGCTTGATGGCGTCGTTGAAATCGAGATAGACGCCCAGGCCTCCCGGGCCCACCCCGCGCCCTTCGTCACATACGTCCTTGGCGGCGCGTGAGGCGATATCGCGCGGCACCAGGTTGCCGAAGCTGGGATACTTACGCTCCAGGTAATAATCCCGCTCGGCATCGGGTATCTGCGCCGGAGCGCGATGGTCGCCCTTGTTCTTCGGAACCCACACGCGGCCGTCATTGCGGAGCGACTCCGACATCAGCGTGAGTTTCGACTGATGGTCGCCATGTGGCGGAATGCATGTGGGGTGGATCTGCGTGAAGCACGGATTGGCGAAGGCCGCACCTTTCTTGTGTGCACGCCATGACGCAGTGACATTCGAATACTTGGCGTTGGTGCTCAGGAAGAATGCATTTCCGTAGCCGCCGGTAGCGAGCACCACCGCATCGGCAGCGTGCGATGTGATTTTTCCGGTTATCAGGTTGCGCGTGATGATGCCACGTGCCACGCCGTCGATCAGCACGATATCCAGCATTTCTTCGAAGGTATACATCGTCACCCTTCGGAGTCCGATCTGACGCTCAAGTGCCTGATACGCGCCAAGCAGCAACTGTTGGCCGGTCTGGCCTCTCGCATAGAACGTGCGCGATACCTGCGCACCCCCGAAGGATCGGTTGGCAAGCAGTCCACCATATTCGCGCGCGAATGGTACGCCCTGCGCCACGCACTGATCGATGATGTTTACCGATACCTGTGCAAGACGATATACGTTTGCCTCACGCGAACGGAAATCGCCGCCCTTGATGGTGTCGTAGAAGAGACGGAATATCGAGTCGCCGTCGTTCTGATAGTTCTTCGCTGCGTTGATTCCACCCTGTGCAGCGATCGAGTGGGCTCGACGCGGCGAGTCGTGGAACACGAAGCAGGATACGTTATAGCCCAGCTCCGCCATGCTTGCGGCTGCTGAAGCACCCGCAAGCCCGGCCCCCACAACAATGACGTGGTGTTTACGTTTGTTGGCTGGATTAACCAGCTTCATCTCGAAGCGATGATTGTCCCACTTCTTGTCGAGCGGTCCGCTCGGGATCCTGGCGTTCAGATCGAGCATATCAGTTTGTCTCCGCCAGAGAAGGGGTGACAGGCACCGATGAGGTGGCAGTTTCCGGACCGGCAGGGGCCTGAACCGATGTCTCCATCGTCAACTCCTCCGGAAAAAAGCCAGCCACGGTGGCCACGGGTATGATCGCGAAGCCCACCGCCACCACTACGGCAACCACGAGCGCGAGGCGTCTCTTGAGCGGGTGGTGCGACGATCGCGCCACACCGAGTGTGCGGAAGGCGGACCATGTGCCGTGGTAGAGATGCAGACCGAGTGCCGCCATGGCGAGGATGTAGAAGCCGGCGATGAGTGGGTTCGCCAAACCGATCCGGATGTTGTCGTACGGGTCCAGATGCACAAAATCGGGATGTATTACACCGAGTGTCATGTGAAGCAGGTGGAATACGATGAACAGCAGCAGAAGCATTCCGCCAGCACGAATGGTCCTGGCCGCGAGGGTCGTCACTGGCGCTTTCCGAACCGCGTACCCCTGCGGTCGGGCCGCCTGCGCACGTCGGGTAAGCTGCACAGCCGATACCACATGAAGTACCACGGCCGCTGTCAACCCGAGACGAACCGCCCATAACAACGGCATGCTGGTGCGCAACAGCACCGCATAATCGTCGATCGCGCTCTTTCCGCTGAACATCAGCAGATTGCCGGACATATGGCCGATAACGAACAGGATGCCGATGATCCCCGTTACAGCCATCACGATCTTCTTACCGATCGTGCTTTGCCAGAACTGCTTGAGACCGTACATGGGCAAGGTGGGTGAGGAAACCGGCGCGCCCCCGAATGAAGATCGCGCCGGTTCTATCGGTTTCAGAAGGTCACGGCCGACATCGGTCCGCGCACGGCTTCGGCCGAACGTTCAAGCGCCGAACGTTCTTCAGGCGAAAGCTCGATCTCGATGATCTTCTCCAGGCCGCTCCTGCCGAGTTTGCACGGCACGCCAAGGAACAGATCGGAAAAACCATACTCGCCCTGGAGCCATGCCGCGCAGGGCAGAATGCGCTTGCGGTCATGAACGATTGCTTCGACCATCTCAACCGCACTCGCTGACGGTGCGTAATACGCTGATCCCGTCTTGAGATACTTGACAATCTCAGCGCCGCCATCACGCGCCCGCTGTACGATGGCATCGAGTTGATCGCGGGGCATGAGCTGCGTGACGGGAATGCCGCTGACCGTGGTGTATGTAATGAGCGGCACCATCGTGTCACCATGACCACCCAGTACCATCGCCTGGATATCCCTCACCGAAACCTCGAGTGCCTCGGCAATGAACGAGCGATATCGGGCCGTATCCAGCACGCCGGCCATGCCGATCACGCGCTCGCGAGGGAAACCGGTAACCTGCTTTGCGACGTAGCACATAACATCAAGCGGGTTGGACACCACGATGACAATGGCATCAGGTGATGTCGCCCGGATCTGCTCTGCCACCGACTTGACGATACCGGCATTGGTGTTGAGCAGATCGTCCCGGGACATACCCGGCTTGCGAGCGATGCCGGCAGTAATGACAACCACGTCAGAGCCAGCCGTCTCCTCGTAGCCGTTGGTGCCCATGACACGAGTGTCAAAGCCCTCCACGGGTGCCGATTCCCACTGATCCAGACCTTTCCCCTGCGGAATGCCTTCAACGACATCCACCATGACGACCGAGCGACCGAGGGACTTCTCGGCGATGCGTTGGGCAGTGGTGGCACCGACATTGCCTGCACCCACGACCGTAATCTTGTTGACCATGTTATGCGGATTCTCCGAACGGGTGTCGAAGCTCAATGACCAGACACAAGGACCGACACATCACTCCAGGAAAACCGTGCACCAGCACGGTAATACCTGTTTGCGTGTCCCGGGACTGTGTGCTCAGAACTTAGAGTGCAACGTCCATGCGAGCAACTCGCTCAACCGCCCACTTCACTCAATGCACGCAGTCCGCCAACCTTCATCTGCAGCAGCGCGTGCTCCCTGGGTTTCTCCCTAAGCGCCTTCTCAAAGAACGGCGCAAGCGGTTGTCCCTGCCGCAGCGCCTCCCGCAGTGGCACTTCATGATTGCCGAACAGGCACGTACGAAGCCGACCGTCGGCAGTGAGTCTTACCCGATTGCATTTTTCACAATAGGAGTGAGTCATCGGTGAAATAACGCCCACAGACCCGGGGGCACCCGGGAAGCGATAATAGACAGCCGGTCCATTGCCTGCCACAGGCGCGTGATCGGGAGCGAGCGCACCGATGTCCGAGATGCGCGAAAGAACCTCGTCGCTCGGAACCACATGTTCCCATGTGAGTTCACGCATCTCCCCAACAGGCATTAGTTCTATGAAACGTATATGCCAGGGGTGCTCGCGGGTGAGAGCAGCGAATTGGGGAATCTCGTCGTCATTGATGCCGCGCATGACCACCATGTTGATCTTGATGGGCATGATTGCGGCCCGCTCGGCCGCCAGCGCCGACGTTGGAAGGTCGAAGCCAAGATTGCGCCGTGCGATGGCAGCCACACGCTCCGGACGCAGTGAGTCAGCGCTGATGTTCACCCGATCAAGTCCGGCTTCGGCAAGTGCGCTGGCAAGCTGTGGAAGCTTCACTCCGTTGGTGGAGAGCGATATGTCCTCAATCAACGGTACGTCACGAAACATCCGGATGAGGCGGGGCAGGTCCGGACGTATCGTGGGTTCGCCGCCCGTTATCCTTATCCGCCGCAACCCCAGTGGGGCAAGCTGACTGACCACCTCGGCGATCTCCTCGTACTTGAGAATGTCTGCCTTTGGAAGCCATGGCAGGCCCTCTGCCGGCATACAGTACCGACAACGGAAGTTGCACCGATCGGTTACTGAAATGCGCAAGTACTGTATATGTCTGCCGAATTGATCGCGCATCAGGCTGTCCCCCGTGCTTCAGCCGGACCATGCCCTGCACACCTGAATGTGATCGTAGGATCGACCCAGGCACGCTCACCGTCGGTGTAATGTTCACGTTTCCAGATCGGCACACGCTGCTTGAGTGTCTCTATGATACTACGGGCACCCTCACACGCCTCGGCCCTGTGCGTGTGTGCAGCAACTATTGCAACGCTGACATCGCCAACATCGAGCATACCTATCCTGTGCTCAATCGACACGCGAAGACCGGGACTGGCCTGGCACGCCTCTGCCGCGATGGCCGCAAGCTCCCTGGCAGCCATGGCCTCGTACGCTTCATACTCAATCCCGGTTACGGGACGCCCATCGTTGAGATCCCGTACCGTACCCAGAAACACCGATATTGCGCCAACCCCCTTGTCACTTGTGCGTGCTATGAGCGCACCCACATCGATTGGTGAAGAAACGATGGCCGAGTGCAGAAGGGCCACGATCAACCACCCGCAACAGGCGGAATGAGGGCTACCTCGTCTCCGGTGACGACAGGAACGGCAGGGTCTGCCAAACGCTGATTCACCGCAACCACAGGGCGAGTCGGCAGCATGTCACCACCGGGCATGCTGCGCATGGCATCGACAATCGCATCCACCATGCACGGTGTGTCCACTGGTACCAACAGTTCCCGGGTGCCAAAGGCGTCGGCGAAGGAAGCAAAGAGCAGGACAGGAATGCTCACAATATCCGAAACATATCATCGGACACGGCTGCAAGTACGATGAGCAACGCCCTCCTGCACGTGCCCTGCCACCAGACTGGTGCTTCCATGTCAGTGCGGCGAGGGATGGTGGGCTCAGCTGGCGCTGGCCATGCCCTGCCTTCCGTCAATCCTCCCCATCATCGTCAAGCTGAGCGATGTCAACGCCGGCCACCATCGCGCGCAACTCCTTGCTTGGTTTGAAAACCGGAACCGGACGAGCCGACACCTCAACCGGAGCCCCCGTACGCGGATTGCGTGCCATACGCGTCTTGCGCTGGCGGATCTTGAACGTGCCGAAACCGCGTACTTCGATGTTCTGCTGATCCTGCAGGGCTTCCTTGATCGCGTCGAGGAACGCATCAACGACGCGCGCACAGTCCTTCTTGGAGATCGTCGGTCCTGCTGTTCTGGCAATCCGTGCCGTGACATTCTCGACGAGGTCAGCTTTGGTCATGGGCGTGCGATCAGGGGTGCTGAAATGCAAGAAGTACCAGACAGTGACTTGGCGGGGCCCGCGTTGCGAACGTACGGCCTTAGTGCTTATCGGTCAAGCGTTTGGGCCACGTCACTTCTTCGTTTCTCCACTTCCCTGAGGAACTGTACGAAGAGGGGTACTGCGTCATGGGGACCGGGAGCCGCCTCGGGGTGATACTGGACGGCAAAGACGGGCAGGGTTCTGTGACGTAATCCCTCGAGGCTGCCATCATTGAGGTTGATATGCGTCACCTCGAGATCGGGTGCGCCATAAACCCCTTGCTGAGTTCCGGCTACAGCAAATCCATGGTTCTGGACGGTAATCAGCACGCTGCCGGTTGCGAGATCCTTCACCGGATGGTTTCCGCCCCTGTGCCCGTACGGCATCTTGACCGTACGACCTCCGAAGGTGATTCCGATCAGTTGATGGCCGAGGCAGATCCCGAAGATGGGAATCCCGGCTTCCACGATCGCCCGGATGATGTCAGGAGCGTAGCTGACGGCGGCAGGGTCTCCCGGACCGTTCGAGAGAAATACACCGTCGGGATTCATTGCCAGGACATCGGTCGCCGCAGTGTCGGAAGGCACCACTGTCACCCGGCATCTGTTGCTCTCGAACAGACGGAGTATGTTGCGCTTTATTCCGTAATCATATGCGACAATGTGGTGCTGGGCCTGCGCACTG
>CAYSKN010000101.1:0-10810 GCA_964431565.1 uncultured Gemmatimonas sp.
GCGCGGCGCAAGAAGATGTCGGAGTACGCCAAGCAGTTGCGCGAGAAGCAGAAGATGAAACGTATCTACGGCATCTCCGAGAAGCAGTTCCGCAACACCTTCGAGAAGGTCTCCACGCTGGGTGGAATCGCTGGTCACAACCTGGTTGCGGCGTTGGAGACGCGCCTCGACAATGTCGTTTACCGCATGGGTTTCGCTCCCAGCCGGAAGGCGGCACGTCAGCTCATTCGGCATCGTCACATCGAGGTGAAGGGACGCCTGCTCGATATCCCGTCCTACCAGGTGCGCCCCGGCGAGGAGGTTCGTGTGAAGCAGGCCTCGCGTGAGCTCGCGCTCGTGCAGGAGGCAATGGAGCAGGCAGCCCGAGGCGCGGCACTTTCGTGGATCGCAGTCGACAGGGAGTCGTTCTCCGGCCGCGTTCTCGAGAAGCCGCAGCGTCAGGCAGTGCCGCTTGCTGCGCAGGAGCAGCTCGTAGTCGAACTGTACTCGAAGTAGGCCGGTCTCTTTGCTGACCGGACCGGGCAGCTGCGGCATCCACGTGGCCTGCAGCTGCCGAAGGGAAGGGTGGATGATGCTTCATCGGCACCTCCCCACCTGGTCGGGGCCCGAACCCCTTTACGGGGCTGCCGCGCGTTCGGGGCGAGGCAGCGCGTCGCTGGTGTGATCGGTCAACATCACTCTGGCGTGACCTTTTCATCGCATATCATGGCAACTATCGATCTCTCAGGCCTCGTCCGCCCGCAGTTGGTAGAAGCAACCCGGCGCGAAGACAATCCGAATCTGGCGGAGTTCCGGCTGCAGCCGCTTGAGCGGGGCTTCGGTCACACGCTTGGCAATGCCATGCGTCGACTGCTGCTTTCGTCGCTGCGTGGTTCTGCCGTGTGGGCATTCCGTATTGATGGCGTGGTGCATGAGCACCAGACCATCGTTGGCGTCGTAGAGGATGTGCACCAGATCATCGGTAGACTGAAGACCCTGACGCTGTCGTTGCCGGACGAGGTGGAGCAGACCGTACTTCGTATCAGGAAGTCGGGTCCCGGCGCCGTTACAGCTGCAGACATCGTCGCCACGGGCGGCATACACATCATCAATCCATCACATCACCTGTTCACCATCACCGACGAGCGCGACTTCAATATCGAGCTCTATGTGAACAAGGGGCGCGGTTACATCGAGAGTGATCAGCATCCGGCCGACAAGAGTCTCCCGGTCGATGTGGTTCGCATAGATGCGATCTACAGTCCTGTCCGGCGAGTGAACTTTACTGTTGCGGAAACACGTGTCGGGCAGCGCACCGATTATGACCGGCTCGCGCTCACCGTAGAGACCAACGGAACGCTCTCTCCCGAAGAGGCGGTGAGCTACGCCGGGGCTCTGGCGCAGACCCACTTCCAGTACTTCGTTGGCTTCGGATCTTCTGCATCTGCACAGCCGGGTGCTGCCAGTGAAGGGGCCAACAGTGATGCGATCCGTCTGGCAGAGTTGTTCCGTACCCCGATCGACGATCTCGAGCTCACGGTACGATCTGTAAATTCGCTAAAGAACTCCAACATCCGCTCGCTCGGCGATCTGGTACGCCAGACCGAGGCGCAGATCCTTCAGGTGAAGAACTTCGGCAAGAAGTCGCTGCAGGAAATAGCTGCGCTGCTGGAGCGGGAAGGACTCAACTTCGGTATGCGCTACGAAGAGAACGCGGATGGCGTCCGTATCCTCGACATGGGTACTCCGCCCAGCCGCGCGGCCGACATTGCGCCCGAAGAAGAAGAAGAGGACTGATCTCACATGCGCCATCGCAAGGCCAACCGCCAGCTGCGGCGGACGAGCGAACAGCGTCTCGCGCTGCTTCGCAATCTCGCTACCTCGCTGATCGAGGAAGGTGCGATCGAGACCACCGAGGCCAAGGCCAAGGAACTCCGCCCATTCGTCGAGAAGCTCATCACCAAGGCAAGAGCCGGTACGCTGCATGCCCGACGGCTCGCCGGTCGCCACGTTCGCAAGCGGGAGGCGGCCGACAAGCTCTTCCAGGAGCTGGGTCCGCGTTTTGCGACCCGTCCGGGGGGCTATACGCGCATTCTCAAGACTGGCCACCGCAAGGGTGACGGAGCAGAAATGGCGCGGATCGAACTGATCATCAGCTGAGGTAATCGCCCATGGCTATCAATCGCAATCGCTGTCATTGCTGCGGCAAGGGTGTTGCCTTCGGCAACAATGTTTCACATGCCAACAACAAGACCCGTCGCACCTGGAAACCGAACCTTCAGGTGGTCCGCACTCTTGCAGACGGCAAGATCATCAAGGTGAAGGTGTGCACGCGTTGCCTCGCCGCCGGCAAGGTTCAGCGGGCACCGCGCGGCCAGACCGCGGTCGCCTGATCTCTGTCGTCCGGTGAAGTGGCGGGGAGCTCGCATGCTGCGACGCTCCCCGCTTTTCCTATGCGTCACTTCTTCCGGCCTTTCGCCTCACACAACATGGTCCACGCGTGAAGACCGCGCTCATCACCGGGATTACCGGACAGGATGGTTCCTACCTTGCGGAACTGCTGCTTGGAAAGGGGTATCGGGTGGTTGGTGTCGTGCGTCGTTCATCCACCACACCCTACGAACGCATTTCGCATCTCGTCGACCGTATAGAACTGGTTTCGGCAGATCTGCTCGATCAGACGTCGCTCACCGATGTTGTTCAGGCTACACGTCCCGACGAGATCTATAATCTTGCGGCACAGAGCTTCGTGCAGACGTCATGGAGCCAACCTGTACTTACCGGTGAGTTCACTGCGCTCGGGGTGACGCGCATGCTTGAGGCGATGCGCAAGGCTGCGCCTGAGGCGCGGTTCTATCAGGCGAGTTCCAGCGAACAGTTCGGCAAGGTGGTAGAGACGCCGCAGCGCGAGGACACGCCCTTCTATCCCCGCTCTCCCTATGGGGTGGCCAAGGTTTATGGACACTGGATCACGGTGAACTATCGCGAGAGCTTCAACCTCTACGCCGTGTCCGGTATCCTCTTCAATCACGAATCACCACGACGCGGTCTCGAGTTCGTGACGCGCAAGATCTCCGACGGTGTCGCACGCATCAGGCTCGGGCTCCAAGAGGAGTTGAGATTGGGTAACCTTGATGCAAGGCGCGATTGGGGTTTCGCCGGCGACTATGTTGAGGCAATGTGGCGCATGCTTCAGCAGGACACCCCCGACGACTACGTGGTGGGTACCGGCAAGACGCACTCCGTGCGTGATTTCTGCGAAGCAGCTTTTGGTGTGGTGAAGCTGGACTACAGGGATTTCGTCGTGCAGGACGAGCGGTTCTTCCGACCTGCGGAGGTTGATCTGCTCGTGGCGGATCCTGCCAAAGCGCGCACTCAGCTCGGGTGGACCCCAGATGTGAGCTTCCGGGAACTCGTGAACCTGATGGTGGAAGCGGATCTGGCCCGGTATTCAATCCGCTGATGACAGTGGTATACGTGGCGGTCGGGATGGGGGGATGAAGCGAGTTCTGGTTACTGGTGCATCGGGCTTTGTTGGACGATGGTTGCTTCCGGCCCTGGTGGAGGAGGGCGTACAGGTTTGCGGGCTGGCGCTTGATCCCGGTGCGGCCTTTGCGTCCTCACGCGGAGTACCGGATCCTGCTGTGGGCATCCAATGGCGCTACGGCGATCTCCGCGACGATTGCTTCGTAGCCCGTGCGGTCGAGGATATCGATCCGGACACGGTAATTCATCTGGCGGCAGTCTCCCATGTGCCCACCGCAGCGGCTGATCCGGTGCTTGCGTGGGATGTCAACGTCACTGCGACTGCCCGACTGCTGCATCATGTGGATCGGGTCAGAAGTGGAACCGGAACGGACCCACTGGTGCTTCTGGTCGGCAGTGCAGAACAGTACGGGCGCCACCTGCCCAGAGACTTGCCGCTCATCGAGGAAGCGACCCAGGTTCCACGTACTGTTTATGCAGCAACCAAGGCAGCGCAGGAGATTCTTGGCTTTCAGCGTTTCAGGGCGACGGGCCTTCGCGTCATCGTGGTCAGAAGCTTCAATCACAGTGGCCCCGGTCAGCCCTCACGCTTTCTTCTACCGGCCCTGGTGGCTCGTTCCATCACGCTGGCTGGCACTCCGGGCGGTGCAACACTGCCAGTCGGGAACCTCGAATCGGTTCGTGACTTCCTCCATGTCCGCGATGTGGTGGCAGCGTATATTTTGCTCTGTCAGCGCGGTCAACCGGGTGAGGCATACAACGTGGCCAGCGGCATTGGGTGGTCTGTGCGATCTGTCCTTGAAAAGGTCATGGCTCGGGCAGGCCTCGATGCTGTTCCGGCGGCGGATCCATCCCTCGTGCGGCCGGTTGACGTCCCCGAACTGGTCGGGGACCCGCGCAAGCTGCAGCACGCCACAGGCTGGCGTGCAACGCGTTCTCTCGATGACATCATAGACGATCTGTTCAATGCCGAGACGCTCTGACCTGAACCGGATACTCGTGATCGGCTCCGGACCGATCGTGATCGGCCAGGCTGCCGAGTTCGATTATTCCGGTACCCAAGCAACCAAGGCACTCCGGGAGGAGGGGTACGAGGTTATTCTCGTGAACTCGAATCCGGCCACCATCATGACCGATCCGGAGTTTGCCGATCGTACATACGTGGAGCCCGTTACCCCCGAATTCGTTGAGAAGATCATTGAGAAGGAGCGGCCCGATGCCGTGCTGCCCACAATGGGCGGACAGACTGCGCTCAACACGGCTCTCGCTCTTCATGAGCGGGGGGTACTGGACCGGTTCGGTTGTGAGCTGATTGGTGCCAATGCCCGTGCCATCCGTGTTGCTGAAGACAGGAAGCTTTTCGCTGAGGCGATGGCAAGGATCGGGCTCAGGTGTCCTGTTGGCAGAACTGTCACATCGCTTGAGGAGGCGCTGGCTGCCGTCGAGGATACGGGTTTCCCCGCCATCATTCGCCCTTCCTTCACGCTGGGCGGCACGGGCGGCGGCGTCGCTTACAATCGCGAGGAGTTCGAGACAGTAGTCAGGCGGGGTCTCGATCTTTCTCCGGTGCACTCGGTGCTGGTGGAGCGATCCCTCCTCGGCTGGAAGGAGATTGAGTTTGAGGTCATGCGAGACTGTGCAGACAACGTAGTCATCGTCTGCTCAATCGAAAACTTTGACCCGATGGGTGTGCACACCGGCGATTCGATAACCGTTGCGCCCGCAATGACGCTCACTGATCGCGAATTCCAGATAATGCGTGATGCATCTGCGGCAATCATTCGCGAGATCAATGTCGATGCGGGCGGCTGCAACATCCAGTTCGCCGTCAGCCCGGTCACGGGTGAAATCATCGTAATCGAGATGAATCCTCGCGTGTCCCGGTCATCTGCCCTCGCATCCAAGGCAACCGGTTTCCCTATTGCCCGGATCGGCGCCAAGCTGGCCGTTGGCTACAAGCTGGATGAATTGCCGAATGACATCACGAAGACCACTCCGGCCAGCTTCGAGCCCGTGCTGGACTATGTGATCGTCAAGTGTCCCCGGTTCGCTTTCGAGAAGTTCACCACCACTGATCCCGGACTTACGACCCAGATGAAGTCGGTGGGTGAGTCAATGGCGATTGGCCGGACATTCAAAGAGGCGTTCCAGAAGGCGATTCGTGCGCTGGAGATTGGACGATCGGGCTGGACTGTGGCCGACCGTCTGGAGGATGATCGCCTGCAGGAAGGATCGAAGGAGGAACTGAGAATCGCGCTCAGGCACCCCACTCCCGAACGTGTCTTCCAGCTCAAACGAGCAATGATGCTTGGCGTCGATTCGGCGGAGTTGTACCGTCTGACTGGTATCGATCCGTGGTTTCTCGATCAACTGCATGAGCTGATTGATGCCGAGCACTGGTATGGCTGGCTCGATGGCATCGATGCTGATGCCATGCGGCGGATGAAGCGACTGGGTTTCTCGGACCGTCAGCTGGGGGTACTGCGGGGACAGACTGAGACTGAGGTGCGTCACGAGCGCCAGGCAATGGGAGTCAGGCCATCCTACAAGATGATTGACACCTGCGCGGGTGAGTTCCCGTCCAGCACACCCTATCTGTATGGCACCTACGACGAGGAGAGTGAGGCGGCTACCGAGGGGCGGAAGAAGGTCGTGATTCTCGGCTCCGGTCCCAACCGGATCGGACAGGGAGTGGAGTTCGACTACTGCTGTGTGCGTGCCGTGCTCGCGCTGCGTGAGCGCGGCTACGAGACCATCATGGTCAATTCCAATCCCGAGACCGTCTCGACCGACTTCGACATCTCCGACAAGCTCTACTTCGAACCACTCTCGCTTGAGGATGTGCTGGAGATCGTTACGCGCGAGAAAGCGGAGGGAGTGATTGTGCAGCTGGGAGGGCAGACGCCACTGAAGCTCACCCGTTCGCTTGAAGATGCTGGTATCAGGATTTTCGGCACATCACCGGATGCTATCGACGCGGCGGAGGATCGCCGTCGTTTCGAGGCAATCGCGCGTGAACTTGGCGTGAAACAGCCGGCCAACGGGACATCCACGAGTGTAGATGAGGCTGTGGCAATTGCGAATGGAATACGATTTCCCGTGCTGGTTCGACCGTCCTACGTACTGGGCGGGCGAGCAATGGAGATCGTTCACGATGAGGCCTCTCTCAGGGAGTATTTCGATCGCGCTGCACGCGTAAGTGAGGAACGGCCGGTTCTGGTCGATCGATTCCTTGAAGATGCATTCGAAGCCGATGTGGATGCCCTGTCGGACGGAAACGATGTTGTCATCGGAGCCGTGATGGAGCACATCGAGAGTGCGGGCATTCATTCCGGAGACTCAGCATGCATTCTTCCTCCATATCTCATACCGCAGGCAGCCGCAGATCAGATGAGGGCGCATACGATCGCTTTTGCGAGACGCCTGGGCGTGGTGGGCCTCATCAACGTGCAGTATGCCTACAAGGATGGTCAGGTCTATGTCATTGAGGTGAACCCACGTGCCTCACGTACGGTGCCATTCGTGTCGAAGGCGATCGGAGTATCACTCGCCTCGGTGGCGGCGCGGCTCATGCTGGGCGAGACGCTGGCGGAAGTGGGTTTCACGAGCGAGATCATTCCACCGTACGTGAGTGTAAAGGAGGCAGTCTTCCCATTCAGCAAGTTCCGCGAGTTCGATCCCGTCCTTGGCCCCGAGATGCGCTCGACGGGTGAGGTCATGGGAATCGATGATGATTTCGGGGCCGCGTTCATGAAGTCGCAACTTGCGGCCGATAACGCGCTGCCTCGTGAAGGCACCGTCTTCTTCACCGTCAATGACAGCGACAAGCCGACGGCCGCTGCGCTCGCTCAGCGCTTCCATTCACTCGGCTTCACCATCACTGCTACCAGTGGGACAGCGACCTACTTTCGCGAAAGGGGAATTCCTGTAACGGGAGTCCTCAAGATCCACGAGGGCCGCCCTCATGGCGTCGACAGAATCCTGAATGGCGAGGTGCAGCTGCTGGTGAATACGCCGCTGGGGAAACGGGCACAGGTTGATGACGAGCGGCTTCGCCAGGCCGCCATTGCCAATCGGTTGCCTTATACAACTACCCTCACGGCAGCCAGTGCTGCCCTGGAGGCCATCGCTGCACGACGCACACGGGAGCCTGTGGTGCGCCCGCTGCAGGAGTGGCATCGCATTCTGGCTGCGTCGTCGACTGCCGCCCACTCCAGGCCCGTAAGGAGCGCGTGAATCCGATCCCGCCCTCCGGCATGGTCACACGGCCTGGCGACGGACACGTCGCCAGCGGAGCCGTACTCGGAGAGGGTGTGATGATTCACGAGTCGGCGTACGTCGATGAGGGGGCAGTCATCGGGGCAGGGTCGCGCGTCTGGCATTTTTCCCACGTACTCGGTGGCGCCGTGATAGGGGCACGCTGTTCGGTCGGTCAGAACGTCGTCGTGATGAACGGAGTTGTGGTCGGAGACAATGCCAGGATCCAGAACAACGTGTCACTTTACGAGGGTGTCGAGCTCGAGCAGGATGTATTCTGTGGCCCGTCCATGGTATTCACGAATGTGTACAATCCGCGAAGTGCCATATCCCGGAAAGACGAGTACCGGCGCACGCTGGTCCGTCGTGGAGCAAGCATCGGGGCCAATGCCACTATTGTTTGTGGCGTCACGATCGGCCGGTTTGCCTTTGTCGGCGCTGGTGCTGTGGTTAACCGTGATGTACCCGATCACGCCCTCGTCGCTGGCGTGCCTGCACGCCGCCTCGGATGGATGTCGGAGGCAGGGCATCGTCTCGTGAGCATCGGCCCGCTGCCGAGTGATCCAGGGACCGAGTCGCTCAGGTGTGAAGGCAGCGGAGTTGTTTACAAACGACACGGCGATGTGGTCACCAGGCTTGAGGATCCGGTATGAGCGAAAAGAGCATCCCCGCGGGTCAACCTGTCCGCATCGCTCTTGTTGGGTGTGGCCGTATCAGCCGTACCCATTTTGATGCCATCTCCGGAAATTCCGACCTTCAGCTGGTTTCGGTGTGTGACAACGTGGCCGAACGTGCGAAGCAGGCCGGTGCGGCGAGAGGCGTTCCATGGTTCGCTGATATGGCGGAGATGCTTGAAACGGTTCCGAGTGATGTGGTTGTGGTGGCGACACCCAGCGGACTGCATCCACAGCATGGGATCCTCGCGGCACGGGCCGGTCGTCACGTCATCAGCGAGAAGCCGATGGCCATCTCGCTCGCGGCAGCCGATGCGCTCGTGCACACGTGCGATGAAAATCACGTGCGCCTGTTCGTGGTCAAACAGAATCGGCTCAATCCACCGATCGTGCTGCTCAAGCGTGCGGTTGAGCGTGGCCGCTTTGGACGGATCTATACGGCCAATTGTACCGTTCGGTGGACGCGCCCGCAGGAGTACTACGACCAGGCACCGTGGCGTGGAACGTGGGAATTCGACGGCGGCGCTTTCATGAATCAGGCTTCTCACTATGTGGACCTGATCCAGTGGCTGGTTGGTCCTGTGGAGAGTGTGATGGCCAGGACAGCCACATTGGCGAGACGGATTGAGGCGGAAGACACCGGAGCGGCGATCCTCAGGTTCCGGTCCGGTGCCATTGGAGTCATTGAGGTCACGGTGCTTACCCATCCGAAGAACCTCGAGGGTTCCATTACCATACTCGGCGAGCACGGCACTGTACGGATCGGCGGCACTGCGGTCAATCGGGTGGAACACTGGCAGTTCGCTGACTATGACGATGATGACAAGCATGTCGAGCAGTCGAATACCACCCCTGGGAGCGTGTATGGGTTTGGGCACGAGGGTTATTATCGCAATGTGGTGGCAGCACTGCGTGGCGATGCGGATCCAGACACCGACGGGCGCGCTGGCCGCAAGTCGCTCGAACTCATACTCGGCATTTACGAATCAGCCAGGACTGGGTGCGAGGTCCCGTTGCCGCTGCGTGTGAATGTCTGAGTGCGATGATGCAGGCATCCACCTGAAACCGCCATACAGCTCCCCTTCAACACTGACAGCCATGGCAGTTCCCCTGCTCGATCTAAAGGCCCAGCACGCTACGATCCGTGATGACGTTGTGGCGGCCATCATGGAAGTGGTGGAGTCGCAGGCATTCATCCTGGGTGAGCCGGTGGGTCAGTTGGAGAGGGAGGTGGCGCTGTTGTCGCAGACCAGACACGCCGTGGGTTGTGCCAATGGCACCGATGCCCTCTTGCTGGCCCTACGTGCGGTGGGCGTTCAACCGGGTGACGAGGTCGTCACCACTCCATTCACGTTCTTCGCAACGGCCGGAGCGATACATAACGTCGGAGCCAGACCTGTATTCGTAGACATCGATCCACGTACTTTCAATATCGAGCCGGCAGCAGTTGATGCTGCAATCGGACCAAGGACGAAAGCTGTCATAGCCGTTGACCTCTTCGGGCAGATGGCACCGATTGAGCAGATTGGTGCGGCTGCCGGTAGTTGCGTCGTGATCGAGGATGCTGCGCAATCGATCGGTGCGAGTCGTGTCGTCGATGGCAGACGGGTCATGGCTGGTGAGGCTGCGGCCATAGGTACTTTCAGTTTCTTCCCCTCAAAGAACCTCGGTGGATATGGCGACGGAGGCATGCTTGTGACGCAGGATGGCGTGATTTTCGACACGCTAATGAAGTTGCGCACGCATGGTGGCCGGAAGACCTATCTGCACGAAATTGTGGGATACAACAGTCGCCTTGATGCGCTGCAGGCGGCGGTGTTGCGTGCCAAGCTGCCTCATCTGGAGGCATGGAGCGCTGGGAGACAGCGAAACGCAGCGTATTACGATGCCGCATTCGCTGACGTGACAGACATCGTGACGCCACGTATTGATGAGAACAACACTTCCATCTACAACCAGTATACAATTCGTGTGCCCCGGCGGGATGGTCTCCAGGAGCACCTCGCGGCGAACCGCATCGGCTCGAGTGTCTACTACCCGCTGCCATTGCACCTTCAGCCGTGTTTCTCATATCTCGGGTACCGTGAAGGCCAGTTCCCCGAAGCTGAGCGTGCGGCACGCGAGGTGTTGTCGCTGCCGATCTATCCTGAACTCACCACGTTGCAGCTTGATGAGGTAATTGATGTTGTTCGCGCGTTCTTCGGCAGGTGAGCATCATGCCTGATTCGGCAGTCGTTCAGCAGCGTCTGATGGGTCGCATTGCTGACAGGTCAGCTGTTATTGGTGTGATCGGACTTGGTTATGTGGGCCTGCCGTTGGCCATGGAGTTCGTTCGCTCGGGTTTCCGGGTCATCGGTTATGACGTGAATCAGCGGGTCGTGGATGGACTCACGGCTGGTGAATCGCACATCCAG
>CAYSKN010000102.1:0-10734 GCA_964431565.1 uncultured Gemmatimonas sp.
GGGATCCTGTGCCGGAGTCATTCGCTGACGTTCGCCAACGGTCAGGAAGAGAAACTTCTTGTCGGGCGAGAAGGCCACGGCACCGCCGAATTGCCCACCCGTACCCCGGGCCCCGTCGCGCCAGATGACTTTGAGGTTCGCAAGAGACGCGACTGAACCCTTGATGTCGAGGCGCGCGTGAGCAAGCGCCAGGCTCGAACCGCCGTCACCGGGCTCCGAATACGTGAGGTAGATGCCGTGGTCGCTGGCATATGTAGGAGTGAGGTACACTCCCAGCATACCGCCCTGGCCCTGATAGAGCACTGGCGGCACGTTGTCAACTTTGATCTTCTCACCCTTCGTCGTAACGATCTGTAGCCCGCCCGTCTTTTCGGTGATCAGCATCCGCCCGTCAGGAAGGAAGGCGATGCGCCAGGGGACATCCAGCTCCGCAACCTTTTCCAGACTGAATGGCGGGTTGTTGTCGATAGGCTTGTCGCTGCCGTTGACCTGGGCACCCACTACGGTGGCGGACAGCATCAGGAGAACAGGTGCTGCGGAGAACGACTTCATGGCAAGCTCCTTCAGTGTGGGCAACTGCAGCAAGAATAGCCTCGAACAACCCGTCAGGGGAGCACCGGGCGTCGCGGTCAGGAAGGCCATTCACCCGGTATCACCGCACGCCAAACAAGTGGTACGAAAATGTTCGGGGTTTCCTCCGTTCAATCAAGGTATCCGGTTACACTCCTTGCCGCCGCTCGCAGTGCCTGCCACGCAAGCTCCACATGGGCCCGGTCAGTTCTTATGTTCCCGATCGCGAGTCGCAAGGTGTAGCGCCCGCCCAACCTGGTGTGTGACAGATAGGCATGCCCTCCTTCGTTCACGCGTTCCATGATCGCTGCGTTGACGGTTGCCATGCGCTCCTCGTCCGCCCCCTCTGGCACATGACGAAAACATACCAGTGAGAGGGTCACGGGCGCAGTCAGTTCCCATCCTCCTTCGAAATGCACCATGCCGGCGAATTCCCTCGCAAGCTCGCAATGATTTCGTATCCGCTCGGCGAGTCCTTCAGCACCAAAGGCCCGCATCACCATCCACAGCTTCAGTGAACGGAACCGACGTCCGAGCTGGATTCCATAATCCATGAGGTTAGTGACGGTTCCCTCGGTCTGCGTGAGGAGGTACTCGGGAAGAAGAGCGAAGGCCCGTCTGAGTGTTTCGCGATCACGCGTGAAGAGCACTGAGCAGTCAACCGGAGTGAAAAGCCACTTGTGCGGGTTCACCACCAGTGAATCGGCCGCATCCACGCCATCAAGCACGTAGCGCAATTCCGGAGCGATCGCCGCCGTTCCCCCATATGCCGCATCCACGTGCACCCAGCAACCGTAGCCGCGTGCCACGCGCACAATGTCCGCAACGGGATCAATGCTGGCACTGCTCGTGGTACCTACGCACGGTACAACGGCGATGGGCCGATATCCGGCCGCGACATCGGCCGACATGGCTGCGTCGAGCACGTCAGGTCGCATGCGGAACTGGTCATCGGCCGGGATTCTGACGCAGTTCTCATGGCCAATGCCAAGTGCCATGACCGCTTTGTCGATGGACGAGTGCGCGTGCTCACTGCAATAGACGCGCAACCTTGGTACATCGTCGCGAGCCGCAAGTCCGTGGGTACGTATGTCGAGCCCGGCACGCTCACGCGCCGCAGCGAGCGCGTAGAAGGTGCTCACGCTCGCTGTATCGGTGATCTGTCCCCACCATCCTGTTCCGAGTCCGAGGAGTTGTCGCAGCCAGTCGGTGGCAAGCTCCTCGAGTTCCGTAACTGCGGGACTCGTAATCCAGAGCATGCCATTGGCATTCAGTGCGGCCGAGAGCATCTCGCCGAGTATGCCCGGATACGACGCCGAATTGGCGAAATAGGCGAAGAACCCGGGGTGGTTCCAGTGCGTTATGCCCGGCAGGATCGCGGCGTGGAAGTCGCGAAGCATGGCGTCGAGTGGTTCTCCGCGGTCTGGTGCGGAAGGTGGCAGGGAGGCACGAATGTCGCCTGGTCCGGCCCTGCTGCGCACCGGATTGAGCTCAGGGTTCTCGAGATAGTCGACGATCCAGTCGATGGCCGCGTGCGCTGCTGTGCGGAACTCGGCCGCTGGCAGATCACCGGTTAGGGTTTCGGCGACCCCGGTCGGCGATTCGGCAGTTCTTTCCGTTGGGACTTCAGTCATGAACCGGAAACTCGCCACTTGTCGTGCCGGAAGCCACGGGGCATTGCGACTGCGGGTGGTGTTTCGTAGCGTGAAACATGACTGGCTTCTCACGACGCGAATTTCTGCGCGATTCAGCGGTGCTTGGCGCCGCCTCTCTTCTTGTTCCGGGTGGAACAGCAGCTGCTGCTGGTTCTCACGTTGGAGCCACGATGTCAGGAACAATCGCGCTCCCGAACCCACCGTCTGGGCCCCCCCGTCTCGCCGCAGAGGATGAGGCGTACTGGACCCAGATTGCCGCTCAGTATCGGGTCACGAATGCGGTGATCAATATGGAGGCGGGCTACTGGGGGGTCATGTCACTGCCGGTGCTTGCCAGGTACCACGAGAACATTCATCGGATGAACAGCGAGAACTCCTATTTCGCTCGTCGCGAATTTCCCTCCGTCATGCGAAACGCACGTGACAGGGTGGCCCGGTTCGTCGGAGCCAAACCGAATGAGGTCGTACTCTCACGAGGTGCCACCGAGGCACTTCAAGCCCTCATCAGCCAATACAATCGCGTGGGAGTCGGTGACACGGTCATGTATGCTGACCTCGACTACAACGCTATGCAGTGGGCCATGAATGCGCTCGCCCAGAGAACGGGCGCGCGGGTGGCGACGCTTGACATTCCCGAGCCGGCTACTCCGGAGAACCTCATCGATGCGTATACGCGTGCGCTCGACAATAATCCGCGTACAAGACTTCTTCTTCTTACCCACTGCAACAACAAGACCGGCCTCCTGCTGCCGGTCAAGGAGATTGCCGGGCTGGCGCGGAGCCGCGGCGTTGACGTGGTGGTGGATGCTGCACATTCGTTTGGCCAGCTGCCGCTCACCATGGACGATGTGGGCGCCGACTTCATCGGTATCAACCTGCATAAGTGGATCGGTGCTCCTGTTGGTGTGGGTGCGATGTACATTCGGGAAGGACGCCTTGACGCCATCGACCGTGCGCACGCTGACGAGAGTGCACCGCCTACGCGGATAGAGAGCCGTCTCCACACCGGCACGGTGAACTTTGCGGCCATCATGACGATCCCGGATGCCATCGATTTTCAGGAGTCGATCGGGATTCCCCGCAAGGCAGCGCGTCTGCGCTTCCTTCGCGACCGCTGGGTTCACGCCGTTCGCGATGTGCCGGGGGTGGATGTGCTCACACCCGAGGATGCGACACTCACGGGCGCCATCACATCGTTTCGGCTGCATGGGCGGGGTTCGTCCGAGGCGAACGCATCTCTTGCGCGCACTCTGCTGGATGAGTTCGGACTGTTTACGTTTCAGCGCACCGGCATCGCAAAGGGCGATTGCGTGCGTGTCACGCCCACGCTCTACAACACGCCTGCAGACGCCGACAGGCTGGCTAAGGCAATCAAGACGATCGCGGCGCGCGGATAACCGGAGTCAGGTCGTCCGCACGCCGCTTGCATCGCCCGTCGGCGAGTTCAGATGCTGTGGAGAGTATTCATTCCCGGATTCGGGGTCTGGTGGTGATCCTACCAGCGATCAGTTGATTCCACGCGGCTTGGCTTCCAGCGGCCGTACGGTCGGATATTCAATGCCCAGCTGCTCGAGATATGTCTTGAACTTGGTGGGATCGTAATAGAATTTCTTCTGCTCTTCACGGTATCGCGCCATTATGTCGGCGTTGAGGAACGTTGGAGGCTTGTCGGAGGGCCTAATGAATGGCTGATACTTGATGTCCTTGGTCTGGACGTTTCTGAAGTAATCCCAGGCATCCGTGACCACCTTGGGCGTGAGGAAGATGTCGAGCATGGTCATTGCCTGGACCTTGGCCCCCGCTACAGCTCCCTTGTGTGCAATCGGCGTGGCCATGGAAATGGCATTGGCCCAGTTGTGACCGGGAAGCCCGGGAATGTTCGACGGAAAACTGAGCGTGATCGTGGGTACGTTCCACGCAACATCACCAATATCATCCGAGCCGCCACCCATCCAATTCTGGAGGGTTGGGGAGCCCCGCAGTTCCTTGTTGACCTCGGTGCTGAGACCTGTCTGTGGTGAACCGAGTTCGCCCTGGATACCCTTGGCCAGTGTCTGATCCTTGTCGTCCCACGTGGGCATGCCGACCTTGAGGATGTTCTGGTGCATGGCTTCGGCGATCGGCTTGCTGAAGTGTGCAGACCAGCCGCTGCCGAGAATGTTCACCGTGTCCACCTTGGTATCGGTCATCATTGCGGCGCCCTGCGCTATGCGCTTGCCGATCTCGAACAGCTCCATGGTGCGCGGATAGTCCTGCTCGCGGAAGTAGAACCAGATGCTTGCGGTGCTCGGCACCACATTTGGCTGGTCACCTCCGTCACGGATCACGTAATGCGAACGCTGCTGGAGGCGAAGATGCTCGCGACGGTACTCCCACGCCTGCCCCATGAGCATTGCTGCGTCGAGTGCGCTCTTACCGCGCCAAGGCTGCCCACCTGCATGCGCGCTCTCCCCACGGAACTTGAACTCGGCCGAGATAAGGGCACTGGAACTGCTCGGTCCCCATGACACGCCCAAACCGCTGCCCACGTGTGTGAAGAGCGTCACGTCTGTGTTCTTGAAGATGCCGGCCCGCACGAGGAACGCCTTGCCAGCCATCTGCTCCTCGGCGATTCCAGGCCACAATAGAATCGTGCCGTCGATCTTGTCGCGCTGCATGAGCTGTTTCACGACGATCGCGGCAACAATGTTCACTGCCTGACCGGAGTTGTGTCCCTCGCCGTGACCGGGTCCGCCCTGGATCATGGGGTCGCGGTATCCGACACCGGGCTTGCTGCTTGCCTGCGGAATGCCATCAACATCGGAGCCCAGCGAGATCTCGGGCTTGCCGGTGCCATTGCTCCATTTCGCGGTCCAGGCACTGGGCATGTCAGCCACGCCCTTTTCAACGGTGAAGCCCTCTTTCTCAAGGATGCCGGTGAGATACTTCTGCGTCTCGAACTCCTGCATTCCGATTTCCTGAACCTGCTTTGCGCGTGCGTCAACGAGTTGTTGTGCTTCGGTCTTGAGTTTGGCGAGACGTGGGTCTGCCCCCGCTGCCTGTTGGGCGCTCAGGGCTGGGGCAAGGAGTGGCGCCGTGGCCAGCGCCAGCGCGACCATGGCGGTCTTCTGACGGACGGATCTTAGGACCAGGGGAAGGTGGGACACGTGGGATCTCCGGAAACGTGGGACAGCAACCGCTACCTGTCTGAGGGAAGTTACGTTGTTGGATGCGAAACTGCTCGTGTGAATCGTGCGTACGGGCTTGTGTCCGGTATTTGCCAGCCCGTCTGCCACCTGACGTTTCCTGCATGCGCCGATATGTCGTTCGTTTGCTGCTTATTGCTCTGTCCAGTCTCGGTGTGGGTGCACAGGAGCGTCCGGCTCCGGTTCCAGCGAACCGATCGGTCGGCTTTGGCCGGGACAGCGGTCGCAGCGTACGCTCGGATTCATTGACACGTGATCAGCGCGAGGCGCTGCGCGAGGTCGCCCGTGATGCCCGGGCCATCAGCAGGCGACTCGCCCGCAGCGATGGTGCAGCCAATGCCGCGCTTGTAGAGGTGGCTATGTCGACGGCGTTCGCATCGCCCGCAGCCCGGGTGATTCTGGAACGGGCGCGTGAAGCCCGCGAACGTCAGGACAGCGCACTCAGATCATACCGTGCCATCACCACGCAGCGAATGTCGGCGAGTCTCGGTGCGCGGCGAATCGGGCTCGAGAAACTGATCTTCCGGGGAGAGAACGTAGCGGAAATCTCATGGCGGCGTGATGTGGGGGTGTGGGTCCGCCCAATGGGTTCGCGGGTGATCGTACCCATGGCGTCGGAGGTGGCCGGTGAGATTGTGTCATCGATCAGCATTCCCTACTTCCCGGGCAGGGAGCAACTCTGGTTCCCTTCGTCGGACTTCGGGGTGGCCAGGACCGACGTCGACGAGCGGGACATCATTCATCCCCTGGCCCGTGGTGCTGAGCGGTGGTACCGCTATCAGGTCGGGGACTCGGTGGACATCCGACTGCCTGATGACCGCGTCATTCACCTGCGCGAACTCAGAATTACAGCACGAAAGCCGGAGTGGCGCACATTCGTTGGTTCGTTCTGGTTTGACAGCGATGGTGGGCAGCTTGTGCGAGCGGCCTACAGGATGGCGGCCGACATGGATATCTGGAGCGTGGCCAAGGAGGAGACGGCGCGGGAGTTTCTCGAAGATCGCGAACTTGGCCCCGTGCGCGATTCCATAATGCGATCACGTCTGCCACGCGATGTGTACGTCGCCGACAGCGTCCGTCGGTCGCGTGCCGATTCGGGTCGTTCCGCCGGTGCTGATAACGACGTTCCGGCTTGGGTTTCGGCGTCACTCCGCCCCGCAAAGGCCAGTCTCGATGCCATAACGGTGGAATATGCCCTCTATCAGGGGAAGTTCTGGCTCCCTCGATCGCACAGTGCCACCGCCAGCGCACAGTTCATGTTCATGCGTGTGCCGTTCCGGATGGATGAGAAGTTCACCTACGAGTCGGTGGACGGAGATTTCTCCTTGTTGCCCCTGCCGCCTTCGCGCGACAGGTTTACCACAACCGATTCAACGGGCGTCGATGCGGCGGTGGTCGATGCAGGCGGCAGTCGGGCTTCGATCACGGTCGGAGGTGGTGGCACGAAGGAAGCGACACCTTCCACACAGGACTCGCTTAATGCGTCAAGATATGGCGCATCAATGGTGCGGCAGTGTGTCAGTGATACAACCTGGACCCGGACCGAGACCCGTTACGAAGGAGCGGTACGCATCGCATACCTGTTTCCGTGCGACATGACGCGTCTGAGCGAGTCGCCGGTGTTGCCAGCGACGATTTCAGGTGATGAGGAACTGTTCGACCTGAACAGTCAACAGGAACTGATACGTGCACTGGGGATGACACTGCAATCGCCCTGGTCACCTCAGCTGCCGCACGCTCGTATCGGCCTCGACCTCCTGCGCTATAACCGTGTGGAAGGGTTGTCGGGTGGTGTGGAGGTAACGCAGGCTCTGGGCGCCGGTTTCACAGTGCGCGCCGTGGGCCGCATCGGGTATGCGGACCTGCACGCGAATGGCGAATTGTCGCTGGTGCGCAGCAACGGAGCCCGTTCAATCATTACGAGCGTTTACCACCGGCTGTCGGCGGTCAATCCGGAATGGGCCGGTGCGCTGTCGCCCGGTCCGTCGCTTCCTGCGTTTTTCTACGGCCGCGACGAGGGATTCTACTACCGGTCAATCGGTGTCTCCTTTGGCGAACAGCGAGAGCAGCGTCGCGGTGCGCTTGAGTACAACCTGTTTCTTGAGCGCCAGTGGACCGCGGGCGACAGCGATGTTGTCAACACCTTCTCCCTGGCGCGTGCCATCGGTGGCCGAAGGTTCGCACCCAACTTCACGTCAGAACCCGGTGCATATGCCGGAGTGCGCGGTACGCTGACGCGTATTCTTGTCGAACACCCTCACGGAAGCCGACTCACTGGCATTGGGCGTGCCGAGGCGGCAACAGGCACATTCCAGTACGTCCGGGGCTCGGTCGAGGGCACTGTATCAAGGCCACTCGGGCATGTGGTGGCTGGCCTGACAGGGGCTGTGGGCAGTTCCATGGGACGCGTGCCTGCGCAGCGCGTGTTCATGCTGGGTGGCTTGCGAACTGTGCGGGGGCAGCTGCCGGGAACCCAGGGTGGGGATGCGTTCTGGCTTACCCGAGCGGAGCTGGGAAGCCGTCAGGCGGCTTTCCGTGGTATCCTGTTCTACGATGTTGGCTGGGCCGGCAGCAGGAAGAAGATTGGCCAGATACAGCCGCAGCGCGGCGCAGGCTTCGGGTTGAGTATGCTTGACGGCCTCCTTCGCTTCGACATCGCAAAGGGCATATACCCGCGCAATGGATGGCGGAGCGACTTCTATCTCGAGGCGCCCATCTGAGAGGTTGCACCCGTGAGGCTGAGGGGGCAGAAATGCCGCTTGAGTCGCTAGTGGCCGCTCCGGCAAGGGACATTTCACGTTCCACCCGACAGGTTTTGGTGGTATCGTGGCGCCATGGTTCCCGATCGTACACGCGTCGACTCAGCAACTGCTGATATTCTGCTCTGGCAAACAGGCTATCGCATAGTGATAGTGCTGCTGGTGGGTGGTGCCGTGATTCCGCTGCGGAAAGCCGGCGTTCTCAATCCGCCATCGCTGGTGCTCGGGATCTTCGGTTCTGCCATGGCAGACTGGTTTGTGGTCATTGCCGTGGCCACATATGCCTTGCTGGTCTCTGGCATACGTATCTTTGTCAGAACGAGACGTGTGGCTGGTGATGCGATCTCCACGTTGGTGGTGGCGGCCGATATCGCCGTAATCTTCTGGCTGGCGTTTCTGCTGGCTGAACCTCACAACTATCACCGCGGGTTGCTGGTTGCTCTCTTCTCACTCCAGCTTGCGCTTGTGTATTTCGACCGCGCGCCGGCACTGCTTACGCTGGTGGCAACTGCCGCCGGCTACTTGCTGATTACCGATGTGGCGGTGCGTCACGGCTCGGGGATTGCGTGGAATGATGCGCTCCTGACGCTGTCTGTGTTTGGTGTGGGAGCGTGGCTGGTGACGCGTGTCCAGAGCCACCTCAACGTACGCCTTGCCCGGCTGGTGACGATGTTTGAGCGTGCCGAGGAGGGCGACTTTGCCGAACGTTACGACGTGGCCGCCGACCTGCGGCCGGATGCAATCACGGCCGTGGGGCGTGCCTACAATCGGATGCGGGGACAGTTGGCAACCATCGTGCTGACTGATCCGCTCTCGGGCTGTTTCAACCGTCGCGGTTTCGAGCAGCAACTACGTCGTGAACTTGCACGCGCCGCGCGTGCACACACCGAGGTGGCGCTGCTAGCCATCGATCTCGACCACTTCAAGGAGGTCAATGACACCTGGGGGCATTTGGTCGGCGATCAGGTGATCGCCGAAACCGGCGAGTTGCTGCGTGCGAGCGCCCGTGCTCAGGATGTCGTGGCACGCACCGGTGGAGAAGAGTTCACAATACTCGCGCCAGATACAACTCTCGAGGGTGCCCAGCAACTCGCGCAGCGTATCGTCGCCGCATTCCGGAAACGTGTATTTGTGGTGTCGCAGGGGCCTGTCAGAGTCACCGTGTCCATTGGTGTGGCTGTGGAGAGCACACCCGATGTGTCCAAGGCTGAAGCCTTGCGTGCCCGTGCAGACGAGGCGCTCTACGCTGCCAAGCGAAGTGGCCGCGATCGGACGGTGCTCTGGTCTCCTGACTTCTCAGGACGTCTGCCTGCACGGTCCGACGAACCCACGGTTGCCGATTGAGCAATCGCGACACTATCAGTGCAAGGTCAGCATCCCTTCGCACATGATCACGGTGGCACCGCCTACGTGCACACCTGTTATGGTTCCTTCAGTCTTGTCTGCCTCAATTGAGAGCCGACTTGGTCGTCCTATCTCCAGACCCTGCGCTACTTCCCAGCGGAAGTGGCCGTTGCCAGGTGTCCGTGCAGCGAGATAACCAGCCAGTGCGGCATTGGCGGAACCGGTAGCAGGATCCTCGGGCACGCTGCTGCCCGGAACGAAGACACGGGCACGGATGTCGCAGCCCTGCACGTGTGAGGGCAGCGAATCATCTGTCTCGCCGTGCGTCATGGCGAACACCATTGGCCAGGGAGCCCACCGGTTGGAGAGCACACTCTGCCACAGGTCACGGTCGAGCCGGGCGCGGGAAACCGCCTCAGTGGTACGCACAGGGATGATCTGAAATGGCAGTCCGCAGCTGACGGCAATGGGTTCGTGGCTACCGCCCGGCAGATCGTCAGCACACAAACCGACGACAGCGGCGAGGGTCCCGAAATCGCTTACTTCCGCACGTTCTTCGGGAAGCTGCGCAGTGGTGAGTCGCGCATGCACCGGAATGCCACCTGTGGTACGAACAACAACCGGTACCGGCCCGACATTCTCGCCAAGCACGACAGTCACCTCGCCGGTCCCGCAGTGAACGCCGCCGCCATCATGATGCGGCAGGTTCAGCACTGACGCTGACGTGGCCGGCACCTTGCCGGTTGCCACGAGCACATGCGCTGTCCCGATGGTTGGGTGCCCGGCAAACGGCACTTCCATTTCAGGGGTGAAGATGCGCACGCGGAACGCTGTACGAGCATCCTCGGCCGGCATGACGAAGGTGCTCTCGGCGTAGTTGAACTCGCGGGTGATCGCCTGGAGTGTTTCAGTCGGCAGTCCTTCTGCGCCAAACACTATTGCGAGCTGGTTTCCGGAAAACGGCACCGGTGTAAACACATCGGCAGTCACATAGTGCAATCTTCTCATGGTGGTCTTAAGGTCAGGCGCCAAGATACGGATACTTCCAGTCGTGCGGCGGCACGAAGGTCTCCTTGATGGTTCTGGTGCTCACCCACCGCATCAGATTGCTTCTGGATCCGGCCTTGTCGTTGGTGCCGGACGCGCGTGCACCACCGAAGGGCTGCTGGCCCACCACTGCTCCAGTGGGTTTGTCGTTGATGTAGAAGTTGCCGGCTGACT
>CAYSKN010000103.1:0-10730 GCA_964431565.1 uncultured Gemmatimonas sp.
CCCTCCACATCGGCTTCGCTCTCATGGTCCTCGTACGGAACCGACAGTCCGCCACCCACATCCAGGTAGCGCACATCATGGCCACGGCTACGCACGGCATCAACAGCCGAGAGCAACACCGGCATCGCTTCGCGCAGTGGGTCAGCATTGTTGATCTGCGATCCGAGATGCATGCCCATACCACGCAGAGCCACATGGGGCAGTTCATGGATGAGCGCGGCCAGTCGTTCCACATCTTCCCGCGGAATGCCGAACTTGTGCCCCTTCTCGCCCGTGCTGATATAGGCGTGAGCGGTCCCGACGGCCACTTCGGGATTCACGCGGATCGCGATCGAAGCGACAGCGTTCCTTCGCGCGGCAACGGCATCGATGGTGATGAGCTCGCCTTCAGACTCAACGTTGATCAGCAACACACGCTGATCGATGGCCTGTTCAATCTCTTCAACGGTCTTTCCCACACCGCTGAACACTACATCACCACCGTCAAAGCCCGCTTCACACGCTCGGAACAGCTCCCCGCCCGATACGATGTCCACCCCCGCTCCAAGTTCCTGAAGCAGTCTCAGTACTGCCAGGTTGGAATTTGCCTTCATGGCATAATGAATCCGGTGAGGTACACCGGCAAAGGCGCTGGACAGACGCTTGTATCGCGCACGGATGGTTGCGGCGCTGTACACGTAAGCAGGTGTGCCTACAGCTTCAGCCAACACCGGCAACGGTACATCTTCGGCGTGGAGCACGCCGTGCCGTCGACCGAAACCGGGTTCGGCTGCCGCCTCGGAACGGGTGCCGCTCAGTATGCGCGGGCCCACACAACCTCGTGCTTTGCAGGCTCGCCGGTCACCATGCACGTTGCCGGTGCAGTTGCTGAACGGAACTCGTCGTCCGGGATCACGCGTATGGTGGCCTTGGTCTCCTCCTTCACACGCTGCTCCACAGCGGGATCACCATTCCATCCGGCATACACGAAACCGCCGGGACCGTCCATGATCTCCTTGAACCGATCGTAGCTGATCGCTTCACGGATGCTGTTTGCTTCGAGGCGTTCCCGAGCAGCAGCCAGCATGTCTGCCTGGATGGTGTCGAGCATCAGGGGCAGTTCAGCGCGCAACGCATCGAATGCGATCGAACGCTTCTCACGGGTATCCCGACGCACAAGAACACCACTCGACGATGCCAGGTCGCGCGGTCCGATTTCCATGCGCACAGGTACACCCCGCAGCTCCCAGTGATAGTACTTGGCACCCGGCTTGATCCCCACACGATCATCCACGTGCACACGTACGCGCTCGTGGTCAGGGCGTCTGAAACTTCCCAGTTCGTCAGCGATCCGTTTCGCTGCTTCAATCGTCGTTGCACGCTCCTCTTCGGTCTTCCAGATGGGCACGATCACCACCTGCGTGGGAGCAAGCCTTGGAGGCAGACGAAGACCGCCATCATCGCTGTGCGTCATGACGAGCCCGCCGATCATGCGCGTGGACACACCCCAGCTCGTGTTCCACGCATACTCCTCCAGCCCCGCCTCGCTCTGGAACTTGAGGTCGAACGCCCTTGCGAAGTTCTGGCCCAGATTGTGCGAAGTACCGGCCTGCAAAGCCTTGTTATCCTGCATCAGGGCTTCACAGGAGTATGTGCGAAGCGCACCCGCAAATTTCTCCGCCTCGGTCTTCTGGCCAGTCACTACAGGCATGGCCATGAATCCTTCCATGAACTCCCGATAAACACCGAGCATTCGTCGCGTTTCTTCCTGTGCCTCGTCGTGCGTGGCATGGGCCGTATGACCCTCCTGCCAAAGAAACTCCATTGTCCTCAGGAAGAGACGGGTGCGCATCTCCCAGCGAACGACGTTTGCCCACTGATTGTACAGCAGCGGCAGGTCGCGGTAGCTCTGCACCCACTTGGCGTACATGGAGTAAATGATCGTCTCCGATGTGGGTCGCACCACGAGTCGTTCCTCAAGGGCCTTGCCTCCGCCGTGTGTAACCACTGCGCATTCGGGGGCGAAACCCTCAACATGTTCCGCCTCCCTGGAGAGGAAGCTCTCAGGAATGAAGAGCGGGAAGTATGCGTTCACATGCCCTGTGGCCTTGAACATGTCATCGAGCGCCCGCTGCATACGTTCCCAGATGCCATATCCCCATGGCCTGATCACCATGCAGCCACGCACCGGCGAATAGTCGGCGAGTTCCGCGCGCAAGACCAGTTCATTGTACCAGTCGCTGAAGTTCTCTGCCCTGGTGGTCAGTTTCCTGTCATCGCTCATGAATAGGATCCGAAGTGCGAATGCGCCCAGGCAGTCAGTGCCTCGAGCGTGTTGAAGAGGCGATCATCTTCTCCGGAACAACGCACGCGCCAGGGTGCGTCCGAACTGACAGGGTCGACGATCACGAATGCACTGGCACCGGCCTTGCGGCCGGCTTCCAGTTGTCTGTCCATCTTCTGCGGCCTGAGCGCGTATTCCACCACCAGCCCGCAGGACCTCAAGGCCTGCGCAGTGCGCAGCGCTGCTGCAGGAGCTCCCGACGTATCATGTGACTCAACCACCCAGCACTGCGTTCTTGTGTCAATTGCCGGCATCAACCCGCGTGCGCGCAGCAGCTCGCCAAGGACCACATCTCCCATGCCGAAACCAAGCGCCGGCAGGTCCACTCCCCCAAGCGACTTGAGGAGATCGTCGTAACGTCCGCCGCCACAGATTGCCCGGAATTCCCCCGCCCTGTCGAAGAGTTCGAACACGATACCCGTGTAGTATGCAAGCCCGCGTACGATCGTAAGATCGAAGCGAATGAACTCACCCACGCCGAGTGCCTCGCAGTGTCGCAGGTACTCTGCAAGACGATCAATATGTGGTCTTACAGAGGCTGCCTCACCGTAGCGCGAGCGCATCGTTCCCACATCAAGATCCCCGAGTCCGAGCACTGCAGCTGCAGCCTCGTCCGATAACCCGGCCTCACACAGCATCCCCGCTGATAACTCGCGCGGCTGTCGCTCGAGCTTGTCCAGTACCGCATACGCGGCCGGCCACTTGTCATGAGCTACACCGAGGTGCTCAAGGAGTCCGTTGAGAAGCCGACGATCGCTCACCCGGGCACAGACATCCTTATGCGTGAGACCCAGCGCCCGCATGATGTCTACCGCCGTGGCAACCAGTTCTGCATCAGCCAGCACATCTGTCTCGCCGACGATATCAACGTTCAACTGGTAATGTTCACGAAGACGCCCCTTTTGCGTGCGTTCGTAGCGGAACAGCTGAGGTATCGAAAACCACCGCACCGGCTTGCGCATTGCCTGCGCCCGGGCCGCCACCATCCGTGCAAACGTGGGCGTCATCTCGGGCCTGAGCGCAACCTGGCGCCCGCCCTTGTCCACGAAGTTGTAGAGCTGTGTGACAATCTCCTCACCGCTCTTCTGCGTGTACAGCTCAAGCGATTCGAGCGGGGGCCCGTCGTATTCCTGAAACGCATAGCGCCGCACGATGCGGCGCCAGGTATCGAAGATGTGGGCTCGCTCGGTCAGTTGCTCAGGATAGAAGTCCCGAAAGCCCGGGAGCGACTTGTGGTGCATCCCTGTAACCTACCGACCCAGCGGATCCACCTGCAACCGTTCCATCGCGTCTCCCACTGTGTGAAATGATCCGGTCACCAGCACCGTAAGAGCCCCCGCTTCCGCCTGCCGCAAGGCCACATCGAAATCATCGCACCGGAGCACCGGCAAGTTCTCCTTCCCCGCCCACGTCATCACTTCGCCAAGATCCCAGGCACGGCTGGCAGGTGCTGTCGGAGCCATCGTGACAATGATACGCTCGGCGACACGACAAACAGCACGAAGAATACCCCGCCAGTCTTTGTCGCCAAGAACGCAGACCAGAGCCGTAACAGGATGCGGCGCACCCACAGCCAGGAGATTGGCCGCCACCGTGGCCGCACCGTCAGCATTGTGAGCAACATCGAACAGCCACGGCGCCACCCGGTGAAATCGTCCTCCGATTCGAACACCGCCAAGATGACGCCCGGCTTCCTTTTCGATAACCGCCCAGCGACCGCCCGCCCCTCGGAGCATTGCCAGCGCAACAGCTGCATTATGCGCCTGGAACTGCCCTACGAGCGGTGTGGTCAACCGCCTGGTGAGACCATTTGCCGTATGCGTGAAAGTCGTGCCGTGTGAGTCGACAACAATGTCATCCACATGCCAGTCACGACCGGTAACCAGCACCGGACGGCTGAGCGCTTCCTCCGCTCTCGCTTGCAGCAAGTCACGGATCGCAGGCCGTGTGTCGCCAACTACGGCAGCGCATCCCGGCTTGTAGATGCCCGATTTCTCTACGGCGATGGCTTCACGTGTCTCGCCAAGGAACTCGACATGATCGAAACCGATCTGGGTCACGGCAGCCGCAACCGGCCTCACCACATTGGTGGCGTCAAGCCGGCCGCCCAGACCCACCTCGACAATTGCCACGTCTACCTGCTCCGCCGCGAAGTGACTCAATGCCATCGCTGTGGTAGCCTCGAAAAAGGTGGTTCCAAGCCCGGAGAGGCGAGCCTCGTGCATCGAGAGCCATTCAGTTATCGCTGCGTGCCCCATCGGGTCGCCATTCACGACCACCCTTTCGGAAAAGTCGACAAGATGGGGAGATGTGTAGCGGCCAACACGCATGCCTGCACCACGGAGAAGGGCGTCGAGCGTGGCCACGGTGCTCCCCTTCCCGTTGGTTCCGGCTACATGGAAAACCGGGTACTGCAGGTGCGGATCTCCAAGTCCGGAAAGCAGAACCTGAATACGCTCGAGACCAAGCCGCCAGGTGCCCCCTGTCCTGGCAAACAGACGTCCAAGCACGGCCCTGTATGCCGCTTCGGTCTCCCCTGCTGTCACCATTGTGACGATGTCTCCAACAGATAGAGACCCTTATCGATCGAAAACAGCGTCAGGCGTCCTGCTGTGCCTGCGCCTGAGCTGCTGGGCGCCCCGTCATGTGCCGCAGAAGGCGCGAAAGCGTGTCACGAAGTTCCTTGCGATGTACGACGCTGTCCAGCATACCCTTTTCGAGAAGAAATTCGGCCGTCTGAAACCCCTCGGGCAGATCTTGTCCGAGCGTCTGCTTGATCACGCGCGGTCCAGCAAACCCGATGACCGCGCCAGGCTCGGCAAGTATTGCGTCACCCAGCATCGCAAAACTCGCGCTCACACCGCCAGTGGTGGGATTCGTGAGCACCGAGATATAGGGAATCCGCCGTTCGGCGAGCTGCGAAAGTACAGCCGACGCCTTGGCCATCTGCATGAGCGAGAGAATCCCCTCCTGCATCCGTGCACCACCCGAGGCACAGATAATGACCAGAGGATGTTTCCGTTCGAGCGAACGTTGCCCGAGCCGCGCGATCTTCTCGCCAACTACCGAGCCCATTGAACCACCCATGAACGCAAAATCCATTACGCCGAGGCCGATCGGCATACCAGCAAGGAGACCCGTGACCGTAAGGATGGCGTCAGTGTCACCAGCGTTCGCTGTAGCCTTCCTGAGCCGCGCCGGGTAGTCCGGGAATCCCAGTGGATCAACCGATCGCAACTCGCTGCTCACTTCGTTGATCGACGCTTCATCAAGCAGGAACGCAGCATAGTCACACGCTCGAATCCTCCGGTGAAAGTCACATTCCGGACAGACGTTCAAGTTCCGAATGAATTTGTCGCGTATGTCCGTGTAGCCACACGCTTCACACTTCTCCCAGGTATCTGGAGGGATCTCGAGACGCTCACGTCGCGGCTGCCGCTGCTTCTTTTCCTTCCGGAACCAAGCCATAGACACAGGAAGATCTACGAAGATCGCGCGAAAGGCTAGATCTGTTGCGCAGCAGTCTCTTTATCGCCGGTATGGTCTGCGGCTCACAGGTCCAGGGCGTCGGGCTGACCGCGTCCCTCTGCCGAGATCCTAAGCAACAACGCCACAGCGATCCAGCTCACCAGAAGGAACGACGGTCCGTAACTGAAGAAGGGCAATGGGATTCCGGTGATGGGCATGAGGTTGAGTGTCATGCCCACATTCACGATGATGTGGACGAACCACGCCGCCACCAACCCGAAAGCCAGAAGGCTCGGGAAAGCGTCCGGAGCACGGGTGGCAACCCTTGTGCTGCGAAGCAGCAGCGCGAGAAACAGTGCGAGTGCCAGACTCACGCCCAGAAAACCCAGCTCCTCACCAACCACCGAGAAGATGAAGTCGGTATGGCGTTCCGGCAGAAACTGAAGTCGCTTCTGACTTCCGAGTGTGAATCCCTGCCCGAACAGCCCGCCTGAGCCGATCGCCACCTTGCTCTGGGTCACATGATATCCGGAGCCCCGGATATCTACGCTGGGATCGAGGAAGACCAGCAATCTCTTCTGCTGGTATGGTTGGAGTCTGTCCCACAGCATGGGAGCAACCACGCCTGTTACAACGTTCGCCACAACTACTGTCACGCCCTCAGCGAGAAATGGCCTGTACCAGAGCACCAGCGCCACCAGCAACAGGAACCATGCACCCCAGATTCCAGTGCTGAAGGCAAGCACGAGGCTGATGCCCGGACTCGCCAGCATGACCAGCAATTGCCACTGTACCCCTGCCCAGAACAACATGGCGAAACAGATGCCGATGAACACTATGGCTGTCCCGAGGTCTGGCTGCTTCATGACCAGAAGCCATGGGATCCCCACCACAACCAGCGGTCGCCACAGATCCACCAGTGATCGCGGCGCCTCACGCTGCGCCGCAAGGACCCGTGCGAGCATGAGCGTGGTAGCCAGCTTGGCAAGCTCTGCTGGCTGCCCGAAGCGAATACCACCAATGCTCAGCCAGCCCTTTACGCTTGCCGCCGTCCCCGCGCCTGTTCCCACGAACAACACCAGCAGAAGCAGCGCACAACTTAGGGCGTACAGCGGCCAAGCTGCCCATTCTATGAGTCTTACCGAGGCCCGCGTCAGAAGCCAGGCGGCAGCAAGCGAAACTCCAAACCACAACAGCTGCCGTTTCCACGCCCCGGCAATGATGCTTGACGGAACGTCCACCTGACCCGCCGAAAATACCATGGCGATTCCAAAGAACGTCAGCAGAGATGCAACCAGCAAGAGCGGCACATCTATGTTCTGACGGCGAAGGACGCTCGTGAATGCCACGATTACGTCTCCCTAGTCGCTGACGATGCTGGTCATCGTGAGCTGCCTCTTGAGATACCTCTCCATCAGTCTGGTAGCCACGCGTGCTGCAGTCGAACCATGCAAACCCTCCTCCACCAGGATGGCAAGAACGATCTTGGGATCATCCGCTGGCGCATATCCGACGAACCATGCAAAATCCTTTAGCGGCGGCACTTCGGCCGTGCCGGTCTTGCCTGCGATGGTAAGCCCCCGAATCTGTGCTCCAGCCGCCGTACCACGGGCTACGACGTCCGCCAGGGCAAGCTGTACGCCCTCCAGCTGATCCGGCGTGAGGTCGAGGATCTGCTTGCGTTCGGGTGGGCGGGCCACGATCTGCGGGGTGGCTGCACGCCCGTCTGTTGCGAGGGCGGTATAGAACTTCGCCATGTTGAGGGGCGTCTGTGCATTGTTTGCCTGTCCTATGGCAAGACTCAGCACAACCGACCTGTTCCAGCCACGCGGACCATACCTGCGGTCGAAGTACTCTGTGTTCTCGGGCCATACCGATGTGCGCTCGTTGGGCAGATCGATACCGGTCTTCTCACCGAATCCCAGCCTGACTCCACCTGCCAGAAGCTGGCTGATACCGATCTTGAGGCCGAGTTGATAAAAGTAGACGTCGCATGACTTCGCGATTGCCTGCGCAAGAGTGATGTCACCGTGACCCTTCTTGTCCCAGCACTTGAAGACACGGCCATAGTAGTACCCGCCGGTGCACGGCCTCTCCATGCGCGTGTCCATGGTAACCAGGCCAAGCCGCAGTCCGATCACGGCAGTAGCCAGCTTCCACGTGGATGCCGGCGGATAGGCGCCCTGCAGAGCACGATTTACCAGCGGAGTATGCGGATCATCCAGCAGGCTCTGATAGAACGAGCTCGACACGCCCCCGATGAACTGGTTGATGTCATAGCTTGGCGCACTGTAAAGCGCCAATACAGCGCCTGTGGTCGGTTCGAGCGCCACCACCGCGCCGCGCAGTGAGTCGCCAAAATAACTGTGGGCGTATTTCTGCAGGTCGAGGTCTATGTTGGTCTGAAGGGGCGGTGGTGCCTCCGGTGCAATGTCGGGACGCACACCCGCATCGCGCACAACGCGGTTGCGTGCATCAACCTCTACAAATCGACCGCCTTCGCGTGCACGGAGCTGTTCCTCGTACTCAAGCTCAATACCCGCCTTGCCAATCTGCTGGCCCGCCTTGTACCCATCGAACCGCTCCTGTGCGAGCTCGTCCTCGGAAATCTCGCCAGTATACCCTACCAGAGCCGCCACCGCTTCTGCATCGGGGTAGTAGCGTCTTGGAGCACTCTGAATTATGAGCCCCGGAAACTCGATGCGACGCTCCTCCAGGACAGACACCACCTGGAACGAGGCATCATTGAAGATCACGGCTGGCCTCGTCGGAGAGCGCCGATAGCGGCGTACGGCAAGAGCCTGTTGAGCCGAATCGATATCTACAACCTGCGAGAGCGTGCGAAGTGCCGAGCGCAATGAATCCTCGGTCGGGCTCAGGATCGAGACTGAGTATCCTGGCAGATTCTCGGCGATGACCTCACCCTTGCGATCGTAGATGATTCCGCGCGCACCCGGCAGCGGAACCTCACGCAGCCTGTTGCTCTCTGCCTGTAGCGTGTAGGCGGCCCGCTCAATGACCTGCGCACGGAAGAACGCAGCCCCCAGTGCGGAGAACGACACAAGCAACACCCAGCGCGCAATGCGCGCGCGACGTATCACACTATGCGGATGGTACTTCACGTGCCGACCTCAACGGCAGACAGCGAACAGCACTGCACCGAGTGTCCTGGGTTCCTAGAAGGACTGTGATCGATACAGGGGACGCAGCACCACCAGCAGCAGAACAGCAACCAGAGCGGTAATTGCTGCTGAGAGTGGTGACCACACCAGAAGAGCGATCACAAGCGGTATCCCGGATGATACACCCGCCAGCAGGCTGTGTGTGATATCGAAGATCCACTTCCCCGCAAAAATGAAGAACCCAACGAGACCGACATGATCTGCAAAAAACACCGCCTTGATCCATGAAGCGCCGTAGGCGATCAGGGTCAGAGAAAGAGCCTGCGTGCCGAACGTGGCCGGCGCCATGGAATCCAGTGCAATTCCCACAAGGAAGCCCGTAACGGCGGCTATCCCGGGTCGCATCCGAACGGCAAGGAAGAAGATGGCGATGAAGGCAAAATCGACATCCACACGACCAGCCACCAGGGGCCGGATACCAAACTGCGCGAGCATCAGCAGGACGAAGCCGATCCCGGACCGCACCATGCCAGCCAGCCCCGACGACGCCTGTCCAGCCGGCATCAGGGCCGGACTCCCGAAGCAGATCCATCTTCATCCCGCAGCCCCTCTAGCGGACGAGCCCGGGCAATGCTGTCCAGACGCTGCCTGACCCCGGCGCTGTCGGCCCGCATACTGTCCGGAAGCGTCAGCCGCCCTGGTGGCGACGGAAGTCCGCCCTCAACTCTCATGGTGTCCTGCATGGCCGCGAGGCTGTCGCTTTGCGCTTCTGATTCGAGCGCAGCACGCCGTGCGGCCAGCTCGTCGAGCGCTGCCTTGCGCAAAATCGAATCGCCAGCGGCCGCCACTGCCTGGGCCGCACTGTCCGCCGCAGCCACCGTGGTCCATACTCCGTTAACACCTGCCTGGGCACGGCCCGGCAGCAGAATCAGCACCGGACCGATCGCTTCCGGCAGAACGGCTGGCTTTACCAGATACGTGCGAGCCCACTTCTCTGGAGTGACCAGCTCGCCCATGATGGTGCCAACCGGAATCCCACGCGGATAGCTCGAGCCGATTCCGGAACTCACGACGAGAGTTCCGGAATCGAGCCTGGCTCTGAACGGAACCCCACGCATCTCCAGCAACCAGCGTTCAGCACCCGCACCGAGATGAGGTTGCACGATACCGAAGGCACTCTGATCGACACTCATCGCGCTGACGCGGAAATCGGGATGGGCCCAGGTTATGGCAAAGCTGGTCGCACGATCCACACTCTCGACCATTCCCACCAGGCCGTCGGCCGTAACCACTGGCGCGAACTGACGAACACCCGCGTCACTGCCAGCCGTCAGTGCAATGGTAAATTCATCGCCCACGCGTACCGGCAGGAGCTCGGCCGGAATGAACCCGTCCTGCAACCGAGCAGACAGGCCCAACAGACTGCGGAGCACCGCGTTTTCTTCTGCCACCGAATGGAAGCTCAGCGTGTCCGTAACCGCACGACCCCTAACCTGCAGCAGGGCGTCACGCGAAAGCACTGCTGCACGAATGGATGCAGCCCGTCCCTCGATCGCGACAAGTGGCACCAGCACCGTTGTTCGAACAACCGTCGCAACCCGTTCCTTTGAACTTCGGGACATCACTGTGGCAATCACTGCCAGCGTCAGGCAAGCCAGAAGCAGAACGCTATCGAGACGCCCCGCCCCCCCTCCTCTTACCCCACCCCCACCCCGAACAGTGCGGGCCACGTGCTTCGTCCGCTGTCAGGTGGACAGAACCGATGATAACTTGTCCTCTTCCTCGAGGATTCTGCCAATACCACGCACGACGCAGGT
>CAYSKN010000104.1:0-10600 GCA_964431565.1 uncultured Gemmatimonas sp.
GCCCGCGTGTTGGCAAGCCCGATGCCCTGATGACCATCGATGGCATCATCGAACCGGGTACCCACATTCACCGCCGTGAGCGTGTGCCTGCCGCCCTCCAAAGCCTCGATCTCGGGCCCGTTGTCCCTCACCTGCACAACCAGCTCATCGCCCTCGCGCAACACGTCCACTTCGACCCGCCCCGACAAGTGCCACGGCTCGATGCCGTGCCGGACGGCATTCTCGGCCAACGGCTGCAGCAGGAAGCTCGGCACGAACACATCCAGCAGTGAATCGTCGATTCGCTGGACAATCTCGAGTCTGTCGCCAAAGCGCACCCGCATGATCTCGAGATAGGCGTTCAGAAGCGCCAGCTCCTGCCTCAGCGGAATCTCCTGACGCCCGCCGGTTTCCAGGCTCGCCCGCAACAATTCGCTCAGACGAGCGATCATGCGTCTCACTCCCTTGGGATCGCGATCCACGAGAGAGGAAATGAGATTGAGCGTGTTGAACAGGAAGTGAGGATCAATCTGCTCCCGCAGTGCTGCAAGCGTGGCCCGTGCCAGTTCTCCCTCGAGCCTTGCCGCAACCTGTTCACGCCAACGTGACTGCAGCGAGTATGCGCGCGCCAGCCCAGCGGCAACCACGCCGGCGTACAGCACCGCATTGCTGGTGAAAGCAAACCAGATCGGCGGCCCCCCCCAGCGCCAGAACTGAAAAAAGGTCATCCGCAGCCCGAACCCGAATGCCGTCATCACAGACACAACGCCAAGTCCGACCATCATGAACCGGAACAGCTCACCGGAAGTGAGCGCGTCTTCTCCCTCCTCAACCGTATGACCAGCCACTAGTTCGAACAGGACAGGCGTTACGAGAGCCCAGCCGACCGCCTCGGCTACCGCAATCCAGAAGATCACACTGTCTGCACTGCCATCAGGGCCACGTCGTCCACCAAAGAGCAGGTTCACCGTGGTCAGTACAGCATACAGAAGCCAGAAAGCCAGAACCAGCAGTCTTTCCCTACGGGAAACCCGGATCGACAGGACCGAGTGGCTCCCCGTAGCAGACAGCTCCGTAGGCAGTGGACGGCCGGGCATTCCCCAGCTTAGCTCCAGGTACCGACAGTCCGCCAGAACCCGTTCGTACCTCCGGATCCACTATTCAGAACACCGGACGGCGGTTCGTGAATCGGAGGCAAACATTCGAGCCGGGCAGCGTCTACCAAGGGTGAGTGGACCACATACCACCATGTTGGTGGCACCACCGGGCACCACCGCCCGTTCCGACTTCATCAGTATGATCATGAACAGGTTGACACAGATTACTTTGGCGACGGTTGTCGTCGCCGCCATCGCCGGCGCTGGCCTCTGGCTCATGACCAAGCGCGGCACCGACGAACCGACATACCGGTTCGCCACAGTGGACCTGGGCTCCATCCGTTCCACCGTGTCCGCCACAGGCACGCTCGGTGCCGTACAGACCGTGGAGGTCGGCACCCAGGTATCGGGCCAGGTTTCCGAGTTGCGGGCAGACTTCAACGATCGCGTGAAAAAGGGACAGCTCATCGCACGCATCGACCCCAGCCTTCTGAAGCAGGCCGTACAGGATGCGGAAGCCGGGGTCGCCCGCGCGGACGCCTCGCTGGCTCAGTCCAAGGAGGAGTACGAGCGCACGAAGACGCTGCACGACGAGAAGATCGTCACGGAGACCGAATACAACTCGGCGAGAACGGCCTACGCGCTCGCCCAGACCAGTCTTACGTCCGCACAGATCGCGCTTGAGCGTGCGCGGCAGAATCTGGCATACACCAACATCTATGCTCCCATTGATGGTGTGGTCATCGAACGTGATATCGATGTCGGACAGACCGTCGCTGCAAGTCTCTCTGCGCCGAAGTTGTTCCTGATCGCGAACGACCTGTCGCAGATGCAGATTCTGGCGTCCGTCGATGAGACTGATATCGGCTCGATCAAGGATGGCCAACAGGCGCTGTTCACCGTGCAGTCGTTCCAGGACCGCCAGTTCCGCGGTACCGTGAAGCAGGTGCGACTTGCCTCCACGACCGCGAACAACGTGGTGAGTTACACGGCTGTAATCGACGTTGCCAATCCCGACGGCGTACTGCTGCCAGGCATGACGGCCACGGTGCAGTTCATCACTGCTGAAGCGAATCAGGCACTCACCGTCGCCAACACTGCCCTGCGTTTCCGCCCACCAGCAGAGCCTGGTGATACCGCAAGTGGCCGCAGCGTGATCAGTCGGTCTGAGACGACGACAGGCGCCGCCGCGTTTGGTGGCGACACGAGGAACCCACAACCCTCAAGCAGCGCGACCGGCGCACTTGCCGGCAGGGCTCCAACCAGCGCAGGTGCCGCTGGCACCGCTGATACCGGTTCGGGCAATAATCGCCGCTACGGCGAGGAGAAGCGCTTCAGCATGGGTACCATCTACACTCTGGATGAGGGAGTACTGGTGCCCCACCGCGTGCAGGTGGGGATAACCGATGGCACCCGAACTGAAATCAGTGGCGAAGGAATCACTCCAGGTATGCAGGTGGTGATCGGCATCAACGCCGCCAGCGGTTCCACTGTCGCCTCCGGCACCAGTAGTCCGTTCCAGCAACAGAGCCCGGGCGGTCGCATGGGGCCACGGGGACCGTTCTGAGCGGTGATGGCATGAACACTCCGACAACGACTCCCGTCATCAGCGTGACGAACCTCTCGCGGATCTATCGCATGGGGTCGAACGAAGTCGCGGCCCTCCGCCACATCGAGCTCACCGTGATGCCCGGCGAATTCATGGCAGTCATGGGCACCTCCGGTTCGGGCAAGTCCACGCTCATGAACATTCTCGGATGCCTCGATACACCAACGACGGGCACATATCTGCTGGACGGCGTGCGCGTTGACGGCATGACACGCAACCAGCGGGCAGATCTGCGCAGCCACAAGCTCGGATTCGTCTTCCAGGGATTCAATCTGCTCTCCCGCACCTCGGCTCTCGACAATGTCGAGTTGCCGCTGCTCTACGACCGTCTCTCACGCCACAAGAACACAAGAGCGATGGCGCGCGCGGCACTCGAGCGCGTGGGACTGGGCAAACGCATGGATCATCACCCCAGCGAACTCTCGGGTGGACAGCAGCAGCGCGTGGCCATCGCACGGGCGCTGGTGACCAACCCTACGCTGCTGCTCGCTGACGAGCCTACTGGCAATCTCGATACCCGTACCACGCTCGATGTCATGGCGCTGTTTCAGCAACTCAACGACCAGGGGATCACGATCGTCCTGGTAACGCATGAGCCGGAAGTGAGCCTTTACGCAAAGCGTATCGTCGACATGCGCGATGGGCGAATCATCAGGGATCACCCGGTGGAAGAAAGGGGTGACGCTGCCGCCGATCTGGTGACTCACGACGCGCACGAGGAAATGGCATGAAACCCACAATACTCATTCGTATGGCGATGCAGAGTATCGTCAAGAACAAGATGCGCACATTCCTGACGATGCTGGGGATAGTGATCGGTGTATCCGCAGTCATCGTGATGGTGGCGATAGGTGCGGGGGCCCGCAGCCAGATTGAATCCCAGATTGCCACACTCGGCACCAATCTCATTGTGATCACGCCGGGTACCACCCAGACAGGTGGAGCCAGCCAGGGCGCACAGACATTCAACCGTCTCACGATCGATGACGTCGACAAGCTTCAACGCGAGTCGACTCTGCTCACTGGCATCTCACCAGTTGTGAGCACCCGTACGCAGATCGTGGCCAACACCGGCAACTGGCGTACGGAAGTGAACGGCGTTTCGACTGACTTCTTCCGAATCCGCAACTGGGCGGTTGAGGATGGCCTCGAGTTCACCGATGAGGATGTTGCGGGTAAGCGCACCGTCGTCATTCTGGGACGCACGGTTGCCGATGGACTGTTTCCAAACGGAGAAGCAGTGGGTGAACGGGTGCGCCTTGGTCGCACTCCATTCACCGTCATCGGTGTGCTGGCGAAGAAGGGGCAGGCAGCCACCGGTACTGACCAGGACGATATCGTGGTGGTGCCCTACACGACCGCGCAGACCCGCATAAGCAACTTCTTCTTCATCGGATCGATCATCGCGATGACCGCCGACACGCGCCAGATCCCGGCGGCGATGGGTGAGATTCGCGACATAATGCGGGAATCGCACCGTATCAGTGGCGGCGCGGACGACTTCACCGTGCGTGATCAGTCCGAACTGGCGACCGCAGCCACCAGCACCGCCACCGTGATGACAGCGCTTCTCGCTGCCATTGCCTCGATCTCGCTCGTGGTGGGCGGAATCGGAATCATGAACATCATGCTCGTGTCCGTCACTGAACGTACACGGGAGATCGGAATCCGTCTCGCCATAGGTGCGCGCGGTTCGGATGTCCTTACGCAGTTCCTGGTTGAGAGTGTAGTTCTCTGTCTACTGGGCGGCATCGCCGGACTGCTGGTGGGCATCGGAGGTTCGATGGTCGTGGCACATTTCACTGGCTGGCATACAACCACATCACTCACTGCTGTACTGATAGCCACGGGCTTCTCTGCAGCGGTCGGTGTCTTCTTTGGCTACTACCCGGCGCGCAAGGCCGCTGCGCTGGATCCCATTCAGGCGCTGCGCTACGAATGAGTGCGCACCGGAGGCCTCATACAATGTTTCCGCTTTCGCCGACACCGGCAAACCCATCACCCTCCGGCACCCCAAGGGGCGGGCACGGAAGATTCACCTTCGTACTTCTCCTGTTTGTGCTGCCGGTGGCCATGCCTGCCGCTGTCGATGCCCAGCAGACACCCGTGTCCATCACGTTTGAAGACGCTGTGCGGCTCGCGCTCAGGCAGAACGTCGCGGTGCGTCAGGCAGAGAATGCCCTTGCCGCCGGCGAGGCAACCCTCCGACAGCGCTCGGCCGCATTTCTCCCCAGTCTCTCACTCAGCACCAACACATCTGAATCATACGGCTATACGTTCAATCAGAACGAAGGACGCATAGTCGATCAGAGCGTGACATCCCTAAGCCTCAACGCCAGCTCCGCTCTCACGCTGTATGATGGCGGACGCAATCTCGCACAACTCCGTGAGTCACGACTCACCAATGATGCCAACGACTCCGATCTGTTGCGTGCAAGGCAGACTGCCATATTCACGGCAGCGTCCGGATTTCTGACCCTAGTTCAGCGCGATGAGCAGTTGAAGGTGCAGCGCGACAACCTGGCGGTGCAGATGGCGCAGGATACCGTGATCCAGCGGATGGTCAGAGCGGGGGCACGGCCGATTTCCGACCAGTACCAGCAGCAGGCCACGGTTGCCAGTGCTCAGTATACGCTCGTCACCACCCAACGTGATCGCGAGCTCGCACGTGTCGCCTTGATCAGGACCTTGCAGCTCGATCCACGCGGCTCATACGATTTCATCGCCCCGGCGATCTCCGATTCCGTTGCACCCGTACACTTCAGCCTCGACAGCCTGCTCGCAAGGGCACTGGATTCCCGCGCAGATCTCGATGCTCTCGGCACACGTGTGGACGCCACCAGTTTCAGCGTGCGCAATGCGGGTGGATCAAGGTTGCCACAGCTTTCGATGAACCTGGGTTACGGCAGTGCCTTCAACTCCGCCAGCACTCTCAGATTCAGCGATCAGCTCAACCAGCGTCGAAGCGGTTCGCTGAGCCTCTCAGTAAGCGTCCCGCTCTTCGATCGTCGCGTGTCGAGTGTCGCGGTCCAGCAGGCGCGCATTGCAGCCGATAACGCCAGACTTACGCTGCAGGACCGCCGTCTGCAGGTTGCCTCCGAAGTGCGGGAGGCCTATCTCAATCACGAGGCAGCCGTGGAGCAGTATGCCGCTGCACGAGTTCAGCTTACGGCAGCCGAGCTCGCAGCGGAAACGCAGGCACGCCGTTATGAGGTCGGAGCCGGCACGCTGGTGGAAGTCACAGCAGCCCGTGCGCAACTTGTGCAGGCCGCCAGTGCGGTGGTCACTGCCAAGTACACCCTGGCTTTCCAGCAGGCGGTGATGTCCTACTACGTCGGCGACATGGCACCGGAGGCAGCCTCATTCCCGGCCCTCGCAGGAGCCAGCCGGTAGAGCGACCAAGCCGGCTGACCAGGGCGATGCACGGTGTTCTGCGCTGCCATCCGGGCAGCAATCCTGTGATTGCCACTCAAGGCAACATTATCAGAATGACGCTGCGCGAATGTCCGGCCAGACAGAACCTGGCCCCTGAGAGTCGGTAACTCGCTGAGCGCAGTAAAACGAAAAAGGCCCCTTCGTCAACATGGGCACGATGGGGCCCGGTCATCACTTCCGGAACTGAGAGCTCACGACCGGGATCGAACCGGTGACCTCATCCTTACCAAGGATGTGCTCTGCCGACTGAGCTACGTGAGCAGCACTGCGAAACCTGCAAAATATCCTTGCACCGAAAGCCAGACAAGCCAACACCCCCACACCGCGCGTCCAACACAGCCACATGTCCGCACCCCATGGTCATCGCACGGCTCATGCCCCATCCTGGTACCTGCTCAGGTCACCCCGGAGGATCGAATAGGGAAGCCTCTTCGCGGTACCGTTGCGACACCGAGGGCTGGCCAATCGAATCGTACGCCACCGCGAGATCGCGACGCGCCGCTTGCAAATAACTCACGCCCGGTTGGGAGTTCGCCTTCACAATTTCGTAACCGGCCCCGGATTCGATTATTCCCTCACGCCAGCGTCTCTGCCGAATAAGCGCCCGCCCCAGCTTGATTCTGGAGATTCCGGTATTCAGGTGCATTTCGCCCTGTGCGGTGGCGAATCGTCGCACGGCCTCCCTGAACCATCGTTCCGCCGTAACAAGATCCTTACGCTCCATTGCCACCGTACCCCTGTTCGACAACGCTACAGCAACTGTAAAGTGGCCCTCGCCATTGCTGACACGGTAGACTTCCGCCATCCTGCCGAAGTACGCATCGGCACTGTCGAGCTGATGTCGCCTGATAGCTACATTTCCCAGTTCATTCAGGATACTCGCAACACCTGGATACATCGGCCCCATGCTTGCTTCCTCCGATCGGAGCGCTGTCTTCAGCTGGGCCGTCGCCTCCTCCAGACGCTCCTGAAACACGAGTGATCTGCCCAGCATAGTCCTCGCTGACGCCGTCTGGACATGATCCGTGCCGAAATAACGTTCCGTTATCAACAGCGCCTCACGAAACCACTGCTCGGCAGTTGCATACATTCCACGCTCAAACTGCGTGGCACCGAGGTTGACCATGGCACTTGCCGCGCGCGGGTGACTGGCTCCGATATCACGCTGTACCCGGGCAAGAACCTCGTGATTGAGCGAGTCGGCATGATCGTATGCGCCCGTGTAGAAGGCTGCATCAGCCAGATCCGACAGTATGTCGGTGACCAGCATTGGATTGAATCCTGTGCGTGGAATGCTGCTCCGCGCATCAGTCAGCGTAGCCACTGCAGAGTCGTATTGACCTTGGAGCAACTGTCTCCTGCCACGCAGGTCCAGCAGCCGGATCTTGAGCAGGTGTGCCGACGACCGCTCGTCAGGGCGATACAGCCAGGCTGCAGTGGCAGCATACGAAGACGAGCGCGGAGACAGCAGCGCCCAGGCATCGTCGAGTAGTGAATCCGCAGCCGGATAACGTGCTTCTGCAAGACGCAGTTCGGCACGGGCCAGTACTGCATCGATAAGTGCAGTTCTGTCTCCTGCGCTCCGGAGCGCCGCGACTCCGGCTTCAGCGAGCGAATCGGCATGACCGTAGCGACCAAGTCCCTGCTGGACGCGCGCAAGCGCGACGAGCATGTCTCCCTGCATCAGGGGATCCCCATGAAGCATCGCCGCCTGAAGTTCGCCTCGTTCCAACACAGTAATGACTCGCAGACTATCGGGCGGTGCCCCCTGTTCGTTTCCACTGAACAACGCAAGCAGGAATTGCTGCAGCCATTCGCGTCTGTCGAGTTCGGCCCGCGCTGCATCACGGGCCCGCGTTATTCCGACTATTGAGGCTATTCCCATCGCAGTCAGCAGCAGCATGACCGCAGCCCCTATCGTTACGGCACGCGATCTTCGCCGGAGAAATCTGCGTGCACGGTAGGACGCGCTGTCCGGATGTGCCTCGAGTGGTTCCTCCCGAAGGAAATGCCTGATGTCACGGCGCAGAGCATCGACCGTGCGATAGCGTCGATGGGCGTCCTTGTGCATCGCAGTACTGCAGAGCAGATCGAGATCAGCCCATTGTGCTCCGCTCACCGATGACAGCCAAGCCAGATGCCGGGACCTGGCAACTGCAGAGAGCTGCCTCGGATCTTGTTCGACGATCGATGCCATTGCCTCGCTGGGAGTCGAACGGGACAGATCAAACGGCAGTATGCCCGAGACGATCTGGTAAAGTATCACACCAAGTGCATACACGTCCGTATACACGCCCACGGTCTCTCCCCTGACCTGCTCCGGTGCAGCGTAGGCTGGTGTCAGCAGTCGCAACATTGAGTGCGTTGCATCGCAGATGCCGGCGTTGACATCGGATCCAAGGCTCATGTCGTCCAGTTGCTTCGCGATCCCGAAATCCAGCAATTTCACATCGCCATCTACCGTCACCAGGATATTCGACGGCTTGAGGTCGCGATGGACTATGGCACGCTCATGCGCATACTGGACTGCATCGCACACCCGATCCAGAATCCGCAGCCTGCCCTCAATATCCAGTTCCCGTCGTGCGCAGTACGTATCGAGCGGCAGCCCGTCGACATGCTCCATGGCGAACCATGGAGTACCGTCGGCAAGTTCCCCTGCATCGAAGATCTGGGCAACACCGGGGTGGGTGAGCTGCGCCAACGCTCTCTGCTCGGCCATAAATCGTGCACGTCGCGCCGGCGAGAGACCACCATCACGAAGAATCTTGATCGCCACGATCCGGGACATGCCGTCACGTACAGCGCGATACACCACACCCATGCCGCCCTCGCCCAGCAGGGCCAGCAACCTGTACGGACCAATCTCACGCCCGCTGTACTCAGTCGACGAGTCAATGAATCGCGCCGCGATATCGCCCAGTCGTTGATCGAGCAATGTGATCGCGATGCGATCGCCCTGCAGCAGTCGGGCGACATCCTCGATCAGGATCGGATCATCGGTGAGCATTCTGAGACGATCCATCTGCGCGACGGCAGGCAAGTCTGCCACCGCTTCGAACAGAGCCTGCGCAGCAGCCCACCGATCAGATGTGACTTCTGGAGGCATGTCCACCGCCATTATTCCGTCTGGAGCTCAGTTGCCAGCCACGCCCGCGCCATGCGCCAGTCGCGCAACACAGTCGATTCGCTCACGCCGAGAAGTTCTGCCGTTTCTCTGACGTCGAGCCCGCCGAAGAAACGACCCTCCACGAGCAGCGCCTGTCGAGGTGCGATCAGGGCCAGGCGATCAAGCGCTTCATGCAGGGCAATCACCTCATCGCCCTCATCGTGCAGACAAAGACCTTCATCCAGCGTGACAGGTCGCGCATTCATTCCGCCACGCCGTGCGGCCCGACGTCGACGCGCTGCCTCCACCAACACCTGCCGCATTGCCCGGGCAGCAATACGCCTGAAATGCAGCGGTGATGTATATGCAATGGCCGGGTTTGCCGAGAGTTTGAGCCATGCCTCGTTTACCAGCGTGGTCGGCGTGACAGATACTCCGTACTCTCCGCTACGCACGCGATCAGCGAGCCGACGCAGTTCTTCATACGTGAGGCTGAAGAGATCGTCGAGAGCCGCCTGATTCCCGGACACTCGTCCAATGTGGACAACTGCGTCCGCCGTCGCAATTGCAACCTGCGATGTTGATGACGAAGAACATCCGAACGGCACTCACCAGTGTTTCAGAAACGCCATGTAGCGCCGAGTGACATGGTCCCGTATCCGAAGCCCAGCTGTGCCTGCACTGCGACCTTGTCGCTGAGGAAATAGCGCGCTCCAACGTGTCCGGCAATATCGCTCGAACTACTGCTTGTGCTGGCGATGCCGGCTCCCGAGTACGATGCGCTCACCACCGAATACACAAGCGCGAGCCCGGCATAGGGATCGAGTCTGGGCTGTGTACCGATCCGGAAATGGTAATTTGAGAACACCTCTATAGGCGTGACTGAGTAATCGTACTTGCCGCCTACATAATTCCAGTCCCAGGAGTAGTGATCAATACCGGCGCCGAAGGAGATGATACCAGGTCCGTATTTCCCGGGCTGGGTGAAGCCTCTCTCGGCCTGAACACCTATAGAGGTGGCTCCGTTCAGGTTGCCGATCCAGATGCGGGGGCCGGCATACACCGGTCCGGACGAAAACGACTGAGCTTCAAGTGGAGCGAAAGCCGAGACCAGTGAACAGACAAAGGCGGCCTTCAGGACGCGAAACGCAAAGGAGTGGACGGACATGGCAGTCGGATGAAGGTGGTCGAGGAACTTCATCACTCCATTGCGCAGCACCTGCACATTAACCGTCACCGGAAAGACAAACGGGTACCGGATTGAATCCGGTGCCCGGTCACAAATCCACTGAATCGGAAAGAGCGGGAGACGGGGCTCGAACCCGCGACATCAAGCTTGGAAGGCTTGCGCTCTACCAGCTGAGCTACTCC